>URTA01000018.1 GCA_900550645.1 uncultured Porphyromonadaceae bacterium
GAAATCCTCCGCACTGATGTCACCGAAGCCGACCTCGCCGCAGCCATCACCGACGAACGCGGCGTAAAATACAGCCCCGACGGCCTCCGCCTCCTCAAAGCCCCGGAGTCTGTGGTATGGATTACAGATGAGGAAAGGGGGACTTCTTTGCCTGTTAAAGGAGGATCAGTCTGTGGTAATTATATTGTAAAAAATGGAACTGAGGTTATTTGTAATTCTGCCTTTTATGGTTGTACTTTGTTTGAAAGTATCATAATTACCGATAGTGTGACAAGTATAGGCAGCAGAGCTTTTGATCTGTGTTTGTCGTTGGCGAGCGTCGCGATCCCCGACGGTGTCACAAGCATCGGCAACTCTGTTTTTAGGGGATGTGAGTCGCTGACGAGCATAACGATACCCAGTCGCGTGACGAACATCGGCAATGGTGCTTTTAGTGGATGTTCATCATTGGCGAGCATCATTATCCCTAACAGTGTGACGAGCATCGGCTATGGTGCTTTTAGAGAATGTTCATCGTTGACAAGCATCACAATTCCCGACAATGTGACGAGTATCGGCGACAGTGCTTTTGAGTGGTGTTCATCTCTGGCAAGCATCTCAATCCCCAACAGCATTACAAGCATTGGCGAAGGAGTTTTTGGGGGTTGTTCATCGCTGACAAGCGTCACAATACCTACATCTGTAAGGGAAATGAAAGGGAATCCATTCTATGGGTGGTCTGGAGAACTGATTATTAAGTCTCCATATTTCACATACGAGGACGGTGTGTTGTTCAGCAAAAACAAGGACAAAATAATTGCGTTCAGACAACATAAAGCGAGATCATACGTAATTCCTGACAGTGTTACGAGCATCGGCGACTGGGCTTTTTCTGGGTGTTCAAAGCTGACGAGCATTACAATTCCCGATAGTGTGACAAGCATAGGCGACCATGCTTTTTCTGGGTGTTCAAGGCTGACGAGCATTACAATTCCCGACAATGTGATGAGCATTGGCAACGGAACTTTTGAGGACTGTTTATCATTGACGAGCATTACAATCCCCGACAGTATGACCAGCATTGGCTACAGGTCTTTTGGGTCTTGCGAATCATTAGTGTCAGTCACTATACCCAATAGTGTGAAAAGCATTGATAATGGCGCTTTTTGTGGGTGTGATTCGCTGATTGATGAAACGGTAAATGAAATAAAAAGGCGTTTTGGCTATGATGCCTTTTTGCCCTTTTAGCAAACATTCAAATACATAGGAGTATGGAAAAGAGAGGTGATTGGTCGGAGTTCAAGCGGGTGCTTGAGCAGCACAAGATTACAAAGCTGTATCATTTTACGGACCGTGACAACCTTGAGAGCATCATCAAGAATGGTGGGCTGATTTCGTGGAAGGATTGCGAGCGGCAGGGCATTGCCATTCCGAAGCCGGGTGGCGGCGGTGCCGGCTCTGTGTCGTGGTCGCTCGACGAGCGTGCCGGCCTTGGCGAGTATGTGCGGCTGTGTTTCACGCCGCATCACCCGATGATGTATGCGGCTATGAGCGAGGGACGCATCTCCAACCCGGTTATTCTGGAGGTTGACCCGGCTGTCATTTACGAGGAAACAACGAAGTTCGCCGACCGCAACGCAACGCGCAGCGGTGTGCAGTTGGGCAGCGGCATCGACGATTTCAAGCGGATACATTTCGATACGGTCAAAGCGAACAAGCATTTCGACCTCGACGTGGACGAGCAGCCGTTCTTTCAGGCTGAAGTGCTGGTAAAGGGCAGCATACCACTGAAATACATACTGAACATCGGCAATTTTGGCATTCCTGTCCCCAACGACCCGCAGCTGCTGCAGAGCAAGAATGCGTATACGGCGCGTGTGGATCGCGAGCATCCCACGGCGTTCATATTCCTCGTTGACCAGAGCGTGTCGATGCGGCGCGTCACCACATACGGCGGCGAGGATATGACCCTGTCGGAGGCTGTGGCGCGAATAGTGAACGCGCAGATAAACGAGCTGGTGGAGCGTTGCGTGAAGAACAACGAGACGCGCCACTATTTCGACATAGCGATGATAGGCTACGGCCAGGAGGCTTACAGCGCGTGGAACGGCAGCCTGGAGGGGCGCGATTTCGTCACCCCGGAGGAGATACGCGACAATCCGTACCGCAAGGTGACGGTGCGCGAGGAGGTGCGCACGCGCAAGGGCGTCAGCGTCAAGGAGGTGGAGAAGAAGCAGTGGATGACCGCCCGCCACGACGGCAGCTGGACGCGCCTCGACAAGGCGTTGCGCCGCGCCGAGAGCCTCCTCACGGACTGGATGAAGCAGCACCACGACCAGGACTGCTATCCGCCGACTATCATCAACATAACCGACGGCGAGTACAATGGCGCGACCGACGAGCAGATGATGCAGCTTGCCAACCAGCTGAAGTCGATGTTTACCAACGATGGCAACGTGCTGCTGTTCAACATCCATGTCGTGCCGGGACAGGCGGAGTCGGTGGTGTTCCCGGCGGCTGTGAGCGAACTGAACGGCAACCGTTACGGCGAGAAGCTGTACAGCTTCTCAAGCCTGTTGCCGCTGAACTACAACGAGCAGATACGCTCTATATTCGGCGACAAGCATACGGACATACGCTACCGCGCTATGGGCGTGAACACCGGCATGGAGCGGCTGGTAAAGATGATGAAGATAGGCACGCTGTCGAGCATGCTGGTTTGCCAGTCCATATAATAACTCGCACGGAAGATGAGCAGGGGAGCAAGCATAGCCAAGCTGAACGACACGGGGATAAACGAGGATGCGTTTTGCGCTGCAGACCGCTGCATTGCGGTTTCTGACGGCGCGGGCGGGTGCGGACTGTTTGCCGATGAATGGTCGCGCTACCTCATCGAGCATCTGCCCAAGGAGAAGCCGATATGCTCATTTGCTGAACTCGACGGGTGGGTGGACGGCATCTGGGAGCCGTTCTACAACGAGCATGAGGAGGTGGCGAAGCGCGGCGACGGCATTTTCCTGAACAAGTACTACAACGAAGGGTCGTGCGCCACAATAGCGGTGGCATGGCGCGTGAGTGACGAGGAGTGCCGCTGGATGGCATACGGTGACAGCGTGGTGTTCCACTACGACCGCGCTACCGGGCGGCTGGAACACAGCTTCACGCGGCTGGCAGACTTCAGCAGGCCTCCGAGGCTCGTGAGTTGCAAAGACCCATTAGAAGAAGCCGGCTTCCGCTGCGGCACGTTCCGCACCAGTCCGTCCTCTGTGGTGTTCGCAGCCAGCGACGCGCTATCGCATTACGTGCTGATGATGTATGAACTCTCGCGAGTGCGCGAATACGGCGAGGAACTGGCGGAGGAATACAAGAGCCAATCGGGCAATTCGCAGCTCCTGAAGACGGCAGAAAAATCGGCTGTGGACTTTGACAAGGACGTAATCGACGAGCTGGTGCAGTGCGCAGGGTCGGAAGAAGCCCTCAAAAGACTGGTAGCAGAGCTGACCCTCATCGGTGTGCTTGATGCCGACGATTACACGCTTGTGATGCTGTAACCCCGCTTCGCCGCATGGACGGAATTTGCGCGGTACTGACTTTTTTAGTAACTTTGCTCTGATAAGCGTTTCGCGCCGCCGTGCGGCTATCCGTGCGGCAGGGCGATTTGTCAGTTACTCAATGGATTGATATGGATAATAAAGCTCTTGTTGATACTCTCGCGGCAAACCTCGATTCGAATCGGGGTCAGGTGGCTGAACTGCTGTCTGCCTTTGTGGAGATAGTGGGTGAGCAGTGTTCGCAGCTGAACAGCATCGCGATACCCGGCTTCGGCAGCTTCGAGGCCAAGAAGAAGCAGGAACGTGTGACCGTACACCCCTCGTCGGGCAAGCGGATGCTCGTGCCGCCCAAAATCACCATGTCATTCCGTCCGTCAGCCCTGCTGAAGCAAAAAATCAAGAACTCGTGATGCTCAAGCATTTGCGATAATATCGTCATCTTCCACTTCCGAGGCATGAATAACAAAATCACCCTTCCCGAACTCGTCAACCTGCTTTCAGACAAGACAGGTGTTTCCAAGCGTCAGTGCGAGACATTCCTCAAAGGTCTGTTTACCGCTGTCAGCGATGCGCTCATCAATCAGGAGAGCGTGAAAATCAAGGATTTGGGAACATTCAAGTTGACTGAGATAGAGGCAAGGAAAAGCGTGGATGTCAATACCGGCAACGAAATCGAGATTGCCGGACACAACCGCGTGACATTCGTTGCCGCCAAGACACTTGCGGCTCTTATCAACGAGCCATTCGAGGCTTTTGAGACTGTGGAACTTGCTGACAGTGTGACCGATGAGATGCTGGCTGATGCGGAAAGCGACGACAGTACCCCCATTGACGCTGACGAGCCGACAGCAGATGCCGTGGATAACGCGGCAGCAGAACCCGAACCGGAAGAGGAGGAAGCTACGCAGGACACTGCGCAACCGGCATCTGCGGAAAAGGCGGAAACAGACTTGCCGCTCACAGATTGGACTCCCGACGCGCCTACAGAGGCAGAGCCTGAAGCTGCGGCAGATACTGACACTCCTGATGCCGATACAAGTGCCGAGGCGGAGCAGCAGGGAACTCCAGAGCCGCATACCAGCCCGGACGAGGATGCGCAGACTTCATACGTCATAGAGGACGAAGATGAGCCGCAACCGACACAGACAGAGCCAAACGAACCGACAGAGGTTGTGGAAGAGCCGGCTGAGGAAGAAGTGGTTGCGGAAGGTTCAGAAGAAGAGGATATAGAGGAGGAAGCCCCCGTGCGCCGGCATCGCCGCCAACGTACTTTCGGCAACGGCTTTGTAGTGGGCATTCTGACAAGTATGCTTGCCATTGTCATTGCCGGCGGCGCGTGGCTGTACTTCAGCGGATATTTCAACGGCAGCAAAGCATCCGATACTACGACAGTGGCCAAGAACGACAGCATAGCAGCCGCACCGCAGCCGCAAGCAAAGCCTGTAACGCCAGCTGCAACTGACAGCGTCGCTGCGAACAGTGAGGCTGCAAAAACCGCCGCCAGCGACAAGGTTGCTGCAAAGGAGGAAAAGGCTAAAGTGGCAGACACGAAGCCCTCGGACGAGCCGGTATATGACACCATAACCAAGACGCGCTATCTGACCACAATGGCGAAAGAGCATTACGGCAGCTACCACCTGTGGCCGTACATATACGAGGCGAACAAGTCGCTCGGGCATCCCGACAAGATACGCCCCGGCACGAAAGTAGTCATACCGCCGCTGTCGCGCTACGGTGTCAACCCGAAAAATCCCGATGACATCGCCAAAGCCAAGCGTAAAGGCGCAGCCATTTATGCCCGCTACGAGAAGGGGGAGTAAACGGTAGACGGCTTAAACGAATTATTCAGATGATGAGTATTAATAAATTGGGAACTATAGCGTTATGTCTTATATGAGAGCATCCGTCATAAATTGGGCAGTTGCCGCATTTGCGGCAGTCGCAGCCTATGCGCCAGCGGCGGCAGAGACTGTGACCCAGCCGCAGGCAAAAGCCATAGCCTCACAGTTCTTCAACGCAGCTAACGGCCAGTACATGGTAGAGCCGACAATGGTGTACAACGGCCGCAAGCTGACCACACAACGTCTGTTCGTGCCGTTCTATGTCTACAACCATCCTTCGGGCGGATATGTGATAATATCGGCTGAAAACAAGGCGTTCCCGATACTCGCATACAGCACCAGCGGAAAGTTTGACGCCAACGCTGTCAGCGACGACACCAAGAACATATTGACCTCCTACGCACGCGACATCGAGCTTATCCGCTATGACGACCGCGTGCCATACGAGGCTATCGCCGCATGGGGCGACCTGCCGCATTACATTGGCAACCTGCTCAATGCCCGCACAGACAAGTACAATGTCAAGTACACAAGCAGCGAGGCGGAGGACATGATAGCACGCCTGGACGGCGACCCTGACAACGACGACCAGCTGTCGGAGATATATTCTCCCTCGCAGTGGTCGGAGATGGTGGCTGACGAACTCACGCGCAACGGAAACGTTGCACTCGGGTTTGACAACGGCAAGGACATTTCGGCAGTCACCGTGACTGGCCGAAAAGGGGACTACTTCATCGTTAATGCCGATGTTCCAGACGGCTCGTATTTCCGCCTGTTTGCCACGGAATACTTGAGTGACGGTCAGTTGGCAGTCCTCTCAAACCCGATTGGTCTGCCGGAAGTGCAGCAGGAGGAAACACCTTTCCGCTTTTATGATGACTTCATAGCCGAGACCAAGGCAGCTGAGCAGCAACGCCAACGCGCTATAGAAGAGGCTGGGATGGTGACAGAACCGGTTTTGCATACACATGGCTCGGGCTTTTATACGGTGGATTTGCCGGAAGAAGCCGCACTGGTGCGCCTGTACAACCTCGGCGGCGCAATGGTAAGGCAATATACATACAAGAACACGACATCTCCCCATTTTGAACTCATCGCCGAACCGACGGGCTTCTACCTGGCTCTGATAGTGTGCAAGTCAGGCCGAACCTACGGCGTAAAATTAGTACGGTAGACACCGTAATACAGTATCAACCAAACATTTCAACCTGAACCGATGAAATCATTTTTCCGAACCAAGATAGCGGCAATATTCTTGCTTGGCATAGTTGTGGCTGTCATTGTCGTCACATTCCGTATGCGCACGCACTGGTGGATGTTCTGCGACCTGTTTATGGCGTTCATGGCAGCGTTCTGCCGTCTGATGTCGCTGACACTCGGCAAGATAAGCCCCTTTGCCGGCATCAAGCTGCGCATAGCGTCCCTTGTCTTTGGCATACTCTTTGTTGTCGCTGCCGCCATTGAATACTGGCTGTACGCGACAACCGCAGTTAATTGAAACACGAGAGAGTGTACCGGAAATTCATTTGCGCTACGTATTGGGTCAATGTAGGGACACGGCGTGCCGTGTCCGCCAAAGTAGCACGCAAAATGGTAAGAGACAATGACTTGGCTGCGGACGCAGCACGCCGCGTCCCTACATTGTCGCGAAACTGTCAGTGATGTTTTTGATATGTACTCTCCAAAACTATTCGTATATGTCTGAATCAAAAGTCCGCTCCGCATTGGAGGAAGCGAGAAAGAACATAACTCGCAATCGGTTGGGTTGCGCTATGCGGTCACTGCGCGGCTGTATGCTGTTGGACAGCCGTTTGTCCTCGTTGGACGCACCACTGCGCAGCATTGAGTCTGTCTACAAATACATGGCAGACTACATGGTGGAAGGAGGTACAGATCCAGACCGCAAGAAGTATTTCGACACTGTACGCGAGGATCTGAATACTCTCTATGACCGCTTTTGCCGCGAACTCGAAGTGGCAGAGTCTCCCGAACTGTATTATTCCCAAGTCCGCACTTTGGGGTTGTTGAGCAAGACGCTGCCGGCGGTCATCGCAAGTTACCGCAAGGTGGCGAGTGAACTTGCCTTGCTTCCTGCAGATGTTCAAAATGCTGAAAAACAGGCTGAACGCGAGCGGTTGTTGAAGCATATCTTCAACTATGTATGGACGACATTCCCTCTCACGGCAAACGACCTGACGGAGCTGGTAGGCCTTGCCTCTGACGAGCAATCCGACTTCGCAGTCCGCTCGCATATCATAGTTGCATTGTTCCTCGGCTGTGTGAAGTACTATGAGCGTGGACGCATAGAGGCAATGATGGATATCTACGACAGAAGCAGCAATGTCGGCATCAAGGCGCGGGCGTTGATGTCTGCAATTCTGGCTGCCTATGCACATTCAAAGCGTGTTTCGTGTGACGACAAGCTCGCGGCGCGGTTCGGCGTATGGATTGACAATCCTGACAACGCAAAGCGTCTGCGCACGGTAATCATGGACATAATCCGCACTATGGATACCGACCGCATCAACAAGTCAATGAAGGAGGATTTCATACCCGCTCTGCAAAAGATGAAGCCCGAACTCGACTCGATGCTGAAGAACGGCTCGTCGCCTACAGACATTGAGGGAAACCCTGAATGGGAGGAACTTATGGAGAAATCAGGTGTTGGCAAGAAGCTGCGCGAGTTCTCCGAATTGCAAAGTGAGGGGGCGGACATGATGATGTTCGCGTTCTCCAAGCTCAAAGGCTTCGCGTTCTTCAACGAACTCTCCAACTGGTTTCTGCCTTTCGATGAGAACCACACGCAAATATTGTCGATGAAATCGGCAATTCCGTCAAGCATCCTGTCGCTGCTGTCAGTGCCAGGGGCAATGTGCGATTCAGACAAGTATTCATTTGTGTTTTCATTGGAGAAGCTGCCGCAGTCGCACCGCGATGCGATGTTCTCGCAGTTGCAGCAGCAGGAGGAAGTTTTGCGGCAGTCCATAGAGGAAGCGACCCTGTCGGCATCAGCATCTGAGAATTTATTCGCCAATGAATCATTGCGATATATACGTGACCTTAACCGTTTCCTTAAGCTTTTCAAGGACAAGAGCCAATTTGAGGATGTGCTCTGTCCGCCGTTCTCTGTGGGGCGAATCCCGTTTATGGGCAATACTGTCACTGACGATGCAGAGTCGGTGCAGATGATAGGAGAGTTCTACCTGAAACGGAAATACTATCCCGAGGCAGAAGCTATGTTCCGCCGGCTTGGCAAGATTGGCGGCGAGGATGCCTCATTGCTTGAGAAGCTGGGCTACACGTTGCAGCAGCAGGGCAAGTATGGCGAGGCTCTGACTCAATACCGCAAGGCGGAGCTGTTCAACAGTGACAGCCTGTGGCTCGCCAAACGAGTGGCTGGGCTGTGCCGCCGTACAGGTGCTTACGAAGATGCAGTGGAGTATTACGATGCTGCACTTCGGAAAGAGCCGGAC
This sequence comes from uncultured Porphyromonadaceae bacterium, assembly GCA_900550645.1. Classification (GTDB taxonomy): domain Bacteria; phylum Bacteroidota; class Bacteroidia; order Bacteroidales; family Muribaculaceae; genus Lepagella. Next base: position 8,845 of record URTA01000018.1, read on the forward strand.
AACGAGCATTTGCTTATGGGCAAAGGCATTTCCCTTACCAAGCTGAACCGATATGACGAGGCACTTAAAGTGTTTTATCAGATGCGGTATGTCAATGAGCAGAATGTCAATGCGTTGCGCTCAATAGCATGGTGCGAGTATATGTTGGGCGACTATGGGAAGAGCATAGGCAGCTATATGCGCGTCATTGACAGCGTTGCGGAGCCTGTGGACTATATCAACCTGGGGCATGCCTATCTGTTGAGCGGCAACTACAAGAAGTGCCTTGAGGTGTATCTCAAGTCGGTAAGCTTGGCTAAGGATACGGTCGCTGGAATAAAATATTTCCTGAGGAACATCAAGGATGATTATGAGCAGTTGGCAGAAAAAGGCTGCGACAAGACCGCGTTGAATATCATTGTTGACAAGGTGTGTGAAGCTGCATTCGTTTCTCCTGCGCAGTAGGTCATTTCATGGGCGTATGCCGCGAACTATATCTGCAAATAATGTGTTTTGCTGATAAATTAGGTCGTCATGATTACTGAAACTGTTATATATGAAATGTACAAGGCATACAGCAGACGCCGTATGAGTGATTTGGACTCGCGTCTGCATCACTTCGTTGGATTGCTGTCGGAGAAGCACAAAATCCGGGAGACGGATACGGAGATATTTGTGGACAGCCTTGAGGAAAGCAACTTCTTCCGCCGCTTCCTGAAACGCAGCATCATGGCGGTTGTCGAGTTTGACAAGTATGTTGCTTTCGTGTTCCGCACACACATAATTTTTTTCAACAGAGAAACCCCTGAAATCAACATCCACATACGCCGCGAGAAGAAGAAAACGTTCTGGCAACGGCTGTTCAAGGGTTCATTTTCAAAAGGACTAAATTGAGATGAGTTATTGAATAGATTGCTTATCATCGCAATGGTGATATTGTTCCCTTTCGTGAATGGGTACTGCCTGAATCAAGGGGATATCGTTTTCCAGACGTCCAAGTCGTCCCAGTCTAAATACATCGCGTTGGCTACTAATTCCGCGTACACGCATTGTGGCGTAATAGTCAAAGTGAAAAATAAGGATTACGTGCTGGAAGCGTCGAAAACAGTGCAGCTTACGCCCCTCAACAAATGGATTGCCAAGGGGCGTTCAGGTAAGTACAAAGTGAGAAAATGCACAATCCGCAACTTCAAAGTCAATGTGAGCAAGTACCTGAACAAGCCTTACGACACACAGTTCAAGTGGAGCGATGCCAAGATGTACTGTTCGGAATTGGTGTACAAGGTGTATTTGGACAACGGCATAACCCTCTGCAAACTCAGAAAGGTGAAGGACTACAATGTGTCCTCGATGAAAAAGTACCTGAAGCAACGTGGCATAAGCTTGGAGCAATTGGTGGTTGCTCCCTCCGATTTGCTGTAGTGTACCATAATAGCTAACGCATCAAGGCGCAGCTCATTGCGAGCTGCGCCTTGACGTTATATGAGACTTTATGTGAGGAAATCAGCTATTGCTCTTGCGGACAAGAACTTTAGCGTCAATGCCTTCGATTTCGAGAGGCATTGCATCTGCATCATCTATAGCGTCTGCCAACGTAAGCGAGGAGGCGAGTACTTGCGATGAGATGTAGCTGCTGAACTCGTTGACAGCACCCTCGATGGCGGCATCGCGTGTCAGTGTCACATCCACCTTGTCGGTGATTTCATACTGGTTGCCCTTGCGGATGTTCTGTATGCGCTTTACGATTTCGCGAGCCATGCCCTCGTTGATGAGTTCGGGGGTGAGCGAGATGTCGAGAGCCACGGTCAGCGAGCTGTCGTTGGTGACAAGCCATCCGGGAACATCCTCAGCTATGATTTCCACGTCGTCGAGCGTGACTACGGGCGCACCGTCGAGCTGAGCGAATGTGAACTTGCCGTCGGCTTCGAGCTGTGCAATGTCAGTCTGCGGCATTTCGGAGATGGCTTTGCCCAGGGCTTTCATTATCTTGCCGTAGCGCGGGCCGAGTTTCTTGAAGTCGGCTTTCACACGCTTGACAAGTCCGCTCTGCTCGTTGTCAACTATCTTGATTTCCTTGACGTTGACTTCGGCCTTAACGATGTCGGCGATAGCCTCCACGTCTGCACGCTGACGCTGCGAGGTAACTGGTATAAGAAGCGTCTGCAGCGGCTGACGTACCTTTATGTTGACCTTGCGGCGCAGGGCCAGCACGTTTGAGGTGATAGCCTGTGCCAGGTTCATGCGGCGTTCCAAGTCGGCATCGATGAGCGATGTATCGGCTTTCGGGAAGAGAGCCAGATGCACAGGTGTATATTCCTTGTCAGTAACAGGTGCCATAAGGTCGCTGTACAGGCGGTCTGCGTAGAACGGTGTGAATGGAGCCATGAGCAGGGCAATCGTCTTCAGGCAGGAGTAGAGTGTCTGGTATGCAGACAGCTTGTCCTCTGTCATTTTGCCTGCCCAGAAACGCTTGCGGTTCAGGCGCACATACCAGTTGCTGAGGTTGTCGTCGACAAATGCTGATATTGCGCGGGCAGCCTTGGTGGGTTCATACTCATCCAGGTCTTTCTGCACCTCCGCTATGAGGGAGTTGAGCAGCGACAGAATCCAGCGGTCTATCTCGGGACGGCGGTCGAAGGCGACTTCCGGCTCACTGCCGACAAAACCGTCTACATTGGCGTATATGGCGAAGAACTTGTAGGTGTTGTAGATGGTGGCAAAGAGTTTGCGCGAAACTTCCTTCACACCTTCCTCGTCAAACTTGAGGTTTTCCCACGGCGACGAGTTCTCGATCATGTACCAGCGCACAGGGTCAGAACCGTATTTGTCGAGGGTGACAAACGGGTCAACAGCATTGCCTTTGCGCTTAGACATTTTGTCGCCATGCTTGTCGAGTACAAGGCCGTTGGATATGACGGCTTTGTATGACTTGGTGTCGAATACCATGCCGGCAATCGCGTGCAGGGTGAAGAACCAGCCGCGAGTTTGGTCAACGCCCTCGGCGATGAAGTCTGCGGGGTATACTTCGCCTTTGTCAAATGCCTCCTTGTTTTCGAACGGGTAATGTATTTGTGCGTAAGGCATTGCGCCGGAGTCGAACCACACGTCGATGAGGTCAGTCTCTCGCTTCATGGGTTTTCCGGACGGCGACACGAGCATGATATAGTCAGCATACGGGCGGTGAACGTCGATGTTGCTGTAGTTTTCGGCTGTAAACACACCTGGCACAAACCCTTTTTCCTTGAGCGGGTTGGAGGTCATTACGCCGGCTGCTACGGCTTTCTCTATTTCGTCATATAGTTCCTGATAAGAGCCGATGCAGATCTCCTCTGTGCCGTCCTCTGTGCGCCATATCGGCAGGGGAGTGCCCCAGTAGCGGCTGCGGGAGAGATTCCAGTCCTGGAGGTTTTCGAGCCACTTGCCGAAGCGACCGGAGCCAGTTGATGCCGGTTTCCAGAGTATCTCGTTGTTCAGCTCGATTAGGCGGTCGCGTGCTGCAGTGGTGCGTATGAACCAGCTGTCAAGCGGGTAGTACAGCACGGGTTTGTCAGTACGCCAGCAATGCGGGTAATTGTGTGTCTGTTTCTCGATGCGGAAAGCGTCGCCACCTTTTTTCAGCTCCAGAGCCAGTTCGATGTTGAGGTCTTCTGCCTTAGCAGCGGCCTCTTCGTCGTATTTGCCGTTGGGGTTGAAACGCGGGTCGTAAGCGTTTTTGACATACTGGCCTGCATGACGGCTGTACTTATTCATGTCAACGCATTTTTCCACGAAGACGGGAGCAAGCTCGTCCGTCAGGTAATAGCGTCCACGCAGGTCAACCATAGGTCGTGTCTCGCCGCGCGGTGTCACCATGAACAGTCCGGGGATGCCGGCGTCGCGTGCCACCTTGGCATCGTCTGCACCGAATGTAGGCGCAATGTGCACGATACCCGTACCGTCGTCTACGGAAACATAGTCGCCGGGGATTACACGGAATGCCTCGTCTGACATTTCCACGAAACGGTCAGTGCCGACTGCGAACACCTTTTCCGGGTGCTTCTCGGCGGCCGCGTTAACAAAGTCGGCCGCGTTGATGCCGCACTTCTCCGCTGGCTTCACCCAAGGCATCAGCTGGCGGTAACGCATGCCGATGAGGTCTGTACCTTTGAAACGAGCCACGATGCGGTAGGGGACAACCTTGTCGCCCGGCTTGAAGCTGTCGATGTCGGACTTTTCGCCGTCTGCCTTGAAATAGCTTTTGACGAGCGGCTCGGCTATCATGACGGTAATTTTGTCGCCGGTATAGGGGTTGTATGTGCGCAGGGCTACGTATTCAAACTTCGGTCCGACACACAGGGCCGTGTTTGAGGGGAGTGTCCACGGCGTTGTTGTCCAGGCCATGAAGCAGGGCTTGCCCCAGCCTGACATTGACTCGGGAGCGTCCACAATCTCAAACAGGACTGTTGCCGTCGTGTCCTTGACATCGCGGTAACATCCGGGCTGATTCAGCTCGTGGGAACTGAGGCCTGTGCCGGCGGCGGGGGAGTACGGCTGTATGGTATACCCCTTGTATAGGTAGCCTTTGTCATAGAGTTGGCGTAGCAGCCACCATACGGACTCGATGTAGCGGCTGTCGTATGTGATGTACGGGTTGTCAAGGTCAACCCAGTAACCCATGCGGTGCGTCAGGTCAGTCCATTCCTTGGTGTATTTCATCACCTCGCGGCGGCAGGCTGCATTGTATTCGTCTACGGAAATCTTCTTGCCGATGTCCTCCTTAGTAATGCCGAGTGTCTTTTCCACACCGAGTTCTACAGGCAGGCCGTGGGTGTCCCAACCAGCTTTGCGCTTGACCTGATAGCCCTGCATAGTCTTGTAGCGGCAGAAAATATCCTTGATTGTGCGTGCCATGACGTGGTGTATGCCCGGCATGCCGTTTGCGGACGGAGGTCCCTCAAAAAAGACGAAGGACTTGCCGCCTTCGCGCTCGCTCATGCTGCGCTCAAACAGTGAACATTCGTCCCACTGATGCAGCATTTCCCGGTTAACCTCGGGCAGGTTGAGCTGACTGTTGTATTCCTTGAATTTGCTCATATACAGTTCGTGTCTTGGGTTTTCAAATGTGTTGGTCGTGTGTCGGTCACTTCTTCATCATCTTGCCACCTTTCAGTCCGGGTCCGAGGGCGAAGATGTTATGGTCATAGCTGAATGTCTTACGGTCAGTCTCGCGCTTGCGGCGCAGAGCCAGCTGCACGAGGGTGTCCATAAGACCGGAGAATGACAGTCCTGATGCTTCCCACAGGTAGAATGACAGCGATCCTGGAATGGTGTTTATTTCGTTGACATAGACTGAATTGTCCTTTTCGTCAATCATCACGTCTACGCGGCTCACGCCGTGGCATGACAATACTCGGAAAGTCTCGCCAGCCAGATGCTGTATTCTTTCGCTTATTTCCGCAGGGAGGTCAGCCGGGATGCGCTTGTCACTGGCTTGCATGCCTTTGGCAGACTTTGAGCCGCCCATGTACTTGTCCTCATAGCTTAGGATGTCGCCTGTCTTGATAGGCTCTTCGCATACTGACGACTTATGCTCGTCGGCATCGCCGAGTACGGAGCAGTTTATCTCCTTGAGCTGCTCGATCATGTGTTCGATGATGATGCGCTGAGAGAAGCGGGCGGCGTTGTCGATGCGCTCAACCAGCTGCTCGCGGTTGGCAGCCTTGCCGATGCCGACACTCGAGCCGAGGTTGGCGGGCTTGACTATCACAGGGTATCCGAGACGGCTTTCCACATCAGCGATTATCGCATCGCGGTCACGCAGCCACTGCTTGTCGGTACACCATGCGTAGTCCACCACGGGGATGCCGCACTCGCGCAGAATCATCTTCATTGTAATCTTGTCCATGCCGTTGGCACTTGACAGCGTGTTACATCCGGCGAAGGGGATGCCGATAGTTTCCAGCAGTCCCTCGAACACGCCGTCCTCGCAGTTTGTGCCGTGCAGCACGGGTATGACGACATGTATTTCAGCCACAATTTTCTGCTTCTTCATGAAGCCTGAAGCCTTGGCCTCATACAGGTTGAAATCGCCGTATTCAGGTCGCATGAACACCTCTGTTGCCTTGTCAGTCAAAGCCTTAAGATCCTTATAGTTGGCGATGGTGAGCAGACAGTCGCCGGTATACCAGCGTCCACCCTTGGAGATGTAGATGGGTATGATGTTATACTTGTCCTTGTCGAAAGCGTTGATAGCTTGCAAGGCTGAAATCACCGATATTTCATGCTCCACGGAGCGTCCTCCGAAGAACACAGCTACGTTTGTCTTCATATTGTGTATGTACTTCGTGTGTGTGTGCTGTCCTAATAACCTGCAAATTTAGCACAATCCGATGAATTTCACAAACGAAAAACGTGTGACCGGTCAGCGGCGGAGTTCATCGCGGAGGAAACGTGCGGTGTAGGTGTCTGTTGCGGCAATCTCCTCGGGTGTTCCTTCGGCAATTATCCTGCCCCCGTCACGACCGCCTTCAGGACCCATATCGATAATGTAGTCGGCGCATTTGATTACGTCCATATTGTGTTCTATTACCACGACGGTATTCCCTTTGTCTGCTAAGCGGTCAATGACAGTCATCAGCACGCGGATGTCCTCAAAGTGCAGACCGGTAGTCGGCTCGTCGAGTATGAAGAGCGTCTTGCCGGTGTCGCGCCGTGCAAGTTCGGTGGCAAGTTTGACGCGCTGGTTTTCGCCGCCGCTTAGGGTACTTGACGGCTGCCCGAGCTTGATGTAGCCGAGGCCTATCTCTTTCAGCACCTTGATTTTGCCGACTATGGCAGGAACGTTGGCAAAGAAGTCCACCGCCTGGTCAACGGTCATGTCGAGTACGTCTGCTATCGATTTCCCCTTGTATCGCACCTCGAGCGTCTCGCGGTTGTACCGTTTGCCACGGCACTGGTCGCAAGGTACAAGCACGTCGGGCAGGAAGTTCATTTCGATAGTCTTGTAGCCGTTGCCCTTGCATGCCTCGCATCTGCCGCCGGAGATGTTGAACGAGAAGCGGCCTGGCTTGTAGCCGCGCAGCTTCGCTTCCGGCAGGGCCACAAATAGGTTGCGTATGGCTGTGAAAACGCCGGTGTATGTTGCCGGGTTGGAACGAGGTGAGCGGCCGAGCGGCGACTGGTCTACGGTAACGATTTTGTCTATGTGTTCCAGTCCCTCGATGCTTTCATACGGGAGCGGCTCGAGTGAAGAGCGGTACAGCTTGCGGTTTATGATAGGGTAGAGGGTGCCCTCGACGAGCGAGGACTTGCCGCTGCCGCTTACGCCTGTGAAGCACACGAACCGCCCGAGGGGCAGCTTGAGCGTCACGTTTTTCAGGTTGTGACCGCACGCTCCGTTTATGACTATATGCTTGCCGTTGCCGGGTCTTCGGGTTGCGGGGACTTCAATCTTGCGTGTGCCGTTCAGGTAATCGGCTGTCAAAGTGTGTGACAACATCATGTCGGCCGGTGTGCCGGAGAATACCACCTCGCCGCCGTGTACGCCAGCGCCAGGGCCTATGTCGATGACATAGTCGGCATTGAGCATGATGTCGCGGTCGTGTTCCACCACTATTATGGAGTTGCCGTTGTCGCGCAGCTGTCTTAGGCTGTCTATCAGCTTCATGTTGTCGCGCTGGTGCAGGCCGATAGAGGGTTCGTCGAGTACATACAGGACGTTGACGAGCTGCGAGCCGATCTGTGTGGCAAGGCGTATGCGCTGGCTCTCGCCGCCGCTGAGCGTCGCGCTTGCGCGGCTGAGTGACATATAGTCTAGACCTATGTCTATGAGGAATTTGAGCCGCTTGCGTATCTCCTTCAGGATTTCGGCTGCTACTTGCCGCCGGGCCTGGTCAAGGCGGTCTTCAAGCCCGAGCGTCCACTCGTACAGCGACGCAATATCCATTGTCGCCACATCGTGGATTGTCTTGTTGTCTATGAAAAATTGCAGGGCAATCTTGTTCAGCCTTGAGCCGTTGCATTCTGGGCATACCTTGCGCGAGAAGAACTGGCCGCTCCATTTGTTTGCCTCTCGCCCAGCGTCGTCGTCCTGTTGCATCTCTATATACTTGACCAGCCCATCGTAGGATAGAGAGCCGTAAGTGCCTGGCATGGACGTGTTTTTTAGGTCGAGGCGTATGTCCGAGCCGTTCATGATGTCGTCGATGGCCTCCTGCGGCAATTTATCGAGGGGGGTGTCAAGGGTTGCGCCGTATGCCTTGCAGATAGCTTCTATATGCAAGAATATCAGGCTGTTTTTGTATTTGCCGAGCGGCACGATGCCTCCCCCCTTTATGCTCTTGCCCTTGTCGGGCATAATCTTCTCCTCGTCGATTATGTTGACAGTGCCGATGCCTTTGCAGCGGGGACAAGCTCCTTGCGGAGAGTTGAAAGAAAAGTTATGCGGAGCGGGTTCGGGGTATGATATTCCGCTCTCGTCGTCCATTAGCATCTGGCTGTAATGGCGTGTCTCGTCATTGTCCACGTCATATATCATCATCTGCCGCTCGCCGATGTTGAGGGCGTTGCCGACTGATTCTTTCAGCCGTGCCAGATCGCTGTCGTTGGCACGCAGTCTGTCTACCACCAGCTCGATAGAGTGGTTGCGGTATCGGTCTACCTTCATGCCGTATGTCAGCTCTGTGAGTGAGCCGTCGATGCGCACGTAGAGGTAGCCCTTTTTGCGCATGGTCTCAAACAGTTCCTTGTAGTGTCCCTTGCGGTTTCTGACGAGCGGCGCGAGTATGTATATCTTGCGTCCCGTGTATCTGCCGGCAATCAGGTCAACAATCTTCTCGCGGGTGTATTTGACCATTGGCCGTCCGGTCTTGTAGCTGCGTGCTTCGCCCATGCGGGCATACAGGAGTCGGAAGAAGTCGTATATTTCCGTGGTCGTGCCTACGGTGCTTCGCGGATTCTTGTTGACGGTCTTCTGCTCGATGCTGATGACCGGGCTGAGGCCTGTAATCTTGTCAACGTCCGGACGTTGCAGCGAGCCGAGCATATTTCGGGCGTATGAGGAGAACGTCTCTATATAGCGGCGTTGGCCTTCGGCGAAAATGGTGTCGAAGGCAAGCGATGACTTGCCGCAGCCGCTAAGTCCCGTCACCACGCACAGTTTGCCGTGGGGTATGGTGACATCGATGTTTTTCAGGTTATGCACTCTTGCCCCGTACACCTGCACGGCGTCGGACGGCATCAGATCATATTCCATTGGATATGTGCTTTTTAGCGTCTGTCATCTCCGTGTGAGCAGACGAGGGTATGTCATTCCTCGGCAGACTGCCCGTTGCCGTATGTTTTGTAGCGTAGGATGTTTATGTCGCCAGATTTCTTGTACTTCTTGCCGTCTGCGCCGGTGGCATTGATGACATAGTAGTATACGCCGCTCTTCACGAGTTTGCCGTTTCGTTTGCCGTCCCAGCCCTGTTCGGGGTCGGTGAAGTGGAAAATCTCGTTGCCGTAGCGGTCGAATATCCAGCACTCGAAATCGATTATGGAGCGGTAGCTGACCTTCCATTCGTCATTGACACCCTCGCTTGCGCCAGGGGAGAATGCGTTTGGGCATTTCAGCTCGCTGTCGCCTATCGTGACCGTATACGTGTCGCCGTACTGCTCGCACGAGCCGTCGCTGTTGCTGCCCACATACCTGACGTAAACAGTCCCCTGCTGCATGAACGTGTAGTCGAGGTCACGGTCTGTAATGCGGTATGTGATGTCTTCAAACTCCATGTCGTTTGCCATCTGCCATTCGTGGTGGATGGCTCCGTCCGTTGTATATGAGCGGAATGATATTTCAGCCGGGGCAGAGCCGCCGAGGCCAGTATCGCCGGCACTTATCTGGTTTGATTTCTTGTCCTCGTCACCCTCGCTGTCCTGCTGCTGTTCTGCCGTGGTGTATACCTCGATAGCTTTGGGTTCAAACAGTTCAGACTCTACTTCCTGCGCCATGCCCCATTGCCGCAGGAAGCGGTCGCCTGATACATGGAAGTATGTGCGGCAATATACCGGCGGAGTTATGGAGAGTTCGGAACGCAGGTATTCAAACGACTTGACGGCCTCTTGCTGTTCGTACTGTGTGTTGTCTTCGTTCCAAACCTGTGTGTCGTATTTCACTTCAATCTGCCTGTCAACGGTGCGCTGTTGTCCGGTCACGCTGTAGTAGTGTATTGCGTCGCCTGAACCGTTGACGACAATGGCTGTGTTTTCGCATTGCTGTTCCGCTGCTGGAGCTGCGCTGTGCAGTTCGAGCGTATGGGGCAGGTAGTTGACCACCCAGAAGCAATGGCGGTCTGTGCCGTCGTCTATGATATAGCCCATGTCGCCCTCGACATTTGCGAGTGTATATTCATTGCCTGAGCGGGAAATACCGCTTATTTCCTCTGCAAACCCGCCGCCGAGGTTGCTGTACCTGTACCATGTCACACTGCTCGAGGCCGCAGTATAGGTCATGGATACCGCAGACGTGTCGTAGACTACGAAAATGTTTTCGAGGCCGGAGTTCTTGTCAGGGGCTATTTCGATAATTTCCCTCTGCGAGCCAGAGAATGAAACAGCCGCGAACAGATGTGCCGCCGGCAGCAGTGCCGCCGCAGCCATAGCATATTTCAGTAATGTAGATGATGTCATGGTCAATGCTGTATAAACCAACGTGCAGCGCCGCCGCACCGCGCACCGCATTGCACTGCCTGAAAGCACGCGCAACGTGATGCCGTTGTATTATGAGAAAACGCGCGAAACAGTAGGTTTATTGCCCTGCTGAAAAGCTGTCACATTCTCTTGAGGTCTGCTTCGATTGCTTCCAAAGCTGCTGACAGATCTTTGCAGAATGGTATGCGGTCAGCAATGGCGCTGATACCATGCAGGACGGTGGCGTGACGGCGGTTCAGCTTCGCTCCGATAGCAGGCGACGACAGCTTGGTGTGCTTGTGTGCCAGGTACATTATCATCTGCCGGGCATCGGCAATGTCGCGCACGCGGCTCTTTGAGAAAATGACATCCGGGTTCAGGTGATAGAAACCGGCAGTGGCCTCGACTATCATGTCGAAGTTTATGGTGTGCCGCTGCACCTTGACCGTGTGCTGCATCACCTCGCGGGCGAGGTCTGCGTCGATTGGGACTCTTCTTGCAATGGAGGTGGTTATGAGCCCCATCACGATGCCCTCGAGCTGTCGCACAGAGCCGTCGGCATTGTCTGCAATAACGTCTATGACCTCTTGCGGCAGGTCAAGACCGTTGTGTTCAGCCTTTGATTTCAGTATGGCTTTGCGCAGCTGCAGGTCAGGCTTCTTCATTTCAGCCACCACGCCCCATTTGAAGCGGTCTATCAGGCGGTCGGTAACGCCGTCCAAATCTACCGGCGCACGGTCGCTGGTGAAAATCAGGTGTTTGCCATGCTGGTGGAGGTGGTTGAATATCGGGAAGAGGACATTCATCGTGCCGTCTTTGCCCGAGATTTCCTGAAGGTCGTCTATCAGCAAAACGTCGATGTTCTCATACCAGCGTATGAAATCAGGCACTTTGTGCTGCATATACGCAGTGCTGCACTGGTTTTGGAACTCACGGTACGTCACATAAAGCACGCGGCTGTTAGGGCGAGTTTCCTTGATGCGCAATCCTATGGCCTGTATGAGGTGGGTCTTGCCCACGCCGACTTCTCCATACAGGAAGAACGGGTTGAAATCAGTCTTTTCCGGGTGGTTGGCTATGAACTCGGCTGTCACGAAGGGGAGGTGATTGCTCTGTCCCACGCAGTAATTGTCGAAGTTGTATGCCGGGTTGAGCTGCGGGTCAACGTCCGCATACTGCACGTTGGCAAAAGGGGATGCCGGCCTTTGCGCCGAGGTAAAGCTCTTGTTGACGGCAATGCTTGACTGACGTGTGCTGGGGATGTGTACCACTGATGCGGTATCGCCTCCCACCATTGCGACATTATAAACCAGTTTAACCTCCTTGCCGAACTTGCGCTGAAGCGACATTCGCAGTATTTCGTAGTATACCCCCTCATACTGTTCCTTGTAGAACATTGAAGGCAGCTCCAACGTAAGCACATCATCATTATATGAAACTGCTTTGGCACACTTGAACCATGTGTCAAACTTTTCATCGCCTATGTTGTCGTGGATGATTTCGAGGCATCCGTTCCACAACTCCTGGAAGTTCTCGTTCATAATGTCGGCTCTGTGACCAGCCGAAACCGGTCGATTTGGAACTACAAAATTGCAAAAAAAATATCAGATAAAAAAACGACGTTCCTCTTTGATTTTTGGAGTATGTTGTAATGCCGCTGATATTCAGCCTGTTGTAATCTTATATTTAAGGCATCGCGATGTGTGATGTTTTATGAATGTGTAATATGCGAGTATTCAACGGGTTACTGTCATGCATATAGTTTGTGGCCAGTATCGGCAGCCGCCGTGGATGCAAGTATATCAAAGGAAAACAGAGAGTGCGCTTATTTGAATTGATTCAAAATAAGCGCACCGCCCTGATATGAGAACTCAAACTTTATTTCTTGTCTTGTTGGCTGTGAGCTGCAGTGATGCTGTCGCGAGGCAGTGTGTCGCGGACACTGTCCGTATCAGTAACAGGCATGACGTACTCGTCTTCGTCTGTTATTAGATGTTTGACTGTGTGTGTGTTTCCGATTGCGATTATGCCGCCGACTGCCAGTACCAGTCCGATAACCCATGCAGTGAGCAGCGAAACACGGAAGGGGCGGGACATGCGGCGAGAGCCGGCAAAGATAGTGTAGAGGAGTGAGAAGAGTGGTATTCCGACTGCAATTACCAACCCGATTGCTGTGAACAGCAGCAAGCTTCCCTCTCCGGACGATTCTAAATACCCCGGCAGTTCAAGACCGAATATGCCGGTGGCTGCCAACACCGAAATCAGGATTATGAGAATGATGAAAAGGCCGAGGACTACAGGGGCGCATATTATGCCGATGAGAATAAGAATGACTTTCGCAATCACGGCGCAAATTTGGCTTAGGGTGTCGGCAAAACGCTTGCCGCCGGATTTCTCGCCATTCGGGATGGGCGGCGGGACGCTTCTGTCTGACCCTTTGAACATCCCTTTTACGGTCTTCCCGATATTGTCGAATGTGGGGTTTTCGCCGTTCATCTGCATTCGCTCGAGTGCTGTCTGCGCTTCCGGGATTATTATCCAAAGCGCCAGATAAACAACGGCAGCGGTGTAGAAGGAGAGGAAACACAGGCATACCACAGCAAGGCGTATCCATGTCGGGTCGGCGTTCAGGTATGCTGCGATGCCAGAGCATACGCCGCCGAGGCGCTTGTTGGATGGGTCGCGGAAGAACCTCTTTTTGACGTGGATGTTGTCAGTAGGAAATGGAGGCGGAGGACAAGTGCCTGAGCCTGTGCTTTGAGAGTCCTGGTTTCCCGTTGCTCCGGATTGGTTATCAATGTTTTCCGCATCGTCCATGGCCATGTCGTCCTCAAAATCTTGCGGCTGGCCTATCTGGTCAATGACGCTTTTGACCATGTCGAGCGTGATTATGGAGTTGCCTGACGCGAGTTTCTGTTCCAGCAGTTCTGCTGCGCGGGACTCTATGTCTTTGGCAAGTTCTTCAGCATCTGGCTGGTTGCGGTAGACATGCTTGATTGTTTCGAGATACTGGCCGAGGAGTTCGTAGGCATCATCGTCTATCGTGAATGCCCGGTTTCCGAGGTTTATGTTAACTGTTTTGTTCATCGTTGCTTAGTTCTTTCAGGTGTGTTACTACGTTGCATATTTCGTCCCATGCATCGGACATTATATCGCGTGTTCTGCGTCCCTCATCGGTGATGAAGTAGTACTTTCGCGGCGGTCCTTGTGTCGATTCCTGCCACTGGTAGTCGAGTTTTCCCTCACGTCGCATGCGGTTGAGCAGGGTGTACAATGTCCCTTCCACCACTATCAGGTGAGCCTTTTTCAGTCGGTCTATTATGTCTGACGAATAGGCCTTGCCGTTTGACAGTAGCAGCAGTATGTAGTATTCCAGCACACCTTTGCGCATCTGTGCGCGGATGTTCGATTCGTCGCTCATAAAAGTCCTCCTCCCTGATTTCCGCTTTTGACCGAATCGTCGTTGTCTATCGTGCTGTTCACGCGCTTCACGTCCTGGCGCAGGTTGCCGAAGTTCCATGTCAGCGACATGCCTACAGCCCAGCTTTGCCGTCCGTACTTGCCTGTTGTCTTGATGTCTTCGGTCGTTGTGGTGTATGACCAGTAGGTGTGTTTCTCCAGCACGTTTGTCGCGTATGCTGCGAGCGTCAGCGACTTGTCCTTCAGGAAGTCCTGGCTGAGTCCCAGTCCGTAGTAGTGCCAGCCGCCATAGTTGCCTTGCAGATTAGGCTGGTTGGATGCCATTCCGCCGTATGCGTTTACGCGCATGTTCCAAGGCATTGTATAGCTCCAGTTGGCGTTGAAGTCGCCGCGCCAGCCTGAGTTGTAGAGGTTCATCGGCTTGACATCGAAGTCGCTGTATGCCACAGTGCCGTTTATGCTCGCAGCCATGCGCGGGGTAATGTTCCAGTTGATGAAGGCGTTTAGCGATGTCTCCTGCTTGCGGCCTATGTTCATGCTTGTCTGGTAGATGATGCCGTCTTTCAGGTATGAGTATTCGCTGATTAGGTCGCTGATGTTGGCGTATTCCAGTCGGAGGCTGTACGAGAAGTTGCCGGCATACGATGAATAACCCAGCGACACGTTGTTGCTGCGCTGCGAGGTCAGGTCGGGGTTGCCCTGACGCACGGTGTTTTGTGTCAGCGAGAGCTGGTACGGGTTCAGCTGCTCGATAGATGGGCGGGATATGCGCATATTGTATGCAACACGCAGCACGGATGCCGGGGAGAAGGAGTAGGAGAGGGAGGCGTTTGGCACGATGTCGTGGAGGCGTGACGAGAAGTCCTCGCGTCCTGCAGAGTAGAAGTCCTCGCGTCCTGCAGAGTAGAAGTCAACACCGAGGTGCGTGTATTCGTATCTCAGCCCGGCAACAGCCGTTACTTTGCCGAATGTGCCTGTGTATGCTCCGTATGCCGCACCGATGTTGCGGTATTGCTTCATGTCTACATAGTCGTCCTTGCTCTCGGCGAGGCTGTTGCGGTCTGCTCCTGTGAGCAGGCATGACTCGTTGCGGTTGTCTGTCAGCAGCAGTTTCGCTCCTGTCTCAATCGTGTGCTTGTCGTTCAGCCTGTTGTGATAGTCCACTTGGACTGTGTACTCATTGTTGTTGGTGTTCATGTCTTGGAGCGTGGTGTTGTCTGCCATGTCCATTCCCATGTAGTCGTACTTGTCTTGGAATAAATTCAGCCGAAAATGCTTCAGGTTGTACTGGAAGCTGCCGACCAGCGTGTGGTCAGGGCGGTTGAACGAATGTTGGTATGAAACGTTTGTGGTGAGCGATGTCGTGTTGATGCCGCCATCCGTGTCTGTTTTGAAGCTCCACTGCGGAGAGCTGTCGCGGCTTTCCATTGTGGTTGTCGAGTTGATTAGCTGTTCGCCGGCGATGTGCTGTACGTCAGCGTTGATTGTGAACAGGTTGTTGGCGTTTGGCTCCCAAGACAGAGCCATGTTGCCCTGCGTGAAGTCGAAAACGTTGTCGCGCTTCACATATCCGTCCTCCGTCAGCAGGTGGTTGATGTTGTCATTGAGGTATTCGGTGCTTGTCATGCTGCTGCCCGAGCGAGCCAGCGGCCGTGAGTTGGCGTATGTCAGCGATGCGCTTGCAGTGACGTTGCGCAGCTTGCCGCGTATGAAGCCCGAACCGGACAGCTGGTTGGAAGCCACGCCGGCTGTCAGCGAGCCGCTGTAGCCGTCGGTGGTGGCAGTTGCCGACTCTTCGGTGACTATGTTCAGGATGCCGCCAGTACCCTCTGCGTCATACTTTGCACCCGGCTCTGTAAGCACTTCGATGCGCTTTATGGAGCTGGCGGGCATGGCCTTGAGTACGCGCTGCGGCTCGCTGTCAAACATAGGGTTGGGGCGGCCGTTCAGGTATATGCGGAAATCTGTGTTGCCGTTTACACGGATGTTGTCCTGGCCGTCAACAGTCACCATGGGGACTTTGCGGAGCATCTCCAGTACGGTGCTGCTTTTTGCCACAGGGTCTTCGGAGACATTGTACTGCAGGTTTGCGCCGTCAGACACCACAAGTCGTTTGCGTACCGACACTGTCACTTCCGACAGCATGGTCTCGTCAGGCTGCATCACCACGTCGCCGAGGTCGTATGCGCTCTTGTCTGCAGTTATCACTACCGGCATTGTGAGGTCTTTCATGCCGAGATACTCGAACGTCACGGTGTATTCCCCAGGTTTGCCGATAGTGCAGGAGAACACGCCGTCCATGTCTGTCACATAGTTTGCCATCGGGTGTTCATGGCTGTCTGTCGCGTTGTATATATGGTATACCGTTGTGGGGCATGTCTCGCCGTTGCCGTCGATTACTCTGCCGTTTAGGGTGTATTGCGCGGACATGGTTGCTGGTATTGCAAGTGCCAGCGCGATTGCGGCTTGTTTGATATTGAAGTTGTACGAACCCATATTCTGTTGTTATGTTGTTGGTTTCAAATGTTTTGAAAGAAGTATGGCAGTGCCTTTGTCCCTTTCACGGTGCAAAGTTACAACTTTCCGTAGTACTATGCAATACATAGTACTGAAAATATTGTTGGTATTATTGCCGTAAATAGTACTGCGGTGTATATATGAATACGTCCAAAAATCTGATATTCAGACTTCTGGACGTATCATTACTTATTCTATTATTTTTATCCTTGACGGTTGGGTCAATCATTTCGGAACACGAGGTCGTCTCCTTGGCGGTCGATGACTATCGGGTGGTCGCGGTCTACTTTTTGAGCAAGGATGTCCTTTGACAATTCGTTCAATATCATGCGCTGTATGGTGCGCTTGACAGGACGTGCACCGAACTCGGGGTCGTAGCCGTCTTCGGCCAGGAGTTCAACGGCAGACGGGGTGATGGTCAGTTTTACGCCGTTGGAGGCGAGCATCTTGCGGATGCCGTGTACCTGCAGCTCGACTATCTGCTGTATCTCCTTCTTGTCGAGCGGTGTGAACATCACTATCTCGTCGATTCGGTTCAGGAACTCGGGACGGATGGACTGTTTCAGCAGTTCGAGGACATCGGTCTTGGTGCGTTCTATCGTCTCGTCGCGGTTGCTGTCTGTCATCTTCTCGAAGTTTTCGCGTATCATCTGCGACCCCATGTTTGAGGTCATGATGATTATCGTGTTCTTGAAGTTGACGAACCGCCCCTTGTTGTCTGTCAGACGACCGTCGTCAAGCACCTGTAGGAGTACGTTGAACACGTCCGGGTGTGCCTTCTCGATTTCATCGAACAGCACCACGCTGTACGGTTTGCGGCGCACAGCCTCGGTTAGCTGACCTCCCTCATCGTAGCCTACATATCCCGGAGGCGCACCGACCAGACGCGATACGGAGTGTTTCTCCATATATTCGGACATGTCGATACGGGTCATCGCATCCTCGCTGTCAAACAGGTAGTCTGCCAACGCTTTTGCCAACTCGGTCTTGCCGACACCGGTAGTACCGAGGAACAGGAATGAGCCGATAGGGCGGCGCGGGTCGTTCAGGCCGGCTCGTGAGCGGCGCACAGCATCTGCGACAGCGCGTATGGCTTCATCTTGCCCGACTACGCGGCGGTGCAGCTCTTCCTCGAGGTGCAACAGCTTTTCCTTGTCACTTTGAGCCATCTTCTTGACGGGTATGCCTGTCCAGCGGCTGACGATTTCCGCGATGTCGTCGGCATCTACTTCCTCCTTTATCAGAGCCCCGTCGCCTTGCAGCTCTTTCAGCTTGGCCTGAATAGACTTGTTCTCGTCTTCCTTTTGCTTGATGCGTGAGTAGCGTATTTCAGCCACCTTGGCATAGTCACCGTCGCGCTCGGCCCGGTCAGCCTCAAGTTTCAGCTGCTCGATGTCAATCTTGTTCTGCTGTATCTTGTTGATTTCAGTCTTTTCGGCTTTCCACTTGGCTTTGAGCGACTTCTCTTCATCATGGAGGTCCGCGAGTTCCTTGTCTATTTCAGCTATCTTGGCATCGTTGCTTTCACGCTTCAGAGCCTCACGCTCGATTTCGAGCTGCTTGATTTTACGGGTAGCTTCGTCGAGAGCCTGCGGCATCGAGTCCATTTCCAAACGCAGCTTTGATGCGGCCTCGTCGATCAGGTCAATGGCCTTGTCCGGGAGGAAACGGTCAGTGATGTAGCGCGTGCTGAGCTGGACGGCGGCGATGATAGCCTCGTCTTTGATACGCACCTTGTGGTGGTTCTCATAACGCTCCTTCAGGCCTCGGAGTATGGATATTGAGGACATTTCGTCAGGCTCGTCTACCATTACCTTCTGGAAACGGCGTTCCAGAGCCTTGTCCTTCTCGAAATACTTCTGGTACTCGTCGAGCGTTGTTGCGCCGATTGAGCGGAGTTCGCCACGCGCCAATGCCGGTTTGAGGATGTTGGCGGCGTCCATCGCACCTTCGCCCTTGCCAGCACCGACCAGTGTGTGGATTTCATCGATGAAAAGGATAATCTCGCCATTGCTCTGTGTCACCTCGTTGACAATGGCTTTAAGACGCTCCTCAAATTCGCCCTTGTACTTTGCTCCAGCGACAAGCGCACCCATGTCAAGTGAGTAGATTTGCTTTGACTTCAGGTTCTCAGGCACGTCGCCTCGGACGATACGGTGGGCAAGTCCTTCGGCAATAGCTGTTTTGCCTGTACCTGGTTCGCCGACGAGCATAGGGTTGTTCTTTGTGCGTCGTGACAATATCTGCAGCACGCGGCGTATTTCCTCGTCACGGCCGATGACCGGGTCGAGCTTGCCGCTGCGTGCGCGGTCATTCAGGTTAATGGCGTATTTGCTGAGGGCCTGATATGTTTCCTCTGCGCTCTGTTCAGTGACTTTGTTGCCCTTGCGCAGCTCGCGTATTGCCATTTCCAGCCCCTTGTCGGTGATGCCGGCATCCTTCAGTGCCTGTCCTGCCTTGCCGCTGCTGCGCAGTATGCCCATGAGCATTGCCTCGATTGACACGTACTCGTCACCCATCGACTTGGAGAAATCGACGGCTTTCTGCATAGCGTCGTTGGCATCGCGACTCAGGAACACGTCACCGCCCGAGACTTTTGGTAGCGAGCGAATGTCGGCTTCGATTGCACTCTTGACAGAGTTCAGGTTGGCTTCCAGCTTCTGGAACACGAAGTTCACAATGGACTCACCCTCGTCTATCAGAGCTTTCAGGATGTGAGACGGCTCGATCTGCTGCTGTCCGGCACTTCGGGTCAGCTCGATAGCCTTCTGTATCACCTCCTGTGATTTGATTGTGAAGTTGTTGAAATTCATATAGTAGTGCGTTTTTGTTTCAGTTGTTATGTGTCATGATTGTGCTGTCGCTTTCATGCGTCCTTTCCAATCATTCATACCATAAACACACCACCCGATGAAAAGTTTCTTGAGTGTGTATTTTTATCACAATTTTATTCGCATTAAAACTGCGGCTGATTTGAGGCTCGGTATTCCTTGGGTGACATGCCGAGCAGCTTGCGGGAGTAACGGGCGAAGTAGGTTGGGGTTGAGAAGTTCATGCGTTCCGCTATCTGAGTAACAGACAGGTCGGTATTGTCGAGGTAGTTCTTGATTATCGGCGTAACATGTACCTCTATATAGTGTGAGACACTCAGACCCGTCTGGCGGCGTATGGTGTCTGAGAGGTATTTCGCAGACACGTTAAGCTGCTGTGCATAGTAGGAAGGGGAGCGGTGATGCTCCGGCAATCCGGACGCAAGCAGCTCCATGAATGTTTTCAGCACATACAGCGGACGCTCGTTGGCAGAAAACGCCCAGCGCTGTGAGGAGTGTATTTCAAACAGGTCATTCATCATAGTCAGTGACAGCGCACCCATTATGCTCCTGTAAAATGTCAGGTGTGTCATACCGATGCGATTTCCGATACGCTCCAAGTCGTCATGCAGCCACTGCTCCTGCTCTGCGTCAAGGGTCAGAATCGGGTTCTCGTACAGGCTGACGCTGCCTCCGATGCCATAGTGGCTGCCTGGCAGTTGCGACTCGAGGAATGTGCGTGGGGCTATGTATGACAGACAATGGAAATTTGCGGACAGGTTAAGTGAGGTCATACGCTCCGGCGAACCGATGACTGCTACTTCATGCTCGCGTAGCGCAAACTCGCGCCCTGCGTAAAGGAACTTGACCTCGCCTTGCAGACACAGTATATGTGCTACCCAATTTTTCAGTTCCCAAAAGTGGATGGCTCCGAGGTTTTCAGTGTATATCCAGTCGCTCATGGTGCAAAGATAGTCATTTTGGCGTAATTTGTGACTGCTATTGCGCGAATTATGACGGCATTTGTCGGCTTGCCGTGCGTTATATGAATAAACCAAGCAACAAGAACACGATATTATGGATACAGTAAAACTTTCCAACGGAGTGGAGATGCCGGTACTGGGCTACGGCGTGTTCCAAATCGCTCCCGAAGACACAGAGCGGTGCGTGCGCCAGGCTATTGAGGTCGGCTACCGCAGTATCGACACTGCACAGGCATATTTCAACGAGGCTCAAGTGGGTGAGGCACTTGCCGGCTGCGGCGTAGGACGTGACCAGATTTTCCTGACCACTAAAGTGTGGATAAGCAATGCCGGTGAGCGACAGGCTGCGGAGAGCATCCGCGAGAGCCTTCGCCGTCTGCGCACTGACTACATTGACTTGCTGCTGATACACCAGCCGTTCAGCGACTACTACGGCACTTGGCGTGCTATGGAGGAGGCTTATCGCAAAGGCCTCGTGCGTGCAATCGGCGTGAGCAATTTCTATCCCGACCGCTTCATCGACCTGTGCGGTTTCAGTGAAATCAAGCCGATGGTCAACCAGGTCGAGACACATGTGTACAACCAGCAGGTCGAGGCGCAGAAGATAATGGCAAAATACGGATGCGCCACTATGGCATGGGCTCCGCTGGCAGAGGGCAGGAACGGCCTTTTCACTGACCCTGTGCTTCAACAGGTTGCTGCAAAATACGGCAAGACGGCTGCGCAGGTGGCTCTGCGTTGGCTTACGCAGCGACAAGTCATCGTTATCCCCAAGACGACGCACCGCGAGCGCATGGAGCAGAACTTCAACATATTCGATTTCACGCTCACCGATGAGGATATGGAGCAGATTGCCAAGCTCGACTTGCAGAAGAGCCAGTGGTTCTCACACTACGACCCGGCACAGGTGGAGCAGTTCGTGGAATGGGGCAAAAACATGAGACCATGAGAATGAAGGCATTTGCAGCAGCACTTCGGCAGCAGCGTTCTTCGCTTTGCCGGCGTGCGGACAGACACAAAACGTAAACAGCGATAGCATGATGAATACAAACAGCAAAAGCCTTGTCGTGTACTTCTCTCGTGCCGATGAAAACTATGCCGTCGGCAATATCACGGAGGGCAACACAGCTATAATAGGCAAGATGATTGCAGAACAAGTGGGCGCAGACACATTCCACATACAGCCAGCCACACCATACCCGGCAGAATATGACCCGTGTACGGAAATTGCCAAGACCGAGAAGGAGTCAAACGCACGCCCGGAGATAATCGGCGATGTGAATGTAGAGGCATACGACACTATCTATATCGGCTATCCGATATGGTGGGGCGACGCGCCGATGCCAGTATATACCTTCATCGAGAAGCACGACTGGAGCGGCAAGACTGTCATACCTTTCGTGACGCACGAGGGAAGTGGTGTTGCCGGCTCTAGTCGGGGCGGCTTGCAAGGGTGCAACAATCGGCAAGCCCTTTGAAATCTACGGCCACGTGGCTCAGCAGCAGCGTGACAAAGCTCGTGAAGCAGTTGACAAATTCCTGAACTACAAATAAATGACTATGAAACCATATATTATTTGTCACATGATGTCATCTGTTGACGGCCGCATTGATTGTGCAATGACCGAGCAGATTGATCCGACTGACGCATATTATGTCGCGCTCGACGCCCTAAAATGCGATGCTACGCTCGAGGGGCGTGTGACCAAGCAGATACACTACGCGCTGCCGCAGCCTTTTGAGGCGCACGACAAGACAGCCATCGGCAAGGAAGCCTTTCACAAGGCAACACCCGGCCCGCACTATGATGTAGCCGTTGACACTCACGGCTCGCTGCGTTGGCCTGAAACCGCTGCAAGCGGCAACCTGCTTGTAGTCACGAGCTGTGATTGCCCCAAGGAGTATCACGACTACTTGACTGCCAAAAATATATCTTGGATTGCAACGGGGAAGAAGTATATCGACTTGAGCCGTGCTGCCGAGACACTGTGTGAGCAGTTCGGCGTGAAACGTCTGGCTGTCGTTGGAGGCGGCAACATCAACGGAGCGTTCCTGCAAGCAGGGTTGATAGATGAGGTAAGTCTCATGGTCGGAGGGGGCATCGATGGCCGGCGCGGCATGACTGCAGTGTTTGACGGCATTGACGTGCCTGACTATCCAGTGACATTGCTTGACCTTAAAGATGTGACCCGCATGGGCAACACTGTCTGGATGCGCTACGATATACGCCGCTGACGCGGCAGACCAACAAGTCTTTAACTCTTGCTTAAATGGAAATGGGATGTGCCGATTATGGCACACCCCAGTTGTGTATTGTGTTTGAAGGAGGAAGCGGATTACTCTGCCACTACTTCAAATTCGATGTCTACGCTGACCTCCTTGTGAAGGTTGATAGTGGCTGTGTACACGCCCACTTCCTTGACAGGCTGCTTGATTGCGATGATTTTGCGGTCTACCTCATGGCCGAGTGCCTGGAGTGCATCTGCAATCTGTATAGCGTTCACGCTGCCGAATACAGTGCCGGTTGCGCTGGTCTTTGCGCCGATGGTGAGTTTGATGCCTTCGAGGGTCTTGGCCTTTGCCTGAGCCTCCTCGAGAGCCTTCTGAATCTTGTGCGCACGCTGACGCTGGTCCTCTGCGAGCTGCTTCAGTGCTGCGTTAGACGCGATGATTGCCTTGCCCTGCGGTATGAGGTAGTTGCGGCCATAACCATCTTTCACCTCGACAACATCGTCCTTATAACCGAGACCGGTCATATTTTCTTTCAAGATAACTTTCATGTCTTTTCTTTTTTGTCGGATTAAAAATGATTATTTCATCAAGTCTGTTACGTAGGGGAGCAGTGCGAGGTGACGTGCACGCTTCACTGCACGGGCTACACGACGCTGGAACTTGAGTGATGTTCCGGTGATACGGCGAGGCAGAATCTTGCCCTGCTCGTTGAGGAACTTCTTGAGGAACTCAGGATCCTTGTAGTCGATGTACTTGATGCCGCTGCGTTTGAAACGGCAATATTTCTTCTTGCGGGTGTCTACCGACAGGGGAGTGAGGTAACGGATTTCGTTGTTTGCTGCCATGGTTTAGTTCTCCTTTGTTTCTGCTGCTTCAGCGGCGGGAGCCTCCTCGACAGCGGGGGTTTGACTTGCTTTCTGTGCGCGGAGCTTGCGGCGCTTTTCAGCGTACTCGGCTGCGTGCTTGTCGAGACGGAATGTCAGGAAGCGGATTACGCGCTCGTCGCGACGGTACATTGTCTCGAACTTCTTGATGAGCGAAGGCTCAGCCTCAAACTCGAGCAGGCAGTAAAAACCTGTGGATTTCTTCTCGATGGGATAAGCGAGTTTGCGCAGACCCCAAAGCTCCTCATTGACAACATTGGCATTGTTGTCCTCCAGGAAACCTCTGAATTTCTGCACCGCTTCCTTCATCTGGTCGTCAGACAAAACGGGAGTTAAAATGAAAACGGTTTCGTAACGATTCATACGTTCTTGTTGTTAATTGTATTATTACTCTGATTTTCAGCCTGTTATATCGCATGGATATGACCTTTCCAAAAATCGAGTGCAAAGTTACTCATTTTCTGCCAATTATGCAACACTCCAAGCTGCTTTGTACATCTTGCCATGTGGTGATGTTACATTGCAAGCATGATTGCGCCGCACTCCATCACGAAAACGGCAGGGTTGCGGCGTACTGCGGCGTAGACCTGCTTGTCGGTCACAGGCTTGCCGTCAACCCTGACATGAAGCCTGTCGCGGTTGATGGCTTCAGCGAGCATTTTGGTGGGCATGCCGCACCCTGCTGTTGCGAGCGCATACACCATAGCGTCTTCAAGTCTCATTTTCAGTTTCATATACTCATTTTTTCGTCATATTCAAAACACCGGTTGTTGTCACACATATAGCGGCAGTCGCAGCTCATGTAGAATTCGTGTCCTGCCAGTGTCACTTGGTTGTATAAATCAACTTTGCAGCACCGCTGCATCATATTGACGCTTAATGCGAACATCCTCAGCCCCTGGCTTCTGGCGGCTTCAATTTTTGTCAGAGTGTCCGTCCCTAAGTGTGACCATTTGAAATCGGATATTATCAGCATGTCTGCTCCGCTGAACTGGTCGGCGTACTTGCGGAAACGACGGTTGCATGGCAGTGTGTCAAAGACAAACTGAAACATCATTTGTTCGTCATTGCCACCGCCGTATGAGTGTGACAGGAACGAGAGGAATGGCAGCTTCTGATGCTCAAGGTTTGTCAGTATGAAGAATGACAGGTTGAACGAATAGTTTATCAAGCATATCGGCCGTTTGTCACGCTGGGCTATTATTGCAATGGCCAGAGCCAATGTTTTGGCTGTCACTTCCGGCTGTCCTTGCATTGAGCTGCTTGTGTCGATGCAAATATATATTGGTCCAGCCTTTTTCCCCTTGGCGAGGGAGCTTGATGCCGAAGAAAAAATCTGAAGCTGCTTTTGGACGAACTTGCGCAGAAATACTTTCTCGGATTGTGGGCTGGTGAGCAGTGCCAATTCCGTCGGCAGCAGGCTGTTTAGGTTGTCACCGGTGGTAATGCCGCTGATGTCGCTGCGTGAGGCTGTCTGGAACCTCCCGTTACTCTCGTGTTCCACGCTGCCGCTACGGCCGATTTTCTTTGCCAGTTCGACCAGGGTCGGGTCAATGCTGCTTATGTATTTCGCATCGGCCTTGTGCGGCTCTTCATGCAGACCGGGGCAGGCTCCGTTTTGCGCGTCTTTCTCTTTCTGCTTTTGAGAGTTTTTCAGGTAGTTCTTTATTCCCTTGGGCAGTCCGTCAGAAATAATGCCATTGTTGCATGTTTCATCAGTTATGTTGCCTCCTCCGAGCGGCTGATCGAATTTGAGCATGAGTGTATCTTTGGCATCGCCATCCTTGTCATCGCTGCCAGCTACGCTTGGGGTTGTTTCCAGGTCAAGTTCCTGTTCGATTTCGTGTTGTTCCTCCGTGGAAATGCCCAGTATGTGTTTTGCCAGCCACTCGTTCAGGAAATTCTCTTTCTTGCCTGTGAGCCGTTTTTCGCTGCTCCAGTCCTCGCTGGTCAGCGAGTCGATAAAGCGGCTGACTGCGGCACACGAATATTGTCTCCAAAACAGTTCATTCTGTATAACCGAGTAAAATCTCACGTCGCACACTATGTCACGAACCATCTGGTATACAGGGTGCTTGGCGACCTTGATGTGCTTGACGGTTTCCGACAGTCCGTCGCTGCTTTTGATGATGCAGGCATAGTTGACGACGCGCTGCAGATATTTCAACTGTGTCTGATTCATATAGCCGCAAAACGTTCTTTATACTTGTCAACCTCTGTCCGTAAGGCAAGTACGGCATCCGACGACGATGTAAACAGGTTTTCAGCTATGTCGCGGTTCAGTTGCTCCACGATCGTATAGAACGAGTCTTTGATGCTCTCAAGAAACGACTTGCCGTTCATATAGTAGTCAGCAGCAGTCTGGAGGTAATAGTTGTAGCCGTTGATGCACAGGCAGCAGTCTTTCACAAAGCGTATTGTGAATTGCCCCCTGTCGAGCAGTACGAGGACTCCGTCGGCTGTCTCAGAGCCGAAATGAACCACCTCCGGGTGTTTGCGGACATTGTTATAGTCTTTGATTTTGATTTTCAGAGGCGAGTCGTCGCATTGTATCACATAGTTCTTACGGTCGGCACTATAGGGCTGTTTGCCAGACTTCGCAGCTGGCATTTGGCGTTTATAGTCCTGGAATTGCTCCAGCATCACCTTGAAGAGGGCTGCCGTAATCGCTTCTGCCACTATCTGTTGTATGGGGCGGATTGAGGCATCATTATTCCACAGTATATGTGTCAACAGAATCATGTCGCTGAAATTCACTTCATTGCGCCCGTTCAGGCATGCTGACATTCGCAGTATGCCGATTGACTTCTTCCACCGCCGGTCCGACACATAGTATTGCTGGCAGTCATCAACCGGGTCTCCTGTTACCGGGTCTTTCTCATGAATTTTCTCCTTCAGTTTTTCATGCAAGTCGTATATTGTGTCCATTATGCCTTGGGGCAGTCCGACTTTGCAGCTTTCTGACTGTATTGTCAAGTATTCTTCGGGCGACAACGGCTCAAAGGGCGTATCTTCGGCGGCAGTACTGTCCGGGTTCAGGAGCTTGAGGAAATTCTCCTTCGATTTGATGGGATTTACGATGTACCGTATTATGAAACGATCCCACAACGCTTCGAGTCCTTCCCCCTGTGCCGGCAATTCGTTGGACGCTGAAATTATGCCTTTCATCGGCAGGCGGATTTCATGGTTGCCGTTGAGGTATATCTTCTCATTCAGAACTGTGAGCAGCGAGTTTTGGATAGCTGGCCCGGCTTTCCAGATTTCATCGAGGAATACTATTTCGGCTTCAGGGAGATACCCGGAGGTTATGCGCTCATAGCAGTCGTTGTCCTTCAGCTTGGAGATGCTTATCGGTCCGAATATCTCGTCAGGAGTCGAGAACCGTGACATGAGGTATTCAAAGACGGATGCATCCTTGAATGCGAGTTTCAGCCGTCTGGCAATCATCGATTTTCCCACGCCTGGCAGACCGAGGAGAAATATGCTCTCTCCGGCCATTGCACTTAGCAGACTGAGCGCAATAGCCTCGTCGCGCTCGAATGTGCCAGCCTTTATTCCTGACAGGATAGATATGGTTCGTTCACGGATGCCCGTGCAAAATGCTTTGTTCATGTTGCTGATAAGTTCTAATTTAGTGAACAGGAGACGCTTCCAAATGCTGGATAGCAGTGCAGCCGTAACTATACGGCAAAGTTAAGCATAATATTTCAATTGGAGAAATGCTATGGCTGCGATGTGCGTGTCAGGAGAGGGCAACGGAGATGTCGAGGATGATGCTGTCTGAGGTCATTACTCCTTGCCTTGTAAGGCGCACCGTTCCTTCGGCGGTCATCAACATGCCTCCGTGCTGCATCTCCTGCTGAACCGAAGCGATGAGTTTGCCCGTTGCGGTGTCGCCAAACCTGCTACGGAAGTCGTCAATGGCAAAGCCATCGCACACTCGCAGCCGTGTAAGCAGGTACTCGTCGAGCAGCATCGCGTCGTCGAGGTGTTCCGTATGGTGCGGCACGTCGATGCCTCCTGACGACAGATACCCCTCGATGTCGGCATCATTGGCTCGCCGTGTACGCAGCCCGTCATACGAGTGTGCCGCAGGGCCGAGGCCGATGTACGGCAGGCCTTGCCAGTATGAACTGTTGTGGCGCGAGCGGTGGTGTGGCAAAGCAAAGTTGGATATTTCGTAATGCTCGTATCCGGCAGCGGAGAGCGTGTCTGCGAGGGCGCGGTACATGGCAAGGTATTCCTCGTCGCTGGCTCGTCGGATTTTTCCCTGTCTTTCCAGTGCAGACAGTGCAGTGCCGTCCTCGTACATCAGCGCGTAAGCCGAGATGTGCTGCGGCTTCATGGAGGCAACAGTGTCGAGGCTGTGCTGCCATGAGCGCATCGACTGGCCGGGAAGGGCATACATCAGGTCAACGCTTACGTCGCATCCTGTTTGCATCAGCAGGTCCATGGCACGGAGGGCTGTCGCGGCATCATGCCGCCTCCGTATCGCGGCCAACTCCTCGTCGCAAAAGCTCTGCACACCGAGGCTGAAGCGGTTGAATCCAGCTTCTCTCCACATTCCGACGCGCTCTGCTGTGACATCGTCGGGGTTGAGTTCTATGGTCGCTTCGCTTACGTTCCACCGTGTGCCGCAGATGTGCCGCAGCCCTGATGTCAGCCGCATAAGCTCGCCGTCAGGGTAAAGCGACGGTGTGCCGCCTCCGAGGTACAGGGTCTCGAAACCGCCGCCGGCCTCGTCAATTCGGCTCTGCAATTCCGCGAGACAGGCGTCGGTCAGCTCGTGCCACTTGGCACGCCTGTCGCCGCCGCTGTAGAAGTCGCAGTATATGCACTTGCGGCGGCAGTATGGGATATGCAGGTACAGCCCAGCCATTACCGTGAGCGGGTCAGCCCTTGACGAGTATGTATGTGCGCAGCGGAGCCATGATGCCTTTCAGCTGCCCCTTGACCACCCGGAACTCCTTGCCGTAGACGACATCCTTGTACCGTCCGTCTGGCAGCCCCGTGGGGAGGTTAACGAAGTCTGCCGACTTGGAAATGTTTATCACCGCCGCGCCCTTCTTGCCACGGTTGACGACTATGACATTCCCCTTCTCTGAGGTGTGTATGTCCTCCTTCTGACCTGCCATGGCGGTGCGGAACTTGTTGGCGGCAGCCACTTCGGGGTGGAAGAACTCGTCGTTTCCGCGTGCGCCCATGACGTTGTCGCCCCAGACATTGTCTGCACTCGAGCCGTTGGGGCGGCTGAAGAACAGGGGAGTGCCGTTCTGCCGTGCGGTTATGAGGACGTATGCCGTGCGTATTTGCGCGTCTGTCAGGTGGGCAGACTCATGCGCGTTGCAGTATGTGTCATGGCTCTCGACCCAGGTGGTCAGGTATTCCGGTGCTGCGGAGTGCCGCCAGTCGGCGATGTCGAGTCCGGCAGCAGAGCAGCTGTCGAGCATCTGGCGGATTATGTGGCCGTATGCCGAGGCTGTCTGCCCGAAATATCCTGCGTATTCGGCTTCAGGCACATTGCGGTCTTGCAGCACCTCGCCGTATACGAACAACGAGTCGTAGGGTATGGCGAGCCGCACGCCGCCGACGCTCTTGCGCCCTGTCGCCACGTCCCAAAAGTCGTTGACCTTCACGCCGCTTGCCGTGTCAACGGGGTCTGAATGAACGCCGATGTGCTTGGCGGTGTCATAGCGGAAGCCGCGCACGCCCATGGCAATCAGCTCGTTGACAAACTGCATATAGTACTTCTGGAACGCCGGGTTCTCGGTGTTGACATCGGGCAGGCCGCCTGTCCCCATTAGCGTGCACTGGTAGCGGTCGTTGTAGTCCGTAATGGCGGCGAGGCCGTTGGAATGGTACATCCTGTCGCGGCCGCCTACGGCACGGTAGAAATCGTCGCTCACTGCGTCCACGTCAAAAGCCGTATGGTTGGGCAGCACGTCCACTATGACCTTGATGTCGTATTTTGCGGCTGAATCCAACATCTCCTGCATCTGCTCTCGCGTGCCGACGATGTTGTTGCCGATTTTCCAGTCTGTCGGCTGGTAATAGTAGTACCAGTTGCCCTCCTTGTCGTCAAACAGTTTCTTGCCGCTGCCCTCCGGGGCGTAGCAACGCTGTACAGGCGAGGTCTGAATCATTGTGAATCCAGCCTCGGCAATGGTCTTCATGTTGTCGGCTATGGTGGGGAAGTTCCAGCTCCATACGTGGAGGATGCTGCCGGTGTTTGTATAGTCCGGGTCGTGGACGGTGCGGTCTGTAGCAAAGGCAGAGGCGCAGCACATCGCGGCTACAGCCCCTGCAAGCAATTTATTAGTCGTAGTATTCATCATGTATTGATTATGTATTTTCCTGCGCAAAGATAGCACATTTGGCGGTACAAACCAAAACTGTGCTGCTGAATATAGTGTGCAAACCGGATAAAATTACTATCTTTGTGGCGCGAAATGCAACAGGCAGCCGCAGCGGCTGCGCTTTTCTGCAAGGGCGTGTGCCTCGACAGTGATGCCGAAACGGTCACGGTGTCCTGCCGTATGTCGTTTGTATGTGCTGTGTATCAGCGCATTGCGATGTGCAATGGAGGCAGGGCAGGGTTGATGCCCTTGCTTATAACATATTAGAAGATATTACAGACAGATGAGATTTGACGAGCTGTATTTGAGTGACGACATACTCGATGCTATAGACTCGATGCACTTTGAGCAGTGCACGCCGATACAGGAACAGACCATACCCCTCATCACAGAGGGAAAGGACCTCATAGCCGTGGCGCAGACAGGCACGGGCAAGACTGCCGCGTACCTGCTGCCGGTGATAGACGAGATTGCCAACGGCGACTATCCCCAAGACGCCATAAACTGCATAGTCATGGCTCCCACGCGGGAGCTTGCACAGCAGATAGACCAGCAGATGCAGGGCTTCTCTTATTTTATGCCCGTCAGCAGCGTGGCTGTCTATGGCGGCACGGACGGCAGCACATTTGACCAGCAGAAGAAGGGGCTCCAGCTCGGCGCGGATGTGGTCATCGCCACTCCGGGGCGGCTCATAGCCCACATCAGCATGGGATATGTTGACCTCTCGCAGGTGTCGTTCCTGATACTCGACGAGGCTGACCGTATGCTCGACATGGGTTTCTATGACGACATCATGCAGATAGTCAAGCTGCTGCCCAAGCAGCGGCAGACGCTGCTGTTCTCCGCGACTATGCCCCCTAAAATCAAGAACCTTGCACGTGAAATACTGACAGACCCGGCAGAGGTGAAGCTGTCTGTGTCGAAGCCGGCAGAGAAGATAGCACAGTCGGCATACATCTGCTACGAGACGCAGAAACTGCCCATATTGCGCCACATCTTCAAGCAGCTGCAGTGCGACCGCAGCATCGTCTTCGCCTCGTCCAAGGCCAAGTGCAAAGAGCTGTGCAAGGCATTGCGCTCACTGAAGCTGAGCGTCGGGGAGATGCACTCCGACCTGGAGCAGTCACAGCGCGAGCAGGTGCTGCTCGACTTCAAGGCCGGCAAGCTCAAGATACTTGTAGCCACCGACATCATGGCTCGCGGCATCGACATCGACGACATCGGGCTGGTGGTCAACTATGACGTGCCTCACGAGAACGAGGACTATGTGCACCGTGTGGGGCGCACTGCACGTGCCGACAATGACGGCATCGCCATAACCCTCGTCAGCGAGAGGGAGATAGGCAAGTTCAAGCTCATCGAGAAGTTCATCGAGAAGGAGGTGCCGAAAAATCCCATACCCGAAGGGCTTGGCGAAGGCCCTGAATATCAAGCTTCGTCAGGCCGTGGACGCGGAGGCAAGAACGGCAAGGAACGAGGCGACCGACGCAAAGAGGGCAGCGGAGACGGCAAGGGCAAGAACAGCAGGAAGCGCGATGACCGCCGAAAGAACGGCAAGCCACAGGAGGCAGCAGAGAACAAGCCAGCTGGCGACGCACAAGCACCGGAGAAGCAGCCCTCGGAGGTGAAGCCGCAGACGCAGCCTGACAGCGAGGTCGCTGCCGACGGCAAGCCGCAGGCGCAGAATGAAGGTGCTGCTGAAGCCGCAGCCGACAAGAAGCCGCGCCGCAAACGTCGCAGACGCTCCAAGAAGCAAGGTGAAGCCAGTGCCGACGAAACCGCCGACAAGCAGGGCGGTGGTGACGCAGACGGCACTCCCGAGCCTGCGGTAAGCGACGGCCCCATATCGTACTCCATGGTGTCTGCCGGCATAGTCGCTGCCGCCAGGGCTGCACGAGAGGCTGAAATGAAGCGTGCAGAAAAGGCCGCCGAGAAGGAGGGTGCGGAGCAGGATGCACCTGCCGCCCCTGAAGCAGAGGAAACGCAAACGCCCAAGAAGAAGCGCACATACCGC
>URTA01000019.1 GCA_900550645.1 uncultured Porphyromonadaceae bacterium
TCTATCGGTTAGGACGAGAGATTTTCATTCTCTAAAGAGCAGTTCGACTCTGCTATGGGCTACGTAATCCCGGTTGGGGTGTCCGAAATCATCGGACACCCCATTGTCATTTTCGGGAGATGACCCTCGGGGCATCTCCCGAGATTTCCGAGTACTCCGAGATCTCCGAGTACTCGGAGGGGGCTGGGACTGAAAACTGCATATTTCTGCATGGCAAAATGTTTGGATGTTATGCCGTGTTGAAGTGGTTAATGTGTTTGTTGCTTGCTTTATGAAATGGCGTCGCAGGTCTTTATGCGCATAATTTTGTCAACATCATGGCATGGTGATTTGTTCGGATTGTGATGGTGATTTTGATTACTTAACGCGGCGATATTGTCCTAATT
Source organism: uncultured Porphyromonadaceae bacterium (assembly GCA_900550645.1). Lineage (GTDB taxonomy): Bacteria > Bacteroidota > Bacteroidia > Bacteroidales > Muribaculaceae > Lepagella. The sequence goes on from URTA01000019.1 coordinate 387, forward strand.
CATGGATTTTGAATAACTTTGCCCCGACAAGTCAAGAAATTGCCTCCCATGTGAGTTTGGAAACTTCCAAGTCGTTGACTGACAGTGCTTTCAGCGATTTATGCTCTAATCACATCCGCAGTACAAGTTCGTGACACAGAAGAAAAGTATGGACATCATACACTAACAACACATAACTCTAATAATTATCAATTATCCGTATCATGGAAAAGTTTACCTTTTATTCGGGTGCTTTGTTGCTGGCGGCGACGATCTCGTTCTCGCCGGGGGCAAACGCACAGAATTTGCTAAATGAGACCTTTGAGGGGATAACGGTACCGAGCGGCTCTCATTACGGAGCCATCGATATCGAAGGCTGGGAGACAGTTGACCGCGACCCGTCTCTCGACTATCCCATGAAGTGGTGCATCTATGAAAGCAAAGACAAAGACGGCAACCATGTCAACAGCAAGGCGTGGATTGATGCAATGTACAACACGGACGCCAATGTCAAGGGTTCTGACTACCTGCTGACCCCATGGGTGCAGGTAGACGGCCCGATGTCTGTCCGTTTCTCTTGGGCGGCTTCAGCATGGGCTCGTGAAGACAAGAAATTCGACCTGCGCGTGCGCATCGTTGAAGAAGGTCAGCAGCCCGGCGACCAGGACTTCATCTTCTCTATCCAGGACCCCAAGATGGTTCTCGAGAGCGGCGTTCAGCCCGTTGACTACGGCTGGTACACTGTCGCTTGGGAAGGCTGGGCAAAGAACGTGTCAACCCTTGACCTCTCCGACTATCAGGGAAAGAAGGTGCGCGTGGCCTTCGAGTACTACTTCGAGGGCAACCAAAAGGTCAACAGCATCGAGGTTGACGACGTGTCGATATTCCGCACACAGGCAATCACTGGCCCTGTAGCCACTCCGAGCATCGACGAGTGGGACTTCGGCAAGGTGTACATCGGCTCTAAGTCGCTGTCAGAGGTGTTCACTCTCACCAACACCGGCAAGGACGTGCTGAAGGTGACAGGCGTTGAGGCTCCCGAGGGCTTCAGCGTGATCGCTGCCACCCCGATGGCAGACATAGCCCTGGGCCGCAACGAGGCTGTCAAGATGCAGATTATGTATGACGCATCCAACACCTCCGCTACTTCCGGCACACTGACTATCAACACCAACGGCGAGGATGCAAGCATCTCCTTACGCGCCTCCAAGCAGATGCTCCCCGAGGGCTACACTTACGAGGGCTTCGAGAGCTGCGGCGAGGTGTTCCCGCCTGCCGGCTGGTATGTTTCCAACGGCAAAGACTGGCGTGTTACCAGCTCTCCCATCGAGGGCTACTATGCAGCATACGCTTCTGCCACAATGAACAACACAGCACAGGAACTGCGCACTCCGCGCATCGACGGTTCTGCCGGTGAAGTGACTTTCGAGTTCAACTATTATGACTACTTCGAGGATGAGGACGGCCTTGGTGCGGACAATACCGTGACCGTGGAGTTCTCAAAGGACGGCGGCAACAGCTGGACTACTCTCGAGACGTTCAACTACAACGGCCCGTATAACGAGAACACGCACAAGAAATACACTGTGCAGACTGGCGGCTCAGACAACTGCTACTTCCGTTTCGCATACCAGCCTCTCGAAGAATGGGACACCGAAACCGGCCCGCTGGTATCTACATTCTATGTTGACGCAGTCATCCTTCCGCCGCTCTACGGCGCAAGCGACGCTCCTTCAACAACAACTCTGACTTCACCCGCCAACGGCGCAACCGGCATCTTCCCGCGCAACATCGTTCTCACTTGGGACCCTGCGCAGTTTGCCAAGGGCTACAAGCTCTATGTGGGTACTGACGCTGCTGCCACAAGCCTGGTCAACGGCGTAGAGATGGGCGAGGCTCTGACATATACTATCCCCACAGCCGAATATGAGACTACATATTACTGGCGTGTGGACGCTTACAACGACAAGGGCACTACCGCCTCTTCGACATACACGTTCACTACTCAGCCCGACGCTTCCGTTACGGCTTACCCGTACCGTGAGAGCTTCGACGGCGACGTGTTCCCCCCGACAGGCTGGGTAGCTGACAATGCACAGTACACAAAATGGTACAGAAGCGAGACGAAGCCCTACGACGGCAAGTATGCAGCCAATGTCCAGGCAGGTCTTGCCGGTGAGGTGGCTACATTCACCACTCCGGACTTCAAGCTCCCGGCTGACAACCCCATGTACCTGACATTCTATTGGGGCGACTGCGCTCCCGTCACCCTCAAGGTGGACGAGACCGGCACACGCACCAACCCGACTGACGGCAGCAACGGCATCGCTGACCTCGACCTCGAAATCTTCGTTGACGGCGAGTGGAAGGCTGTCACCAAGCTGTCTGACCCCAATGACACAGAGAACCGCTACTGGTATCGCGAGCGCATCGACCTGACTCCGTATGCCGGCAAGACTGTCGCTTTCCGCTGGAAACGCTCTATCTTCAACTACAATCGTGCTACAAGCGCACTCATCGACAAGATGGCTGTTGAGCCTATCGTTGCCGAGAAGCTGACTACCAACTTCAGCGAGTGGGATGCAATGAAGGTCAACTGGAACAAGGAAGTTGCTTCGGGCAACAAGTTCACTCTGCTCAATGACGGCAACTCTGAGGCTACTGTCGCTGACGTGACATTCTCTGGTACTCACTTCACTTCTACTCTGAACAAGGGTGACAAGATTGCCTCTGGCTCTGGCATACCCTTCTCTATCAGCTTCGTCCCCGGCACTGTGGCTTCCGCAGTAGAGGAGACTATGACTATCACTTCCGAGGGCGGCTCTACAGTGACAATGACCCTGCGCGGCGAGGGCATGCCCGAGGACACTCAGTTCTTTGGCTTTGAGCAGGATGAGTACGGCTCGCTGCAGCCCAACGGCTTCATCACCATCGACGGTGACGGCGCAAGCAGCATCAAGCTCGCTATGGTGGACTACGCCAACTACGGCAAGCCCCAGGCATTCTTAGTCATGAACTACACCAAGGCTGACTGGCCCAACCCGTACCCCGCAACCGGTATGCAGAACCTCGTGGCATTCGCTACTTACAGCTCGACAACCGACGACTGGATCATCATGCCGAACCTCGAGGCTACCGCCGACTCCGAGTTTGAGTTCTGGGCACGCAACTATGAGAAGAAGGACAACATCGGCGGCGGCGAAGTGTTCACACAGGGTTGTTCCGAGGTCCTCGTCAGCACAGCTGATGACCCCAACGACACCAAGGCCTACACCAAGGTGGCTTCCTACACACTGAACTATCCTGAAAAGGAGGAATACACACAGTACATCACCAACCTCGGCGAGTATGCTGGCGACAAGATTCACGTGGCAATGCGTCACACGGTCAACACTGACGGTCTGGCATACCTGTTCGACGACTTCACATACCGCCACTTCAAGTTCACCAGCGGTGTGAAGAATGTACTCGACGACAGCAACGTGACATTGCGCATCAGCGACGAGAGCATCATGCTCGAGGGTGTTGAGGATGCCATGATGAGCATCTACTCTACATCGGGCGTCATGTACGGCAGCGTACGCGGCAACGTCATCAGCACTTCCGGCCTGGCGGCTGGCATCTACCTGCTCCGTGTAGACACCGCCGACGGCAGCAAGACAATGCGCTTCGTCAAGAAGTAACCCAACGGCCCGGCCGTGCTTCCCTGCTGACAGGGCGGCGCGGCCGGGTTCCCTTATACCAACTCGGCATAGAGTTTTCTTGTTAACCTAAATAATATGTTTATGAAGAAGTTTTTCTTACTTACCATGCTTGCAGCCGGGCTGCTGACAGCCTCCGCAGAGCAAGTGACGGTGACCTTTGAGGGCACCAACGGTAGCACTTTCACCCCGCCAGAGGGGTGGACTATCCAGGGAGACTCCTCGGACTACCGCTTCATGTACATGAGCGACGGTTCGGTGAGAGGCTCTTCCACGAGTTCTTCCACATACGTCTCCAACCCGATTCTGGTATCACCCCAGGTAATGGGTGAAGTCACCATCAACTACAAGGTTGATGAAGGTGATGCCGGCTGGGGCGATGATGACTACGGCTGGGGTTCGTATGACGAAGGCGGCACAATCGAGTTCTGGGACTACATGAAGAGCGGCGACACCTATACCAAGGGATCTTCTCTCGGCTACGGCTACGCCACTTCATACGCCAACAAGACTGTCACTGTAGAACCCGGCCACTGCGTAGGCATCGAGCTGGACTCTTCACAGGTCATGAGCGTGACATACGAACTGTACGACCCGAACCAGGACACTGAGGAACGCCGTGCGCTCACTCTCACCAGCCCGAAGTATGTCACTACTCCCCTCTATGCCGATGAGAACAACAATGTCGAGATTGGCATCAACCTCACAGTCACCAACAGCGGCAACGTCACCCTCAACCCCGGTGACGAGGGCTACAGCCTGACTATATTTACTACTACTCACGGCGACCTGGTGACTATACCTATGACAGAGACACTTGCTGCCGGCGAGCAGAAGGCTATCACTGTTACAGGCACATTCCCCATTTCATTGCTGGCTGCCAAGTCAAGCCCCTCGTCTAACGGCGCATACTATGTAGGCTTCCGTGTACGAGAGGATCTGAAGCAGACTTATCAGACCATGTCTTGGTCGGACGTTTTCCCCTACGAGCTGAAATACCAGTTCCAGGACGGCAACATCTCAACAGCTGTGACTGCTCTTGACTTCGGCTTCCTGACAGGCACTGCCTCCAAGACCATCACCCTGATGAACCAGGGCAGCCGCGTGGTCAACGTGACTGCAATGGATGTACCTGCCGGCTTCTCTGTTGACGCTACTGCTCCGTTCACTGTGGCTTCTGCCCGCGAGACTGAGCACAGCAAAGAATTGACCATTTCTGTCAATGAAGATGCAAGCGGCATCATCAACGGCATTCTGTCGCTCACTATCGAGGGCGCAGACGAGCCTCTTACACTCGACCTTGCAGGTGTTGTAGCCAGCGGCGACAACTTCTTCGAGAACTTCGAGGGTGCAGAGATGCCCGCAGGCTGGCTCATCGACAGCGACCTGACACTGGTAACTCCCGACACCAAGGCATGGGGCGAGGGCAATACCCACGTTCTGGCCAACAGCAAATCAACTGTTACAGCACGTGCCATCATTCCGCGCCTCACAGCAACAGAGGGCGAGATAGTGGTATTCCAGGCTGCTCCGGCAAACACATACGGCAGCTATCCCAACGTGGCTGTTTACTACTCCACAAACCGTCTCGACTGGACTCTTCTGAAGAATATCGTCAATCCGAGCTCTGCTGGTGAAAATGACGAGAAGTTCGCTTCATCCAAGCCCTCGGGCAGCAGTGACGTTGCTCCGCTGATTTACACTATCGACATGCCGGCAGGTGAAGGCTACCTCGCTTTCGACATCTGTTACGCTCGCATCGACAATGTATACGGCTGCCACGCTGCTGTAGTTGAACATGACCTGATGTACACTGCATCAAATGTTCCGACTGCAGGCGTTGTAAACCACGCTATCAACACTTCTGCGACTGTCAAGAACATCAACACCACAGCCGAGGCTGCCGGTTCTTACACCATGGAGCTGCTTGTAAACGGCGAGGTTGCCGAGACAATAGCAGAGACTCCCGAACTCGCTACTGCTGAAGTTCCCTTCGAGGCATCATTCACACCGCACGAGGCCGGTACATACACTGTACGCTACCGCCTGAGCATCGGCGAGAACTACACGCTCGAAACTTCTGACTACACAATCGAGGTTGCTGCCGAGTCTGCAAATGCTGACATCACAGTCGGCACTGGCTCACTGATCAGCACTCCCTCTTCGTCAGACACTACCCCGATTTGCAACTACTACAAGAAGACTCACAGTGAACTCGTGTTCACCGAGGATTACCTGGCACAGTACGGCATCACTCCGGGTACCAAGCTGACAGGCATCGCTTTCAACGGTTATTACGATACCAACAAGACCTTCACAGGTACATACAAGGTTTTCCTTGCTCCGACCGAACTGTCTGCAATCGCTCCTGCTGAAGTCGTTGAGCTGACAGACGACATGCTCGTTTACTCCAACGATTCATACACTGAGCCTACTGGTGGTTCGATAGGTGATGCTGCTCCCGTGCTGAAAGTGACATTCGACACTCCGTATACCTACAACGGCGGCAACATGCTGCTCGGTATCATCGGCGAATTTGGCAACTGGTCATCCAGCTGCCAGTATGTTGGTGATACAAGCGAGGGAATGGTAGCTCGCGCTATCCTGCGTGCAACAGACTCCTCTATCGAGTCTGCCTCTTGGAAGCAAGCCAAGATGTTCGCACAGACCATCTTCACTATTGAGCAGAATCCTGCCAACGTAGCAGGTGTCATCTATGGCGACAATGACAAGACTATCACTGTAGCTGACGCTGAAATCGTCCTCACTTCAGGCGACGTGATGTACAAGGGCACATCTGACGAGAACGGCGCTTACTCTATCAATGTATTCCAGTCTGACAAGGAGTACAATGTAAGCGTAACTGCAACCGGTTACAACGCCTACACTTCAGAGAACCCGGTATCATTCGCCAACGGCGACTTGACTATCGAAATCGTTCTTACTGCTGAAGAGAGCGGTGTTGACGGCATCGCAGCCGAGGGTTGCAACGTACGCATCGCAGGTGACATGATCACTGTAGAGGGTGCAACAGACGTGCGTCTCGCTATCTATTCTGTCAACGGCATGCTCTGCGGCACTGCTGCACAGAACACTATCAGCACTGCTGACCTCGCCGCCGGCATCTACGTACTTCGCGTAGAGGCAGCCGAAGGCACAAACACTGTACGCTTCATCAAGAAGTAATGAACCCAAGCAGCTGCTCGGAGAACTCTGAGTACTCCGATGCTGCTCCTCTATAACGCGGCCGGAAGCGGGGGCATGTCCCCGGCTTCCGGTTGCCCGCCAAACGGCCGCGAGAGGCGCGGCGTATCTGGCAAACGGCGGTTTTCCGCCAGATTGCCCACCAAATGTGAAACTTACAGACAGCTTTCCCGCCGCAGTGCGGAGGCAGACTGATAACATACAAATACCGTATAACTCTAAATAATTAGCTCATGAAAAAACTTCTGACAATGGCGCTATTTGCCGCAGGTCTTGTCACGGCCTCGGCAACGCCGGTGACTGTCACCTTTGAGGGGACGGTCTCGGGAGGACAGTTCAATCCTCCGACCGGGTGGGGCCTTTACGGCACCAATTCAAACTACCGTTTTGTGCAGAACTCCGACGGTTCGCTCTACGGTTATTCCAACATGTCAGCCTGGAACGACGAGAACCTGATTGTCGTGACACCTCCCGTGCAGGGCGAGGTGTCTGTGGTCTACAAGTGTGACGACGACGACTCTGGCTACAACTCAATCAACTTCCATGACATGCAGGTCAACGGCAGTTCCTACACCAAAGGCTCTAGCAAGGGTTCGGGCTGGGACACCGACTATACGACCAAGACCATTACGCTGGCTGCGGGCCACTGCCTTGGCATCGAGCTGGATTATGCTTGCGTGAAGAGCGTGACTTACGAACCCTACGACCCCACGGCAGAGGTGAAGTCGCTCAGCATCTCCAGCGCGAAGTATTCTTCAAGCGCACTTGCCGCCGACGCTGACGGCAATGTCCTCGTAAGCACTGTGGCTACCTATACCAACACCGGCACTGTCAGCCTGAACGAGGGTGATGCCGGCTATACCCTCACGCTGCTCGACGCAAACGGCGTGGACCTCGCGACTGCCAACCTGCCGACGCTCGCCGCCGGCGAGAGCCGCCAGATTACAATGGCGTTCTCTGTCCCCCTCGCTACGATAGCCGAGGGCAAGACGCTGAGCGGCAGAGGCTCGTACTGGACCAAGTTCAAGATGCGCGACGGCATCAGCAATGTTGCCTCCGACATCTCTTGGGTTGACGTATATCCCTATACGTTCAACTACACTGTCCAGGACGGCACCTCCGACGTGACAAGCTATGACTTCGGCTTCGTCACCTCGTCGACTTCCAAGACGCTGCGCCTCGGCAACTTCGGCGGCCGTCCCGTGAATGTGACTTCTATTGAAGTTCCGGCAGGCTTCTCTATTGACGTAGCTGCTCCGTTCACCGTTGCCCCCATCAACGTAGACCCGCACTACAAGGAGTTTACCGTGACTGTCAACGAGTCAGCAGTCGGTACAATTTCCGGCGACCTGAAATTCAACATTGAGGGTGCAGACGAGCCTCTCGCCTTTACGCTTATGGTAGCCAAGGCCGGCGGCGACTTCTTCTTTGAGGATTTCGAGGGCGAAAGCATGCCCGCAGGGTGGATCATCGACCCGGAACTCGAGCTGAAAGAGGCTAACGCCGATGCTTGGGGCGCGGGCAACCATGTGCTGAACAGCAACAGCGCAAGCTCTGTGATGCGTGCCATCACACCGCGTCTGGTCGCACAGGCTGGCGAGACAGTGGTCTTCCAGGCCGGCTCTTGCAGCTCCAGCGCATCGTCTGTCATCACTGTATACTACTCGACAAACCGCCTCGACTGGACCAAGGTCAAGAGCATCCGCAACAGCGGACGCACAGAGGAGGGCGACGAGGAATTCTCCTCAAGCAAGCCTTACGGCTCATACGAGGTTTACCCGAAGCTCTTCACAGTCCAGATGCCCGAGGGTGAGGGTTACCTCGCTTTCGACATCAGCTACGCTCGCATCGACGATGTGTTCGGCTGCCATGCAGCCACTGTTGCCCATGACCTGATGTACTCTTCGTCACAGGTTAACAAGAACGGCGTAGTCAACTACCCGATCGAACTGAACGTGAGTGTCAAGAACCTCAACACCACAGCAGAACCCGCAGGCTCATACGTCATGTCGCTGCTTGTCAACGATGAGGTAGTAAAGACCAATGCCGAAACTGCCGAAATCGCAGCTGGCGGTGAAGTGTCATACATGATGGGCTTCACTCCCCACGAGCCGGGAACATACAATGTCAAGATGCGCCTGACCCTCGGCGAGGACTTCGTAATGGAGACCGCTGACTATCCCGTGGAGGTTGTCGCTGAGACAGCTGAGGTTGCAACAAACGTTGGTGGCGGCGAGATCCAAGGCGCCGGCAGCGGCACATATTCAGCTCCCCTCTACATGTTCTACAACAAGAGCCAGAGCGAGATGATCTTTACCGAGGAATACCTGGCACAGTACGGCATCACCCCCGGCGCGCAGCTGAACGGCATCGGCTTCAACGGCTATATTGACACTAACAAGACCTTCTCCGGTGCATACCGTGTATACATGACCCCGACTGAACTTTCTGAAATCACGAAGGACACTGCTGTTGAGGTGACCGACGACATGCTCGTTTACTCCAACGAGGCGTACACCGTGCCCAAGGAGGGCGTCAAGGACACCGCAGCTCCCGTATTAGTGACCAAGTTTACTGCTCCGTACACCTACACTGGCGGCAACCTGCTCGTCAGCGTAGTGGGTGAGTTCAGCGCATACTCTTCAAACTGCCAGTTCGTGGGCAGCAAAGATACAGAGATTTGCAAACGCGCTATCGTACGCGGCAATGACTACACGCTTACTTCTGGCACATACAGCCAGTGCAAGCTGTTCCCGCAGACGATATTCTACGTCAACAACGAGCCTGCAACCTTCAGCGGCACTGTTTACAGCAACAAGCCTAATGCTGACAATGCTCCTCTGGCCGGCGCTGAAATTGTCCTCACTTCTGACGATGTGATGTACAAGGGCGTTTCTGGCGAGGACGGAACATTCTCAATCAATGTTTACCAGTCTGACCTTACATACGTCGTTGATGCTTCAGCCGAGAACTACAACGGCTTCCACAGCACTGAAAGCGTATCGTTTGCAGACGGCAACGTAGAGGGTTTCGTAATTGAACTCATCAGCACTGAGTCTGGCGTTGACAATGTAGCAGCTGACAATATGAGTGTCCGCGTAGCAGCCGACATGATTGTCGTGGATGGTGCAACAGACGCTCGTCTCGCTGTATACTCTGTCAACGGCATGCTTTGCGGCAACGCCGAGGGCAACAGCATCAGCACTGCTGACCTCGCCAAGGGCATCTACGTCCTCCGCGTAGAGGCAGCCGAAGGCAACAAGACTGTACGCTTCATCAAGAAGTGATGACCCCAAGCAGCCAATCAGAGGACTCCGAGTGCTCGGAGAACTCCGATAATGCTGCTCCCCGATAACAGCGACCGGAAGCCGGCAAAATGTCCGGTTTCCGATTGCTGCGAGAAAACAACCGGGTTCGCGCCAGCTGCGCGTTCCCGGTACCAATGAGATGACCGTCGGTGTCCGTGCCGGCGAGAACCTCCTTTTGTTATAACAAAAAGAATGACTATGAAAAATTTTTTATTGATGACCATGCTCGCGTCGGGGCTGCTGACAGCTGCGGCAGAGCAGGTGACCGTCACGTTTGACGGCACCGTTGTCGGGACGACATTCGCGCCCCCCGAAGGGTGGGGTGTTTATGGCGACACTTCCGACTATACCTTCAAGTATTATTCCGGCGCGTTGCGCGGCTATGACTCGAGCGCATACGGCGCAGGTACGTCAAACCCCATTGTTGTCACTCCCCCTGTGCAGGGTACGGTGACTGTGCGGTATCGCGTCGATGAGCCGTATGACTACGGCTACGGCGAGGAGGACGAAGGCGGTTACATCACCTTCTACGACATGACCAAGTCCGGCGAGACATACATCAAAGGCAATTCCATAGGCACGGGCGGTGCGTATGAGTTTTCAGACAAGGTGCTTACCGTAGATGCCGGCCAGTGCGTGGGCATCCAGATGCAGTATGCCGATGTGATGAGCGTGACATACGAGCCGTATGACGATGGCGGCGGCACAGTGGAACGCCGCGCTATGACCATAGGTGACGTGGCTTTCGCCTCAACGCCGCTCTTCACCGGAGCTGACGGCAATGTCTCCGCGCCGTTCACCGTAACTGTCATCAACAGCGGCAATGTCGCCCTCAACCCCGGCGACGAGAACTATACGCTGACACTCTATACTGAGACTCATGGGGACTTGGTTACGATACCGCTTACCGAGGCTATTGCTGTCGGAGAAAGCAAGACAATGAGCATCGCTGCCTCATTCCCCATTTCGTTGATTTCTGCGAAATCAAATCTGAGTTCCGGAACAGGCGCGTACTATGTGGGTATGCGTATACGTGAGGATCTCAAGCAGAGCAACAAGTCTATCGTGTATACGAACATTTATCCATACGCATTCAATTACAAGCTGAAGCAGGGCAACATCGTTGTTACCAGCCTCGACTTCGGTTTCGTAAGCGAACCCGTAACTCGCACGTTGACCATCTCCAACGAGGGTGGCCGCGACATGGTGGTAACAAGCATCACGCTGCCACAGGGCTTCTCGACGGATGCCGCTATTCCGTTCACAGTGTCATCTCTTAAGGAAGCTGTCCATACGCAGGACTTCAACATCACGCTTGGCAATGACGACACAGTGGGCATCCTCTCCGGCGACCTCGTCATGACTGTCGAGGGCATGGACGAGCCTGTCACCCTTCCCCTCTCTGGCGCGAAATCAGGCGGTGATCTCTTCTTTGAGGGCTTCGAGAACGAAAGCATGCCGGCTGGCTGGATCATCGACGACGGTCTGCAGCTCATACTCGGCCATGCCGATGCTTGGGGCGAGAACAATCATGTCCTCAGCAACGAGAAATCCGTTTCCACACTGCGTGCCATCACCCCGCGCCTTACTGCTGCCGAGGGTGAGAAGCTGCTGTTCCAGGCCGGCGCAACAAGCAAGTACGGCCAGGACGCTTGCGTGACAGTATACTATTCGACAGACCGCACCAACTGGGAGCAGGTCAAGAATATACGCAATGCCTCATACGTCGAGGAGGGAGACGAGAGCTTCTCCTCACAGTACCCCGTAGGCCAGTACCAGACCAATGCGCAGCTCTATACCGTAGATATGCCTGCTGGGGAGGGTTACCTCGCATTTGACATCTGCTATGCCCGCATTGACAATGTATTCGGCTGCCGTCTGGTGGCTGTTGACCATGACCTTGCACTCTCTTCGTTCAATGCACCGGCAACTGGTATCGTCAACAATGCCGTAAACTCGTCGATGTATGTCAAGAACGTCAATACAGCAGCTGAGGCTGCCGGTTCATATACAGTGTCGCTTAATGTCAACGGCGAGGACATCAAGACCATGACTGAGACACCGGAAATCGCAGGCGGCGCAGTGATGCCTCTTGTCATGTCTTTCACTCCGCACCAGGCCGGTACTTACACGGTTAAGATGCGCATGGACGTGACAGACGACCTCTCGATTGAGACAGAAGAAGCAACAGTGACAGTGGCAGAGGAGACTGCCCTTGCTGACGTAATCGTCGGCGCAGGCTCAATCGCTACCGGCGGCCGCCTGGCATACACCACCCCGCTTTGCAACTACTACAAGAAGGCCGAGAGCCAGCTCGTGTTCACTCAGGAATACCTGGCGCAGTACGGCATCACTCCCGGCACCAAGTTGACAGGCATCGCCTTCAACGGCTGGATGGACAGCAACAAGACGTTCACCGGCAACTACCGCGTGGCTATTACCCCGACTGAACTCTCTTCTATCACCCCCGATCAGGCTGTTGAGATAAGTCCCGAAATGGTGGTATATTCCAACCGGTCATATATTGAACCGCAGGGCGGCGAGAAGGACACTCCCGCTCCCATACTGAAAGTGGAGCTGACAATGCCTTATACTTATCAGGGCGGCAACATCCTCGTTGACATCCTTGGCGAGTTCGACAACTGGTCGTACAACTGCCAGTATGTGGGAGATGCAAGTCTCGCGTCTCGCGCCATAATGCGCTCTACCGACAATGACGAGCTTTCGGAAACGGCATACAACCAGGCTTCAATGTTTGCACAGACAGTGCTCACCGTCGAGAACAATCCCCTCTCATACGCCGGAACAGTCGTTTCGTCAGAGGACAACCAGCCTGTCGAGGGCGCGGATGTCGTCCTGACATCAGGCGAAGTGGAATATTGCGGCGTGACTGACGCTGACGGCGCGTTCTCAATCGTGGTGTTCCAGAGCGACAAGGACTATGACGTGACTGTCAACGCCGAGGGCTACAACGAGTACACCTCTACAGCTACGTTTGCTGACGGCAGCGTGCAGGCATCTATCGTCCTCACCCCGTCGTCACAGCAAGGCGTGGATGGTATCAATGCCGACAGCTGCAACGTGCGCATCTCTGGCGACATGATAGCCATCGAGGGCGCAACAGACGTGCGTCTCGCCGTATATTCTATGAACGGAATGCTCTGCGGCAGCGCAGCGGGCGACAGCATCAGCATCGCCGACCTCGCCGAGGGCATCTACATACTGCGTGTCGAGGCAGCCGAGGGCAATTCTTCGGTACGCTTCGTCAAGAAATAAGCTGAACTAATGACAGGCCGGGACACTGTCGTCCCTGCGATATGCCCCGGCCTGTCCCTCCTCTCATCTCTTCGCCGCTTTGTTACACAAGTCAATAACTCATCTTGACAAGGAGGTCAGCCTGTGAGACTGCTGGCCATTCGGAAATGAACAAACATAAATAACAGCATACACAACAACCCCTTATGAAAAGACTATTGTCAGTATCACTCGTCACCGCGATGATTGCGACTGCTGCCTTTGCGCAGTCGCGTGACAAACGCCTTGACATCAATGTGACCAACTCTATCGGCGTTTCCATGGAGGGTGTGCACTACACGCTGCACACCAACGCCTACGACATGGACTACAGCACGGCGGAGACCGTGCTTGACGCTTCCGGACATTCGTCTGTCATGACCTATTCCGGCAGCCACACTATCCGCATCGCCCTCACCGGGCTGCGCACCTACACTGCGACTTTCGACATGGACGGCGACAAGACCCTCGACATCGCGCTCGAGGAGGACATCACCGACCCGTATTCGCTACACGCTGTAGTAAACCACGATGTGTATGACGGCCTAAACGCCATCGACATGGAGTGGAACAAGGAGCTTGCCATCTTTGAGGACGATTTCGAGAGCTATGACGCTTTCACCATCGACCCGCAGCCCTGGACCGGCATCGACAAGGACGGCGTGCCGGCGGTTGTCATGGAAGGCGAGTATCCCAACTCCGGCAAGACGCAGTACATTCAGATAGTCAACCCCTGGGCAGTCGTGCCGGCGTGGGATGTGCAGTACTATTACACCATGACTCCCCGCTCCGGCCGCCAGTATGCCGCATTCCTGCAGCCTAACAACGGCAACAACAACGACTGGCTCATCTCGCCGCAGATCACTGTGGGCGACGACAACTACCTGCGCTTCTATATGCGCCGCGCCGATGCCGGCGACGCCCGCATCAAGGTTGGCATAACCACTGCGGAGAACCCCCAGCCGGCTGACTTCACCACCATTTCCGAGGGCAACTACCTCTCGCCCGGCTACGAGGTGTGGGAAGAGGTCATCATTTCGCTGGCTGACTATGCCGGCCAGACCGTCAAGATCGGCTTCAACTGCACCAGCCGCAACGGCGCGGTCATGACGATGCTCGATGACATTTTTGTGGGCCGCATCAACATGGCGGCGCAGGGCAAGTCGCGCCGTGTGCCGGCTCATTCCCCCGCCAACCCCAACGAGAAGTTCTGCATCTACCTCGACGGCAACAAGATTGCAGAGACCACGGAGTATTCGTACTCAATCGACGCCGTCTCTGAGGGGCAGCACACCGTAGGCGTACAGGCTGTATGCCTGACCGGCTCTTCTGCCACTACGGAGGCTTCTGTGACTGTAAGCAACGACAACTACGCCTCTGCCACTGTCAACGTGACTGCCAACAACGGCCGCTCGCTCGAGGGCGCGGGCATCTCCTTTGACGGCCCGGAAGGTGGATACTTCGCCGCTATCACCGACGGCAAGGCCTCGATTATCTCCCTGCCCAAGGGACAGTATGAGGTGACTGCTGACATCGATGGCTATGACCTTGCCACTGTCGCACTCGACCTCTCCAGCGACGCAACGGCAGACATGCAGCTCAAGGAGACTATCGTCAAGCCGTTCAACATCACCGCCGACACCACAGAGGAGGCCGACGGCTCGCACACCGTCGTGCTCAACTGGAACCGCGACCTCGGATTCACCGACAGCTTCGAGGACTATGACGATTTCGCCACCGGCAGCTTCGGCGGTTGGACGACGCTCAACTTCAACGGCGAGCATCAGGTGTCTTATCCTATCTCGTTCAACGGCAACGAAATCAACTATCCCGGCTGCTCGCTGTCAAGCTCCCCCAAGTCAGTTCCGCCGCTGGTGTTCAACCCGCTGGCTACACGCCCCTCGCTGGCTGACGACGGCGCGTTCCTCGCTCCTGACGGCAACAAGTACGTCGCATTCATGGGTCCGCAAGGCCTTCCGGCCGACAAGTGGCTCATCTCGCCCGTTGTCCGCCTCTATGACGGCTACCGCTTTGACATGACCGCCAAGGCATACCCGACGTTTTCTGAAACACTCCGCATACTCATCTCCGACGGCAGCACAGAGCCTGACGACTTCGTGATTGTGGACGAGGTAGTCGTGCCTTACAACCAATGGACGCAGTACCAGATTGACCTCTCGGCATATCATAACATGGATGCACGTCTGGCAGTGCAGTGCGTCACTCAAGACGGCTTCGTGGCACAGGTGGATGACATCCACATCGCCCCGGCCGACGAGATGACATCGCAGACACTCGGGTTCGTCAACAGCTATGACGTGTCGCTCGACGCTTCACACTACGGCAACACCGAGAAGCCGACTATGACCATCAAGGGCCTTCAGAACGGCTCTCACACCTTCGGCATCAAGGCCAACTATGCTACCGGCTCGTCAGAGGAGGCGCAGTACCAGCTTACACTCGCCGGCGTTGACGGCGTGACCGCAACCCTAAGCAGCGTCTTCGGCGGCAGGGGAGAGGTTGTAATCTCCGCAGAGGCTGCAATGCCCTATCAGGTTGCAGACATGGCAGGCACTGTAATCGCAACAGGCTCTGTTGACGGCACGCAGCGCATCGCCGCAGCTCCGGGCGTATACATTGTGCGCCTTGGCAACGCGACCTTCAAGACTGTGGTGAAATAATTTCCATACATTGCTGTAACCCCGCGTAAATATACGCGGTCTATGCACGGAAGGGGCGGAAAATCAATTCCGTCCCTTTATATTTTTGCAGAAACGTTGTCTTGTGTGGGATTATTTTGTAATTTTGCGAGGTGAAAAAATCGACTTTCCCGATAGAAATCTACAACATAAAATAATTAGTCTATGATTGCACTTTTACGCAAAATCACCTGTGCATCGGCATGTGTCCTGGCTATGGGCGCGATGATGCCGCTCACCGCTTCTGCAGTGCCTGCAGAGGCAAAAATCGCACGCGCTGCCGACGCCAACGAGGGTACTTTCTATGTCGGCAACTACTATTATGAGATCATCTCCAAGGCAGACCGCACTGTCCGCTTCGCATACGAGTACCAGGCCGACCCCGAACCCGCTCCCTACAGCGGCGACGTGGTTGTCCCCGAGACCGTGAAATACGATGGCGTTGACTACACAGTAGTCGAGATAGGCAAGTTCTGCTTTGACGACGAGGCTGTCGGCCTGAAATCCGTCACCCTCCCCTCTACTATCCGCAAAATCCGCACATACTCATTCTGGGGTACTGTCATTGACAAGCTCGAACTGCCCGCAGGCCTCGAGGAGATAGAAGCCAACGCATTCTGCAATGCCAACATCGAGGCCATCAACATCCCCGGCACTTGCAAGACCATCGGCGAGGAAACATTCCAGGACTGCAAGGCCATGGAGACTGCCACACTGGGCGAGGGCATCGAAATCATACCGAAGGGACTGTTCAGCGGCTGCGTGGCCCTGGAGTCACTGACACTGCCGACTACCGTCAAGTCAATCGGCGAATACGCCTTCTACGAGTGCCAGGCTCTGCCGGAGATCACCATTCATGATGGTGTCCAGACCATTGACAAGTATGCATTGGCTCGTTGCATCGCTATCAACAACGTTGTTATCCCCAACAGCGTCACTGAACTTGGCGACGGCGTATTCGCTTCATGCAACGTGCTGACCAACGCTACGCTCCCCACAGGCCTTGTAGACCTCCCCGGTTCTACATTCTTCGCTTGTGCAGCCATGCCCTCATACACAGTCCCCGACGGCATCAAGACTATAGGCGACGAGTGCTTCAAATACTGCATGGGACTGACCGAGTTTACCGTAAGCAAGGATGTTGAGACATTCGGCGAGAACGTGTTCCAGTACTGCAACGCGATCGCGACGGTGACCTGCAAGCCGCAGGTTCCCCCGACAGGCGTGACCTTCGCCCAGTCTATTTACGAGACAGCCACACTTTATGTGCCTGCAGACAAGATTGAGGACTACCGCGCAGCTGAAGGCTGGAAGCAGTTCCTCAAGATCGAGGCTGATCCCAACGGCAGCGGCGTGGACGGCATCGCAGCTGACATTGCCGAAGCAGAGTACTACACGCTTCAGGGTGTGCGCACGGCCAATCCCGAACACGGCATTTACCTGATGCGCCGTGGCGGCAAGGTGACGAAAGTCGTTATGCCGTAACCGCAGACCTTATTGATTGACCCTATATACCGACCGGGGGTGCGCTTGTCACAGCGCATCCCCTCTGTCGTTTTTCAGCAGTGTGTTCCCGCTGTTTTCGTTCATCTGTGGGTAGAGGGTATAAAAAAGACGAGACACCTGCGATGGCTCAGATGTCTCGTCTTGAAAAAATGTATTTAGGGAGTGGTCCCACTAGGGCTTGAACCTAGGACTCCCTGATTATGAGTCAGGTGCTCTAACCGACTGAGCTATGGGACCTGAATCGCTGCGTCAAATGACGCGCTTTTCCGTTTGCGAGTGCAAAGTTAGTGCCTTCCGGCGGATTTTGCAAATTATTTCGCGTTTTTTTGCTTACTGATTTCGTGCATCAGCTGGCGGTTGAATTTGCGCCGCTCATGGTCGCAGAAGAATCCCCACTTCTGGAAATATTTCAACATATTGACTATGTGTATTTTACGCATGCGACATGAGGTTTTGGACTCGGCTCGGTGCGCATGAACTATCGTTGCGCCGGGGTAGTAGACTGTGCGGCTGTAGCGGTGTATGCGTCGGGTCAGGTCGATGTCTTCGGGGTACATGAAGTATCGCGGGTCGAACAGCCCGGCTATGCGCAACGCCTCTGTGCGCAGGAGCATGAAGCACCCGTGGTGGTACGGCGGGTTGATGACCTGTGCCGGGTCGCGGTCGGTGAGGTCGTACCTGCATCGGCGTGACGTGAGCCACCCTTTGGGCAGGAAGCCGCGCATGAGCATGTCGAGGGGTGTGGGCAGCGGGTGGCACACGTGCTGTTCGCGCCCGTCGGGGAATGTGGTATGTGGTATGAGCTGTCCGGCTTCGGGGTGCGCTTCCATGTATCCGAGGCATTTTTCGAGCGTCCCCGCTGCGAAATACACGTCGCTGTTGATGACGAGGTGGTACTGTGTGCCGGCATTGAGGGTGCGCCGCAGGGCTACGTTGTGCGCGTCGCCATAGCCGGTGTTTGGGTGCGGCGTGTATGTGACGCGAGGCGCGTATTGAGCCGCGAGCTTTTCCGTTGCGCTGTCGGAGGAATTGTCGATGATATGCACGATGCGGATGCACGGCGCAGCGAGCAGCGCGTCGAGGCAGGTGCGCAGTTCGTCGTCTGCTGTATGGTATGTGACTATTGATGCGTCAATTATCGCGTTGTCCATGGTCATGCGTTTCTGAACAGGTCTTGTAAATGGCGTATGCGTGAAATCATCGTGTCGTATGTTACAGACTCACCGCAAATCATCGATGTCTGCATTGCCGCATAGTCGTCGCGCCATTCTTTTTCAACACTGTCTGGAGGTATGAGATTTATGCGTCGCCGGATGTCGGGGGTATAATCTACTCCATGTATTGAAGTGAAGATTTCCCGGTGATGCCTGATTTCTTCCCATAGCTTGTCATCATGTATTGCGGAGAGTATTTCGGGGACTTGCATGAGCCGGTCTATGTCATAGAGGTGTCTTGACAATCGGTTGGCCGTTTTGCAGCGTTCAGTCGAGAACAGCTCGTGCAGCAGAAATGCTTTTTCGAGGAATGTTTTTTGCGGCACTGCGCATTTTATGGTTGTTTCTGCCACGTCTGTATTCAGTTCCGTGTTTTCTGCGATCAATGATGTCACGGTCGCTTCTGTTGTTGGTTCAAACAATGAGCGTGCTCCTACTTCAAGCAGAACTTCGGGTTGCAGGTAACTGTCGTCAGATTGGTATACAGAGGGATATGTTATGTGTATTTTGCGAGGCTCGGGGTATGTGTCGTCATTTGTGCCGTCTGGTTGGGGAATTACTTCGCAGAATCGTGATAACCCGTTGTCTGTAAAGATGTTTTGCAGGTCGGTCACCAGTGTGTCCCTTACGAATATTGATGATGCTTTGCGGAGTTTTTTCAGTTGTTTTTTGGTCAAGTTTCCTCTTATGCCGAACAGTTCGCGGTCGATAGCCAGATCAATGTCTTCGCTGAAGCGGTGTATGAGTTTCCATACCTTGCTTAGTGAAGACCCTCCTTTGAAGACGAATTTGTCAGCGTATGGCAGTGAAAACACCATCTGTAGCACAGCTGTTACCCACAGGTCTTTTTCCACGGCTCTTGGATCGTCAATTCCGAGGCGCAAGGCTGTCTGCTCATACACTTTGGCCTTTTGCAAGTCTGTCAGTTCCAGAAATTTCATCGTATGTTTTGTTTATGAGCGTCCTTATCCACCCTGGCATGAGCGGATAATCGGCGATTATATTATTTTTTGGCGTGGCAGAGAGCAATTCCCGGATGCGCCCCAGCCTTTGTTCTGAAATGTTGTCTTTGCCAAGTGTTTTGAGGGCAAATGTGAGCAAGGAGGCAAACTTGCTTGCAAAGGCGAGCCTTTTGGGGGCAACGCGCTGAAAGAGGATGCCCCTGCCATTGTATATCTTGATGCGGCGGGGGCTGCCGTCTGTATAGAATACGGCGTTCATCGGAATCTGTGTTGACAGTCCGAGCTGGTTCAGTGCAAAATCGCCTGTTGGAGCTATCTTGCAGCGGTCTCTTTTGGCGATTGCCTCTGCAATTTTTTCCAGAGAGGGGTAGATGATGCCAAGTCCGAGTTCCTTGTCGATTTCGGGTTTGCAGTATATCCCCTTCGACAGTCGAATCAGCTTGCCGGATTTGGCAAGCCGTTCAAAAGCTTTATTTACAGATTTGCTTTCACCGAGATGTGCGAAATCTGCTGAAAAAAGAATTGTTCCGTTCTTCTTGCGCTTTATGGATGCAAGTATTTTTTCGTCAAGGCTTTGCAGCATATTTGTTGGAGTGTTTTTGTCGCATTTTATGTCAAAAGATGCGACAGTTTTTGGCTGCAAATTTAGTCATTTATTGGCGTTGCTGCAAGTGGCGTGGACGAATCTTCTCATCGATTGAGCCGAATATGCAGTACAGTGCGGGCAGCAATGCCAGCAGTGCGAGCGTGCCGGCGACCATTCCGCCTACTACGCATGTGCCGATGGCTGTGTTCCCTCTTGCACCGGCTCCGTGTGCCAGCATGAGCGGCACCATGCCGATTATCATCACGCTCGCTGTCATCACGATAGGGCGCAGCCGCACTTCTGCCGCCGACAGTGTGGCGCGGGCTATGCTCATGCCGCCTTTCCGCCGCTTCGAGGCGTATTCGGTGAGCAGTATGCCTGTCTTGGCCAACATCCCGACGAGCATGATGAGTCCTGTCTGCATATAGATGCTGTTGTCGATGCCGAATGCAGCTGACAGCATGAAGCTGCCACATAGCCCGAACGGCACTATCAGGATTATGGCAAGCGGTATGAGAAGGCTTTCGTACAGGCAGCAGAGGATTATGTATATGAAGACCATGCTGACGGTGAGTACCATTGTCGTAGTGTTGCCCTGAGACGATTCCTCACGAGAAAGTCCGCTCAGCTCATATCCGTAGCCTGGCGGCAGCGTCTGTCCCGCAACTTCGCTGATAGCCTTGATGGATTGTCCAGAACTGTAGCCGGCGGCGGCCGTTCCGTTGATGCGTATAGCCGGGAACATGTTGAAATGCGTGAGGTATTCTGGTCCGTTGGTCTTGTTGAGCGTGACGTATTCGCTCAGCGGCGACATCGCTCCGTCTATGCTGCGCACATACATGTTTGCCAACGCCCGCTCGTCAAGCCTGAACTGCGCGTCGGACTGCACCATGACGCGGTAGAGTTTTGTGTATTTGTTGATGTTTGAGGCGTAGTCGCCGCCGATGTACGCGGACATTGCGCTGAGTACATCGCCCGGCGACACCCCCTTCATCAGGCATTTTGCGGCATCTACCTCGACGGTGTATTGCGGGTAGTCCATCTTGAACGTGCAGTTTACCTTTGCTATTTCCGGGCGTTTGCCCAGTTCGGTGACAAAAGAGCTGGCCAGGTCGGCAAGTCTGCTGAAGTCCTCGTCAGTGCGGTTCTGCAAGTACAGTTCAAATCCGCTGCTCGAGCCGTAGCCGCGTATTGTAGGCAGGGTTGCGCAGTTTACGTCTGCATCCTTTATGGAGGCAGTGCGGCGGTATATCTCGTTCACCACACTGTCGATGTCATCGCTTTTGCCGGTTCTGTCCGCCCACGTTTTCAGCCTAACTGACAGAAATCCGGCAGAGGGTGTCTGGTTCTGGCGGGCATCGCGACCGTCGATGCGTGTATGTATTTTTATCTGCGGTATGTCCTTTATTGCCGCTTCCACCTGGTCCATAACCTTAGATGTCTGAGCCAGGCTGTTTCCCGGGCGGCACTGCACGTTGACATCGATTGTCCCCATGTCCTCCTGCGGCACGAGGCTTGTCTTGGCAGAGGCAATCATTAGGAAAAGTGCGGCTACGGCAACAATGGCAGCCGGCACCGCCGCCCGGCGATGCCGCATCAAGCCTACGGCAATGCGCCGATAGCCCGATGCCCAGCGGTTTCGCATGGCAGTGCTGCCGGCAGTCTCTTTGCGTTTCAGAATCAGGGGGGGAGAGGGCTGGGCACAGCGTCAGCGCGTTGAACAGCGATATGGCTACGGCGGCTGCCATGGTCAGCCCGAACTCTTTGTAGAAAACGCCAGCCGTGCCGCTTGTGAAGCTAACGGGTATGAACACTGCCATGAACACGATTGTGGTGGTCGTCAGAGCCGACTTGAGTTCATTCATTGCCTCGACGGTGGCTTTGTACACACTGGCGCAGCCTTGGCTGAGTTTTGCCTGCACCGCCTCGACCACCACGATTGAATCGTCTACCACTGTCCCTATTACGAGTACCAGTGCGAACAGAGTAAGCAGGTTTATGGAGAACCCTGCTGCATACATGAAGGCGAAAGTGCCTATGAGCGACACTATAATGGCAATGACCGGGACAATCATCGACCGCCAGTTGCGCAGGAAAACGAACACCACGGCCACTACCAGCAATAGTGCTATGACGAGCGTCTCGACAACATTCCGCATGGCAGCGTTGAGGAAATCCATTACGCTTGTCTGGCCTTCAAGCACCATGCCTTGCGGCAGGTTGTTCCTGACCTGCTCCTCTACCTTGTCAATTTCCTTTATTATCTCATCGGCGTTTGAGCCGGCAGTCTGTGTGATGCTTGCCGACGCGCCGGGCTTGCCGTCGGTGGTACTCTTCAGGTTATAGTCTACAGTCCCGAGTTCCACCTTAGCCACGTCGCCAAGACGCAGTATGTCGCCGTCCGCCGTAGCCTTGACCACAATGTTGCGGAACTCCTCGGCATCGCTGTAGCGTCCCCGGTATTTCAGCACATACTGGCAGGCGTTGTCGGATTCAGCCCCGAGAGTTCCTGTCGGCGACTCAATGTTTTGCGCGGCGAGTGCGTTGTCAATGTCTGCCGGGACAAGCCCGTATGCCGTCATCTTTGTCGGGTCGAGCCATATCCGCAGGGCATAGTCTGCACCGAAGATGTTCACTTCGCCCACGCCGGGAATGCGCGACAGTTGCGGCTCTACGTTTATTTTGAGATAGTTGGCCAGAAATTTCGAGTCATACCGTCCGTCGGGACTGTAGAGGGTGATGAATTTCAGGTTGGAGTTTTGCGACTTTGTTACCGTTATGCCGCTTTTCGTCACCTCGGAGGGCAGTTTGCCCTGTGCTGATGCTACGCGGTTCTGCACGTTGACCACAGCCATGTCCGGGTCAGACCCTTGCTTGAAATAGACGGTAATTGTGCAAGTGCCGTTGTTGGCGTCGGTGGATGTCATGTACTACATATTCTCCACGCCGTTTATAGCAGCCTCGAGCGGCGTGACGACACTTTTCATCACCGTCTCTGCGTTTGCCCCGGTATACGTGGCGCTGACTTTGACTGTCGGCGGCGCGATGTCGGGGTATTGCTCTATGGGCAGGTTGAACAGTCCGAGTATTACGAGTATTACGATAGTGACAGACAGCATTGCCGACATTATCGGACGGTTGGTGAAAGTCTTTATGTCCATGACTGATGCTGATTTTGCCCTTTGCGCGTGGGCTGTTTCGGTGTGGCAAAGGTAGCATGCGAGTTTGTGGAAAATCTGTAGGCCGGCTGCGACAGCGCAAGTGAGGGATGCGAAAAATGCGGCCGGGAGAAAAGTCCCGACCGCATCTGTGCTTGTTGCAGACCGGTTGCTTATATCTTGATTTTCTTGGTCACGTTGCCGGCGCGGATTATGTACAGGCCAGGCGCGAGGTTCTGCGAGGGCATCTGCCGTCCGTCGAGTGTGTAGACGTGCAGGTCGGTGCAGCCGTCGGCATATACGCTGCCGTTCTCGACGCGGATGTCGATGCTGTGGTCGGCATCAGGAGCGGAAACCCCGGCATTTGAGAAGTTGTCCGGAGCGAGAGGAAAAACGGGCAGCGAGGGAAACCAGTAGTTTGAAATCATTGGGTAGTCACGCAGCTTGTTGCCGTCGGCATCATAGCGGCGGGTGATGTATGTAGGGTCTTGGAATATATGATACAGAGAGAGGTACAGCTCGTCGGTCTGCGGATGCACGCGCATCGAGCAGCCGTACAGCTTCCAGTTCTCGGCATCTTCAGACAGGTCGATTATCTTTTTCGATGTGCGCGTGTCAATGTCAAACTTGAATATCGTCGAGCTGGTGAACCAGCTGTTCTTGCCGCCGTTCCAGTACAGCGTGTTGGTGCGGTAAGAGGCACACAAGCCGTCAGGAGTCCATGCATACCATGAGTTGGCAGGGGGGTAAATGCCGTCGGCCATTGGCACAACTTCTGTATCGAGTGTGTTCGGGTCAATGCGGACTATGTAGGGGAGAGCCGAGCCGTCACCCTTGGTGTCTTTCGTCACGCTTGCCCATACCGAGCCGTCCTTGGCCACAACCACCGAGCCGATGCCCGCTTTCTCGGAGACCATGGACATTGGGATTACGTCAGTCACCTTGTCAGCGATGGGGTCGATGACGAGCAGGCCGTACTGCTGGTGGGCAGCAAACACCCTGTTGCCGGCACGCACCATTGAGCCTGTCTGCCCCTTGTAGAGCGAGCCGGTGGGGTCAGTGTTAGGCTTGTCGTCACCTGCATTCGGGTTTCCTGTGCCCTCCACGAGTCCTTTCACCTCGAGGTTGTCGAGGTCGAAAATCCAGATGCCATTGCTCGAGGAGATGTAGCCCTTGTGCGCATCAACGCCGACGAAGCCGCGTCCGTCGCACTGTTTGCCCGAGGGGTCGATGAGCGTGTTTTGGTACAGTATCTTCATGGTCTTGGCATCAGCCACTGTGATTCGGCCTCCGGTGATTGATGCCCCGGGGTCTTTCTCCTGCTTGGCGATCAGGTAGAATCGGCCGTCCCATATTGCGCCGTACTGGTTGGTGCAGCCGAGTTCCATGCCCGGATTCTCGGCCTGGATTACACGGTAGTGCCAGCAGTTTTCGTCCTCCTCGTCGGGCAGCAGGTAGTTGACCGTAGAGTTCTGGTGTCCGTACCAGTCTTCGTTGACGATGAAAACGCCCTTGGTGTAGTCTATGTCAGAGTCGTCCTCCGCGTATGCCGCAGGGGCAAATGCGAGAGACAGCAGGGCTGTGATGAGTAATTGTCTTTTCATAAATTATGGTATGTGTTTTAATGGGAAGAATTGCCGGACCCGGGCATAACCCGAATCCGACAACCCTTTTCTATGAATGGAGTGTTGCTTAGTAAACAGCAGCTTTCACCTTGCGCTTGCCGTCGGCAGAGCAGATGATGTAGATGCCGTCAGGCACGGTCAGACGCACGCGAGCGTCGTTGCTGTTGGCAGAGAATGCGCTGACAGCGCGGCCGTTCATGTCGTAAACCATGAAGTCAGTACCCTCCATGTTGAGGATGCGGACTGTGTGGCCTGACACGGTGATGATGCCATTGTCGGTATAGGCATTGTCAACGCCGGAGATGAGCTCGATGTTGACGGGGATGTCTACGGTAGTGACAACGCCGTTTGACTCAGCCTTGAGCGTGATAGACTCCATGCCGAACTGGCCGGGCTTGGCGGTGACAGTAAGTGTCTTGCCGTCGAGCGAAGCCTCATAGATGTCGCTCTCCTCGCTTACGATTGAGAGACGGATGTTGGCAGCGATGTTGTCGCGGTCGGTCACCAGGTCTGTCAGGTCAATGGTCTTTGCCTCCGGAGTCTGTCCCTCAATGTAGCGGATGTCGATAGGCTCGATGTCGCCGAACTCGGGAGCATACTTGTCGGGGAATATCGGCATTGCGGGGAACCAGTAGTACTTTTTCATCTCAATAGTCTTGCTGATTTCGCCGGTAGCGCAGTTTACGAAGTGCAGCCAAGTGTTGCGGTATGCAGACGAGGCGCCGTGGGTAGCCGCGATGAGCAGCTCGTTGGAGCGGTCGTCATAGCGCACTGTCGCATACGGAGCCTGGAATGTCTTGTCGTCAACACCGGGGAGGTCTTTCGGGAAGACGTATACAGGCTGGATTGAGCTGATGTCAGTGCCGATTACCCACTTGTAGTATCCGCTGTTGCCGGAGACGATTGACGCTTCGACACCTGCGCCGAACCAGAGGGCGTTCTCGTTCTTCGCGCCCTGGAAGTTTGTTGAACGCCATGCGCCCCAGCCGCAATTCACCTTGATGCCGCTGGGCAGCTGAACCTGCTGTGTCACTTCGAGAGTTGCCGGGTCGATGCAGTAGAACATGCCGTTGCCGGACGACGGGTCAGTGGATGCCACCCAAACGTTGCCGTCCATTGACTGTGTGATGCCCTGCGGGTTGCCGACAGCTGCTATGCCGTCCTCTCCTGCGTTGGCAGGGAATGTCTTGATTACCGCATCGGTTTCCGGGTCGATGACGTGCACGCCGGTGGCTTGCTGGATAGCGAAAACATACTTGCCTGCAGCCACCATGTCGCCGATCTGTCCGTTGTAGGCATTTGAACCGAGGTCAATGCCCGATACTATGTTGCCGAGTGTCAGCGTGTTGAGGTCGAGAGCCTGGATGCCTGTGGTTGAGCCGAGGTATACCTTGTTCTCGTTCACGCCTACGCAAGCGCGTCCGTCACCGTCGCCCAGGCCGTCGGGTTCGCCGCTGGGGCGGATGTCTGCGCCAATGTAGTCAAATGCTGCGAGCTTCTTGAGGGTCTTGGCATCAGCCACTACCACACGGCCGCCGCCCTGGCGCGGGTCGCCTCCGTCGTCATGCTGCTTTGACATGACGATGAGCTTGCCGCCGTATATCATGCCGTACTGTGAGGTAGCTCCGAATGACTGGTAGGGGTTCTGGCTCTCATAGACGCGGTACTTGATGTCCTTGTCTTTGGTGATGTAGTTGATAGAGCCGTTGGTGTGTCCGAACCACTCCTCGTTGAGCCAGAGCGTGCCGTCCTGGTAGTTGTCAGCCATTGGAGTGCGGTCTGGACCGTTGACGATGATGTGGTAAGTGCTTTCCACGCCGCTGCCGTCCTGTGACTTGAAGGTCACGTCACATTCTCCCACCTGGTGTGTCACGAGTTCGTAGTATTGGCGTGAGGGGTTGAATGCGCGTACAGAGTGTGTTGTTGCGATGTCTGTGTTTGAAATCGCGATGTCGTATGACTGGATGTCCGCATTCTCCGGCACTACGGTCGGCGCGAGTGCGAGGATATCCAGATATGTCAGGTTGATGGTCTTTGTGCCGTCGCCGAGTACGATGTCCTGCACTGCGTTGCGCAGAGCTGCGTGGACGGTGATTTCAGTCTTGATGTCGGTGTTGCTCTTGAGCTGTGCAGTGATGACTGCATCGCCGGCGGTACGCTTTACTGAAACCTTGCCGGTGCGTTTCACTACAGAAGCTACATCGGTGTTGCTGCTGACGAACTCGACATCGTTGAGCGTGTATTCGTCAGTGGCAAACACGAGCTCGGGAGTGAAGCTCTCGTCGAAGTGTGCGTCATACTCACTGAGAGTGAAGTAGAACGGGCCTACGCCGGGCATCGTAACATTGACGGAAGCAGAGGTGTAGTCTGTTTCCATGAGGTTGGCTGCCAGAGCCACTTCGTATACGCGGGCACCGAGTGCCGGCACTGTGGCAGTGAATGTAGAGCCGTCTTCAGCTACTGTTGCTTCAGCCTCTGAATATTCTGCGTCGCTGTTAGTGCGGTAACGTACCTTGATGGTCTTGCCGGCAAACAGTTGCTTGTTGTTTGCTGCGAGGAACTGCTCAGGGAGGTCAGTCATGTCATAGTTGCCGCTGACATGGCCAGTGATTGTGATGTTGCCTTCGTTTTCGCCTTCACCGAGAGAGAGGGCAGTGTCAGTGAGGTTGAGGCTCTGCAATGCCGGGGCAGTGATAGTTGACTTGTTCCAGTATGTCTTGGCAGAGTATGTGTCTGCTGTACCTGTGGGAACAACCAATGCGTGGCATACGCTGTAACTGGTGGAAGCCCAGACGGTAGAGCCGCAGTAAACGGGGGTGGGCGAGCAGATATAAATCTTCAAGCCGCTGTTGCCGCCTACCATCCAGCTGTTTATGTTAGTGACAGCTGCCGGCAATACGAATTGCTTGAGTTTCGCGTTCTGGAACGCATTCGAGCCGATGGAGGTGACAGTCTCGGGCAGGTAAACAGACTCGAGGGCTGAACATTCTTGGAATGTGTTAGAGCCTATTTTCGTCAATCCGTCAGGCAGTACAGCAGATGTGATAGCCTTGCATTTGTAGAAGGCGTAGTTGCCGATGGTTGTCAGCTTTGAGGGGAAGTTGATGCCGGTAGCAGCCTCACGGGCAGGTGCTGCTGCGGGAGTGTCTTCTGTTGCCTCATCCTTGACAACGGCGATAGTGGCGAGATTGGTGCAATCGCGGAATGCGTTGTTGCCTATTTCGGTCACGTTGTCGCTCATTGTCACCTTGGTCAGGTTGGTGCAGCTGTTGAACAGGTTGGTGGGTATCTTGGTCATCGCAGTCGGCATGGTGAATTCAGTCAGAGCAAGACAGCTCTTGAATGCTTCGCTGCCGATTTCGGTAACGCCCTCGGGAAGGACGATGTTGAGTTTGGTACAGCCGGCAAATGCGTCATCTCTAATCTTGGTGACAGTTGCCGGTATAGACAGTGTCTCGAGGGCAGAGCAGTTCTGGAACATCTGTTGTGCAATTTCCGTCATGCCGGCGGGGAGTGTCACGCTTGTAAGAGCAGAGCAGTTTTGGAGAACAGCAGTTCCGAATGAGATGCCCTCGTGGAATGAAATCGAGGTGAGTGCCTTGCAGTACGAGAAGCACTGGTCGGGTATCGCGGTCACTCCTGTGGGGATGCTGATGCTGGTGAGAGCATGGCAGTGGAATAAGTTGCGTGTACCCTCAAACGTGGTGAAGCCTTCAGGGAGCTGTAGGCTTGTCAGCTTCTCGCAGTATCCCAGTGCAGCGTTGCCGATGGTCGTGATAGTTGAGGGGAGTGTCAGGCTTTCGAGATTTTCACAGTCATAGAGAGCATAGCTGCCGAGACGGGTAACGGGAGCCTGGATGTCGAGGCTTGTCATCTCGCTGGCTTCGTAGAATATCGAGTCGTTCAGCTCTGTTACAGCGAAGTTTATGCCCTGGTAGGGTACTGTTGCCGGAACGACCACTGCGCCGGTATAGCCGGCCTTGTTGGCGGCTTTGATTTCACTTGCTGTCGGATTGGCAGACTCTACCTTGCAGTAAGTAGCCTTGACTGTCGGTGCACCTTCAGCTGTTGAGGTAACGCGGTATGTCACTCCGTTCAGGCGGAACAGGTCGCCGTCGTTGACAGCGATGTTGAACTCGCTGGTGTTCTGGAAATTCATCCAACCCTCGGCAGCTGCATACTCTGCGCCGAAGCCTGTGGGGTAGCTGAGTATAGCCGTTGCGTATGCAGCTTCGCTGAAAGTGTTGGTCGCTATGGGGAGGGGATAGGTGCTTTCGCACTTTACGGAGGTGAGAGCGTCACAACCTGCGAATGCGTTTTCGCCGATTGTCTTCAAAGTCGCGGGGATGGTCAGCTGTTCCAGTCCGGCGCAGCCTGCGAATGCGTTTTCGCCTATTGTCTTCAAAGTCGCGGGGATGGTCAGCTGTTCCAGTCCGGCGCAGTCCTCAAATGCACTTGCTCCTATCGCGGTTATGTTCGCATTTGGTGTGAAGGCTGCCACGGCTGTGCCTTTGTACAGGCCTTCGGGTATCTCTGTCATTGATGAGGGTATCATCAGCGTGCCGAAGTTGGAGCATCCGGCAAAGGCATACGTCCCGATTGATTTCAGCGCGTCAACGTCGGGGACGTTGAGGGCTGTCAGCGTAGAGTTCTCAAATGCGTTGTTGCCTATCTTGGTCACGGAAGCCGGGAGAGAGACAGTGGTGACTGTCGATCCTTTGAACGCCTCCTTGTCGATTTCCACTACGTTGTATGTGGTGTCGACAACTGCGAATGTCGCGGGGACTGTGATTTCGCCGGCGTAGGTGCTGCCTTCGGCAGGAGTGGTGAGTGCCACAGTCTTTTGTTTGTAGCTCTTCAGGGTGTAGTGCAGGCCATTTATGACGAAGTCTGTCAGTGCGCCCGGAGGCGTGTTTGAAGGCGCTGCCTGGAAGTTTTTCCAGCCTACAGCTCCTCCAGAGAAAGAACTGAAGTTCCAGCCGTCCCAGCTGCCGTTTTGCAGCACGCGGCCTGATGCTCCCCAGCTGGAATATGAGAACAGGTCGTTGAAGCTGTCTTTCACCCAATATGACCAGTAGCCTGAATACCAGCCGGCACGCCAATAGTCGTCAGTGTCGCGGGCTTTCCAGTTGTCGTAGTCATAGTCTGAAGAGCCGCCCTGTCCGGGTTTGTAGCCGCGAGGATGCTCGAAGAATCCGTCCTCGCTTGTGTAGACCTGGTTGTTGTTCCCGGTGTCGATGAGGGCGATGTCGCCGTCTTCGTCAACGTCCCAGCCGATGCCGTTGATGGTGTAGCCGCCGTTGGGGTCTGTCGGCGATGACACGTTGGTGTACTGCATAAGCGTGTACAGACGCGGGTTGTTCTTTGCCACGGCCTTGAGCATGTCAGCGCCGGTGGCCTGGCCGTCCCAGCGGTAGCCGAACACGAGTGCAGTGGCCTCGCCGTCTACGTTCCACTGGATTACTAGCGCGGCCTGGTTCTCGCCCTCGCCGGTCCAGTTCTGGATCATGTCCATGGTGAAACTGCCGTCGCCTGCAATGTCGTCAGGGTCGGGCATGTCCTGGAATACCACGTCAGACTCCTTTTGTGTCTGCGTGTACTTGATGCCTTGCACGGTGCGCGGCACACGCATCACCTTCTTGTCGCCTTTGGTAATTGCGCCGATTGCGCCGACAGCGCATATCGTGAGCAACAGCCCGAGGCAGAAGAATAGCTTTTTCATACTTGCTTGATTGTTAATTTGTTGATTATACTTAGTTTATTGCTATGGTTTTCGATTTGTTGCCGCTGCGGACTATGTAGAGGCCCTTGCCGAGTTTGGCGCGGACGTCCGAAGCTGTCGTGCCAGCCGGCATTTCTGCCAGCTTTATGCCTTGCATGTTGTAGATTGCGACGGGCTGGCTGTTGTCGGTGTTCACATCAGCAACGCCAGTGTTGAGGAAGTGCTTGTAGTTGAGGGTTTCATGCCAGTCCTCGGAGGCGCCGGTAGTTCCGTCGATGTATTTGCGGCCGTCCTGCTGCGGCTTGCCTACAGGTCCGTCGAGCAGCTGGTAACGCCATCCGTCCACCGCGCCGTTCTCGAGCTTGCGCGATGTCATGCCCAGCCCGGAGTATGAGAATGATTCGGAGTCAGCCTCGCCTACCCAGTATGACCAGTAGCCCTTGTACCAGCCGGCGTTCCACCGCTGGTTGTCGGGGTCTGTGCGGTCGTAGGGCTGCCACCAGTCGTAGTCGTAGCATGCGTATCCGTATACGCGGGCGTTGATGGGGTGTTCGAGGATGTGAGTCTCCTTGGAGGCGACGATAGCCGCGTCACACAGATCTTGTGTGTCCCACCCAGGCACGTCGGTCTGGCCGAGCGTTGTATTGGCGGAGAACCAGTCGAAGCTGATGTATGGGTCTTCCCTTGCACTGTCAAAGTCAAACTCGAGGAAGTCGGAGATGACATGGTTTTGCGAGTAGCCGATGCCGCAGACGGTGTTGCCCATCCAGCCGGTGTACTGTGTGAATAGTGTCAGGTCGGGAGATTCAGTTGCAATGGCGCGGAACATGTCCTCGCCTGAGGGCTCAACGCCGTCTTCCCAGCGGTATCCCCATACGTAAGCCTCCTTCGGGCCGTTGTCGAGAAACTGCACCACGAGCGCGGCTCTGTTCGGGCCAGACCCCGCCCAGTAAACAATCTGGTCCCAATCGACTACAAACGCCTGTGCCGAAAGGGCTGTCAATCCGGCTATAGCCGGGAGTAGTAACCATTTTGCTTTCATATATTTTTGCTTTATTGTTTTCTTGGTTTGGGGTCGGGCAGGGGTACTCCCGGCTCGGCGATGTGCAGGTCGCGTGCGCGGCACAGTTCGGTTGAGGTCTCGCCCAGCCAGCCGCAGTACTGGTTCACTCCCGTATAGACGCGCACGAAGTCAATCGCGGGGAGGTGTACCGGGTTGCCGTGGCTGTCTACGGCCCATGATATGTCGAAGCTGTTGAGGTCGGCATAGTCATTGGGGTGGTTGTCCACATATCCCCAGTCGTAGCTGTACAGCACATAATACCTTCCCTCGCCGCTCTCGTCCACAGCGTTGGGGGCGAGCAGCGTGCCGGTGAAGGACAGCTCGCCCTCGCTGACCCATTTCGGGAAGTAGTCCTGGTCGTGGTATATGTTCTTGGCCAGGTAGCCGTGTGTGCCGTCTGTGTCGTCCCAGGCGATGTAGTATACATCGTCGAGGAAGCCCGACTCGTCGCTCTCAATCTGCCGCGCCGGGTCAGGGCGGTGGTATGTGATGCCGTAGGCATGGCGTGTGGCGGGCTTGTAGTATTCGCTGCCGGCGAGCTCGTACCACGGGTCGTCGGGCAGCCCGTTGCAGTTCTCGTCATAGCTCACCATGACGATGCCCGGTTCAGCCGAGCCGCCCCGGCTGTCGGGGTTTGCAAGCTCGTAGAAGGCGTTGCCCCAGATGCGGAAGTCCTTTTCGCCAGGCACGTTCATGACCGAATGGTCGAAGCCGAAGGTGATGTAGCCTCCGTAGCCGCCCAGCGAGACAAGCACGTCGTTTGTGCCTGAAATGCTCTCCTCTGCCTTTTGCAGTATGTCGGCGTAAGTGTCGCCCTCCTCATACTTGGGCATCTCGTTGATGAACTGTCCCGGGGCGGGGCAGTACTCGTATACCCGCGTGATATAGGGGCTGTATTCCACGTCCTCGTGCATCACAGTCACCTTGAAGTCGAAGTGGTACGGAGTGTCGGGGTCGATTATGTCGAATGTCAGGTCATAGACACCCTCCTCGGCGGCAATGAATATGTAGGAGTTCGTTTCCGAGACCACCTCGCCGTTTACCGTCCAGCGGTACTGTTCGCCGGTGAGGGCGGCGTGCAGCGGCAGCTTCGACATGCGGGGAATGAAGTATGCGTCGTCGATGCCGAGGTTGACCATCGGTATCTCGTCGGTGCACCCGGCCAGTAGTGTCGCGGCTGCCAGTACGCTGTATGTCAGAATGCCGTTTTTCATCGCTTCAGGAATGTTATGTGAGCCGGTATGTCGCCGGTGCGCACGCTCCATTTCTTCTTGCCGTGCTTGTCAAAGCAGTAGAGCGTGCCGCTGCTGACGTAGTTTTTCGCGTCGGTGACGAAAATGTCGCCGGTCTCGGGATGCACGGCGATGCCGTAGGGTATGGTTATCTCGCGCTCTGTGCCGTCTGTGATGAAGTTGGTCGATACCACCTTGTGGGTGCGGATGTCGATGATGCCGTAAGAGATGGTGTTGGAAGCGGTGTAGTTGTTCCACTCCGTGGCGTAGTAATACAGCGAGTCGCCGTGCACCGCCATGTTGGAGCAAGCCACGGGTATCATGTCAGATACCTCCATCTGGTTGTAGCCGGGCTTCTTGGAGAGGACGTAGAGGCGCGAGGGCCGCGACTGGTAGTCGCCGCGAGAGGAGACCCACAGCTGCTTGTACTGGTCTTTCTTGACGCGGTGCAGGTTGATGTCAACGGGTATCTGCTGCACCTGCTTGAAATCGACCATCTGTATTACCGACACGGTGTTGTCGTAGTTCGGGGCGCGGTAGCCGCCGGAGTTGGCGACATACATGTAGTCGTCCACTATCTCCATCTCTTCGGGCTGGTAACCCACGCTTACCTTGCGTGTCACGGCGAGCGATAGCGTATCGACCTCGTATACCGCGCCTTTCGGGGCGTTGGGGTCTATCAGCACCGGGCCGACGTATGAGCTGACGTATGCCTTGCCACGGTAGAAACGCACATAGCGGCAGTTGGGGATGTCCACCTGTCCGATGCGGATACCCGTATGCGCGTCCATGACCTCGACCTTGTGCGAGCAGTTGACCACCACATACAGCTTCGAGCCGTAGATGCCTATGTCGTTGCCCACGTCGCCAAGTTCCTTGATTACGTTGGGGTTCTTTTCGGAGTAGAAGTTGCGCGAGTACAGCCCGGTGTAGTAGTCATAATAGTCTATGGTACACTTGTTTGACCCCATGTTGCCCTCGTTGACGAGGTACAGGCCGCGTATCTCGCTGCCGGGGTTCTCGTCGCCGATGATTTCATACTCCGTCGGGACTACCAGCTCGTCCTCGCGGCACGAGTGCACTGCCGCCGCCACGAGCAGCGTCAGGAGCAAAGCAAGGTATGAGCGAGAGCGTTTCATCATATTTCGACGGTAAGTGTGATGCGGTAGTTGCGCTTCGGCATCGGGTAGTTCAATATCACGTCATAGTCCTGGCTGAAGAGGTTGTTGACCTCGAGCAGGGCACGCATCGACACGCGGCCGATGCGGAAGTCGCGGCTCACGGACACGTCGCTGGTGTACCAAGGCTGCGTATAATTGTACCGTATGTTCTCCTGCTGGTTGTACCGCTCGCCTACGTAGATGAAACTGTAGTTGAGGTTCCACTGCCGCCAGGTGGCGTTGAACACCGCCGAACCGGAGTTGCGCGGTATGTAGGGTATCTGGTCGCGGTAATAGTTGTCCGAGGGGTCTGTCACGTCTATCGCCCGCTGGAATGTGTACTGTGCGCGGAGCGTCAGGTAGAGGTCGCGTGCAGGGTTGACGGTCATCAGCGCGGTCACGTCGATGCCGCGTATGTCCACCCTGCCCAGGTTGAGCATAGTCCAGCGGAACTGCTGTCCCTTGGGGTATGCCACGATCTTGTCCTTGACATGGTTGTAGTATACGTCGCAGCTGGCACGCAGCGCAGAGACGAAGCCAGAGGACTTGCGGTCGAGCAGCAAGCCTATGTTGTACTGCGTCACACGCTCCGGCTCTAGCTTGGAGTTGCCCATGTCGGCGTAGTATAGGTCGTTGAATGTCGGCATGCGGAACGACTGCTTGAAGAACGCCCTGACCGACAGCTCCCTGCCCGGGGTGAGCGCGTATGAGGCGAATGCCGCCGGGGTGAGGACGTGCTTGTCTGCCGGTGCTTCCTGCCCTTTCAGCCGGTCGTGTATGAACGTCGCCAGCACGCTCCCCTGGAACGCGAACCGGTTAAGGTCAACCGCCGTCGCCGCTGCCAGCATGTTGGTGTAGCGGTCGGGTTTTGCAAAGCCGTACACGTCGGCGTTGAGCGTGTTCCACAGGAAGTCGTAGCCCGCCGAAACGTGCCACCATGGGAAGATGGTGTAGACGTTGGAGGTCGAGAAGTAGAACTCGCGCTGCCGGTAGAGGTTGTCTATCTTGATCTGCTTGTCGTCGTTGTTGACGTAATGGGTGCGGTAAAATGCGTACTTGATATTGTTGAGGGTGGTGAAGCGCGAGCCGAAAGACTGCTGCCATGTGCCTTGCGCAAACGAGTTGGTGTCCCAGATGCGCTCGCCGCGCCGCCACACATTGTTGACGATTGCGCCCGGCACGCCGCGCTCCGAATTGTAGTTGTAGACCTTGAAGAGCCATTTGCCGTGGTTTAGGCGGCCGTTGATGTTAGCCTCGAGGCGCGTGGCGTTTATGTCACCGTTCTGACGCACAGCCGTCGTGTCGTATGCCAGCTCGCCCGCCGGGTTGACGCGGCGGTAGCGGAACTTGTACTTGCCGCTCGAGTTTATCCACTCCGCGCTCACCGAGGCGTTGACGCGCTCCGAGAGCTTCAGCTCAATCAGCGCAGAGGGGTTGATGAGGTCAAACGAGCCGGCGCGTACAGTGGCGCGGAAATGGTAAGTCTCCCCCTCCTCGAAATGCGGCGTGCGTGTGCGTATGTATATCGAGCCGGCAGAGCCGAAGTCTTTCGCCGGCTGCAGTATCTGGCTTTTTTGTCCGTTGTAGAGGGAAATCGCCTCGATGTTGTCGAGTGAGAACTGGCCGAGGTCTATCTGCCCGTTCTGCGCGTTGCCCAGTTCCACGCCGTCGTATACCACGCCCGTGTGGTTGGTGCCCATTGAGCGTATGTTGACGGTCTTGATGCCGCCCACGCCGCCGTAGTCCTTGACCTGCACGCCCGAGAAATAGCGCAGCGCATCGGCGATGCTGTTGCTGTTCATGCGTTTCAGCTCCTCGCCGCTGAGCCGTTGCGCCGGTATGGCGTCCGACTCCAGCGACCGTGCCGTAACCACCACTTCGTCGAGGAGGCTTGTGCTGTCAGTGTACTCTTCGGCGCGTGCTGTGAGGCACAGCGCGATGCACGATAATAATATTGTTGACAATCTTGTTATCATTCGTCCAGGGTTCTGGGTGCAAAAAACCGTGCACACTCACATACTGTAATGTACACGGGAAAGTATATAATCAACAATTAAAACATTCGGTCCCAGGAATCCCTCGGAGGAAAGTCAAATCTCATATACGCCCATAATCCCGCAGGCAGTCATGTATGTGTGCCGAAATGGCAGGTCTTCTGGCTTATTCCTTCTTCTCCGCGCCTTCTCAGCCCTTCGGCCAATGACGTGTTGCGGGAAGCTGTTTCGGAAATTACAGCAGCGGGTACTGCCGGGGAATCTCACCCCGTTCCCTATTGATGCCCCGGTCAGGCCTGGCTCTCCAGGCAGGGGCATACCATTTCGGCGGCAAAGGTACTAACTATTTTCCTATCCGCCAAAAATATTTTCTCCTCCAGCGCGTTACACCCCCTACACGCCCTCGCCCTGTCGGTG
This sequence comes from uncultured Porphyromonadaceae bacterium, assembly GCA_900550645.1. Classification (GTDB taxonomy): domain Bacteria; phylum Bacteroidota; class Bacteroidia; order Bacteroidales; family Muribaculaceae; genus Lepagella. The sequence continues at coordinate 37,211 of URTA01000019.1, forward strand.
AAAATGGTACGATTTCCCCACATAGATGCACCTCGCGCCGGGGCGGAAACTGCTAACTTTGCATCGTGAAAGGAGTGTATGCCGCTCCTGCAAAACAGCACATAGATATGACCGTCACAGATTTCAAGGAATATGTCAAGACCCGCAAGGCTCTTTCGACTGACGAAATACACCGCTTCATGGATGACATGAGCGACGAGGCCCGACGCATCACGTTCAGCCTCAATTCAGCGTACCATACGCCGCAGCAAGTGCGCGGGCTGCTTTCTGAATTGTTTGGCTACGAGGTGCCGCAGTCGCTGCGTGTGTTCCCTCCGTTTTATACCGATTTCGGCAAGAACATCCGCGTGGGCGAGGGGGTGTTCATCAACGCTTGCTGTCATTTCCAGGATCACGGCGGCGTGACCATCGGCGACGGATGCCAGATAGGGCATAACGTGGTGTTTGCCACGCTCAACCATGGCCTCTCGCCTGAAGACCGCAAGAACACTTACCCTGCGCCGATAGTGCTGGGGCGCAACGTGTGGGTCGGCTCTAACGCCACCATACTGCAAGGGGTGATGATAGGGGACAATGCCGTCGTAGGCGCGGGCGCGGTGGTGACGCGCGACGTTGCTCCCGGAGCTGTCGTTGCCGGCGTTCCCGCCCGCTTCGTCAAGACAATTCGCTGATGCAGTAGTGTGAGAGTGAGTGCTTCGTTTGCCATAATTAACACTGCTGTCGCCGAAAAAATCTGCCCGCAGTCGTTGTAGTTGGTACAAAATGGTTAATTTTGCATACACAACTGCACTTTTGTGCTGTTGTTGGCGGGAGCGGTTTTGCCAAGGCGAGACCGTGCCGTTATGAGGAAAACAAAACAAGTAATATAATCAGTGGTAAAACTATGGCACAGATTGATTTGTCCCAGTATGGGATTAAGGGAGTATCAAATGTGATCTACAACCCCTCTTACGAGGACCTGTTCAAGGATGAGATGAACCCCGCCCTCGAAGGCTACGAGAAGGGCATCCTCTCCGACATGGGAGCTGTGGACGTGTTCACCGGAGTATACACCGGCCGCTCGCCCAAAGACAAGTACCTGGTCCGCGACGAGGAGACAGAAAATACAGTGTGGTGGAACTCCGAGGAGTACCCCAACGACAACAAGCCCATCGAGACTAAGGTGTGGGACGAGCTGCGCGACAAGGCTGTCAAGGAGTTGTCTGACAAGACGCTCTACGTGGTAGACTGCTATTGCGGCGCAAATGCTGCAACCCGCCTCAACGTCCGCTTCATCATGGAAGTGGCATGGCAGGCTCACTTCGTAAAGAATATGTTCATCCGCCCCAGCGAGGAGGAACTGAAGAACTTCAAGCCTGACTTCGTAGTCTTCAATGCCTCAAAGGCAAAATGCGAGAACTACAAGGAGCTTGGCCTCCACTCCGAGACTGTCGTGGCGTTCAACATCAAGCAGCGCGAACAGGTAATCATCAACACCTGGTACGGCGGCGAGATGAAGAAGGGCATGTTCTCTATGATGAACTACTTCAACCCGCTGCGCGGCATCGCCTCTATGCACTGCTCTGCCAACACTGACCTCGAGGGCAAGAACACC
>URTA01000020.1 GCA_900550645.1 uncultured Porphyromonadaceae bacterium
GAGATAGAGAAAAAGATTCCTATCTCTTTCTGGCGAAGAATTCCTGCATGAGTGCCCGGCACTCATCTTCCAGTACGCCCGATGTAACTGTAGTCTTAGGATGCAGTGCATCGGGCGCATATTTTGTATACCCCCTCTTCTCATCTCCTGCTCCGTATACTACCCGGCTTATCTGTGCCCATCCCAATGCTCCGGCGCACATGACGCAAGGTTCTACGGTGACATAGAGCGTGCAGTCCTTCAGATATTTCCCGCCCAGCATGTTGGCGCCCGATGTGATGGCCTGCATTTCGGCATGGGCTGTGACATCGGTCAGCATCTCGGTAAGATTGTGGGCACGGGATATGATTCGGTCCTTGCATACGATGATGGCGCCCACCGGTATTTCGTCTTCATCAAATGCCGCTTGTGCCTCTATCAGGGCACGGCGCATGTAGGCTTCGTCTTTTTTCTTGATATCTTCCATTGTTTTTAGTGCAAAATTACATAAAAAAGTTTGAAGTGTGAACTATTTTTATTATTTTTGCAAGGTAAAAGTATCTTTTGATGCAAAATAAAGGAAATAGACTATGGCAGAGCATAATGAATTAGGTGCATGGGGAGAAGACGAGGCGGCTCTTTACCTTGAAGGCGAAGGCTATGTTATCATCGACCGGGACTGGAAGATAGGCAAGAGAGACCTGGATATCCTGGCTCTTTCGCCAGATGGAAAGACCTTGGTGGTGGTAGAGGTGAAGACCCGTGCCGGTGATGATTACCAGCGGCCGGAGGAAGCCGTTGATGGCAGAAAGATGCGCAATCTGGCGATAGCTGCCAATGCTTATGTCAAGGAGCATCAGGTGGATAAGGAACTGCGCTTCGATATCATCGCTGTGGTAGGTGTAGGCCATCAGGTGAAGTGCCTCGAACATCTCAAGGATGCCTTCAATCCGATGCTGATACTGTAATCATGTCATGAGGGGTGTACCTATGTATATAAGTACGGTCTGTACATTATCTATATTAGGAAAAAGATAAAATGGAAAAGAAGATAATAAGATTGAAGGAAGTGGATTCTACCAATCGCTTCCTGAAGGAATTAAGTTCATACGATGAGACTGCACTCACCATTGCCGTGGCTGATTTCCAGACAGCCGGCAGGGGACAGGGCACGCATACCTGGGAGAGCGAGGAGGGCAAGAACCTCCTGTTCAGTATGTTGGCTTGCCCTGTGTGGGTGCCGGTTCGTCAGCAGTTCCTGCTTTCCGAGGTGGGAGCCCTTGCCATCAAGGATGCCCTGGATTCCTATGCTGACGGGTTTACGCTGAAGTGGCCTAACGATGTGTATTGGAACGACAGGAAAATCAGTGGTACGCTGATAGAGACGTCTATCGATTCCAGGGGCATCAAGCGCTGCATCTTCGGCATCGGCATCAATATCAATCAGATGGAGTTCAGGAGCGATGCGCCTAACCCTGTATCTCTGGCTCAGATCCTGGGGCATGAGGTGGATAAGGAAGAGGTGCTGCAGAAGGTGATTGAGGCTTTCTGCAGATACTACGAACTCCTGCGCCGTGCCGACTATATGGATGTGTCGGGCATCTACCATCTTTCGCTCTACCGTCGCAAGGGCTATCATTGGTATGAGGACAAGGATGGCAAGTTCGAGGGAGCCTTCGTTGAGGTTGAGGACGATGGTCATCTTATCCTTCACGACAAGAAGGGAGTGATCCGTTCGTATGCATTCGGCGAAATCAAGTTTCTGATAAATACTTAATCCCTGAAGTAAACATTAAACAATAAACATTTAACAAAATATTTATGGCAAAGTTTAAAAGAATTCTTTTGAAGTTGAGCGGTGAGAGCCTGATGGGCAAGCAGAGCTTCGGTATCGACCCTGAGCGCTTGAGTGATTATGCTAAGCAGATCAAGGAAGTTCACGAGATGGGTGTGCAGATTGGCATCGTTATCGGCGGTGGCAATATCTTCCGTGGATTGAGTGGCAGCCAGAAGGGATTCGACCGTGTGAAGGGCGACCAGATGGGCATGTGTGCTACAGTTATCAATTCTCTTGCTTTGAGTAGTGCGCTCGGAGCTTTGGGCGTCAAGAACAAGGTGCTCACAGCCATCCGCATGGAACCAATCGGTGAGTTCTATACCAAGTGGAAGGCTATCGAGGCTATGGAGGATGGCTATATCTGCATCTTCTCTGCCGGTACAGGCAGTCCTTACTTCACTACTGATACAGGCTCTTCTCTCCGTGGTATCGAGATTGAGGCTGATGTCATGTTGAAGGGTACCCGTGTGGACGGTATCTACACTGCTGATCCGGAGAAGGATCCTACCGCAACCAAGTTCAGCGACATTACATACGATGAGATTTATACAAAGGGCTTGAAGGTTATGGACCTGACAGCTACTACCATGTGTAAGGAGAACAACCTTCCTATCTACGTATTCAATATGGATGTAGTAGGTAACTTGAAGAAGGTGATGGATGGTGAAGAGATTGGTACGCTTGTACACAATTAATTTACTTACCCCTGCAAACGATAAAAGGCTTACTTCCCTGTCTGGGGAGTAAGCCTTTTGTTTTATCTGATTAAATTCTTTATTTCTTTCTCATAAACATGATTCCTGAGAGGAGAACATACATCAGGATGATGATCCACCAGCCCTGCAGGAATCCTCTTGCGCCCTCGTCTGCTACCGAGAGGGCAAGAATTGCCACGGCAAAGCCTGCGAAACCATATTTCACCTCATTGCCCTTGAACGACCACTGCTTGAACTTCAGGGCAAACAATGGCATCTCGCATACCAGCAGGTAGCTGGTGATGAGGATGAGAGCCAGGACCAGATATACTGACCAGCTCAGGTTTGTAAGCCAGGCAGGATTGAATACTACCAGCGAGCCCCAGAACAGGGCATTGGCTGGAGTAGGAACCCCGATGAAAGAGGTGGTCTGGCGCTCATCAAGATTGAACTTGGCCAGTCGCAATGCCGAGAAGGCTGCGATGATGAAGGCTGCATAAGGCAGCCATGGGCGCATCGGCTCCAGAAACTCTGGGTATTCCATCACCTGGAGATGAGAGAATACGATGGTGGCAGGCGCCACGCCGAAGGTTACGTCGTCAGCCAGCGAATCCAGCTCCTTGCCGATAGGTGATGAAACGTGCAGCAGGCGTGCACTCATACCGTCGAAGAAGTCGAAGGTGGCTCCAATGATTATCCACAACAAAGCCATCTCTGGATTTCCACCGAAGGCAAACGATGTAGCAATGCAGCCTGATATCAGGTTGCAGCATGTTATCGTGTTAGGGATATGTTTCTTCATGCTCATTTTTTATTTCAATTTTGCAATGACGGTTTGGTCACCCGTGGTAGACTGTCCCATCTTCACACATACTTCTGTTCCGAGAGGCAGGTAAACATCCACACGTGAACCCAGTTTGATAAAGCCAAGGTGCTCGTCGATATAGCACTCTTCGCCTTCCTTTGCATAAGTTACGATACGGCGCGCTACGGCACCGGCAATCTGACGACACAATACATCTACGCCTTCAGGGGTAGTGATCATGACGTCGGCATGCTCGTTTTCCTCGCTTGCCTTAGGCAGCCAAGCCTTGTGGTAGTTGCCATCCACATGCTTTACGAATTTCACCTTTCCGTCTACCGGGAACCAGTTGGCATGTACGTTCCAAAGGCTCATGAAGATGGAAATCATCAATCGCTTGTCATTAAAATATGGCGCATTATCTACTTCTTCTATTACCACAATCTTGCCATCGGCAGGAGCTACGACGAGCTTCTCAGTATCCTCTACGTTCAGGTAGCGGATAGGGCAGCGATAGAAATTGAGCACGATGCAGTAAACCACACCGAAGACAACCAGGAAAATCCAGAATGGAATTTTGGTGTCAAAAGCTCCCCATAATATCGCCGCAATGGCTACTAACGCTATCGCTCCGCCCACCAGCTGATCGGTGCCTTCGCGATGCAGTCTTATCTTTTTCAGTTTCTTTATTTTTTGTCCCATAAGGTAGGATTAAGTTTTTATTGGTGCAAAGGTACTGTATTTTTGTCGTTTTAGCAAATTTTTTGGGCGTTTCTTTTATGTTTTTCAATTTTTTCTCTTTTTTCTTTTGGAATATCAACTTTTAGCCGTAACTTTGGACTCAAATTTTGAAATTTAGAACGTATAATGGAAGATTTTGTTCATTTACATGTGCATACGCAGTATTCCATCCTCGACGGTCAGTCTAAGATTCCGCATCTCGTTGACAAGGCCATCAAGGACGGCATGAAGGGTATGGCTGTTACCGACCATGGTGTGATGTTCGGTATTAAGGAACTCACGGATTATTGCGCCAAGGTGAACAAGGATCGCAAGAAAGAGGGACTGGAGCCCTTCAAGCCTATCATTGGCTGTGAGATGTACGTGGCCCGCCGAAGAAAGGAAGACCGTGAGAAGGACAAGGGCGATATGAGTGGTTACCACCTCATCGTGCTTGCCAAAAACTATAATGGATACAAGAACCTCATCCAGCTGGTCAGTAATGCCTGGGTGGATGGATACTATATGCGTCCGCGAACCGACCGTGCCGACCTGGAGAAATACCACGAGGATCTGATAGTCTGTTCGGCATGTATTGCCGGTGAGGTTCCGTCTAAGATATTGCATGGCGACATCGAGGGAGCCCGCGAGGCTTGCGAGTGGTATCATAATCTCTTTGGCGACGACTACTATCTGGAGCTTCAGCGCCACGAGGTGAAGGAACCGCTTCCTTTCCTGGCCAACCGCGAGGCTTTCCAGCTGCAGCAGAAGGCCAACAAGGTGCTCATAGAGATGGCTAGGGAATACGGCATCAAGCTCGTATGCACCAACGACTGCCACTTCGAGGACAAGGAGACGGCTGAGGCCCACGACCACCTGCTCTGTATAGCTACCGGCAAGGACCTGGACGATCCTAACCGTATGCGATATTCCAAGCAGGAATGGTTCAAGACCCGTCAGGAGATGAATGACGTCTTCTCGGATATTCCCGAAGCACTGTCTAACACGCTGGAGGTGCTTGACAAGGTGGAAATCTATAGCATCGACCACGGACCAATCATGCCTTTCTTCCCGATTCCGGAGAGTTTCGGTACCGAGGAGCAACTGCGCCAGAAGGTATCAGAGGAAGACCTCTACAAGGAATTCACCAGCGATGAGAACGGCGAGAATCAGCTGCCGCCGGAGGAAGGACAGAAGGTGATTGACCGTCTGGGCGGCTACGACAAGATATACCGCATCAAGTTTGAGGCCGAGTATCTGCGCCATCTTGCCTACGAGGGAGCCAGGCAGCTCTATGGAGATCCGCTGCCGGCGAACGTGGACGAGCATGTGAACTTCGAGCTCCACGTGATGAAGACCATGGGTTTCCCGGGCTACTTCCTCATCGTGCAGGACTTCATCAACACAGCCCGCAACAAGCTCGGCGTGAGCGTAGGCCCGGGGCGTGGCTCTGCTGCCGGCAGCGCGGCTGCATACTGCCTGGGCATCACCGACATCGACCCCATAAAGTATGACCTGCTGTTTGAGCGTTTCCTCAACCCTGACCGTATCTCGCTCCCTGATATTGACGTGGACTTCGATGACGACGGCCGATATGAGGTGCTGAAATATGTGACTGAGAAATACGGCGCGGAGAAGGTGGCGCACATTATCACGTACCAGACCATGGCGACCAAGTCCGCTATCAAGGATATGGCGAAAATCATGGAGGTGCCTCTCGCCGAGTCCAACCGCCTTGCCCGCCTTATCCCCGACAAGCTGCCTGAGGTGGACGGCAAGTCGGTCAAGGTGAATTTCAAGAACTGCATGAAGTATGTCAAGGAGCTGGCGGCAGAGGCTGAGAGCCCCAACCCGAACATACGCGAGGTGATAAAGTATGCTCCGCAGCTCGAGGGCAACGTGCGCACTACGGGCGTGCACGCTTGCGGTGTCATAATCTGCCGTGACGACATCACCGACTGGGTGCCGGTCATGATGGGCGAGGACGCCGACGGCTCAAAGGTGATTTCGACGCAGTACGAGGGCAGTGTCATCGAGCAGACCGGGCTTATCAAGATGGACTTCCTCGGGCTGAAGACCCTCTCGATAATCAAGGAGGTGCTTGCTAACATACGCAAGTCTCGCGGCATAGAGATTGACATTGACCATATCCCGCTGGACGACCCTGCGACGTTCAAGCTCTATTGCGACGGCAACACCACGGCTACATTCCAGTTTGAGTCCGTGGGCATGCAGCGGTCGTTGCGCGAGTTGCAACCCTCCAAGTTTGAAGACCTCATCGCCATGAACGCCCTGTACCGTCCGGGTCCTATGGACTATATCCCCGACTTCATCGCCCGCCGCCACGGCCGACAGCCGATAGTCTATGACATCCCTGTCATGGAGAAGTATCTGAAAGACACTTACGGCATTACGGTCTATCAGGAGCAGGTCATGCTCCTCTCGCGACTGCTTGCCAACTTCACCCGTGGCGAGAGCGACGCGCTCCGAAAGGCTATGGGTAAGAAGAAGAAGGCTATCGTAGACGCCATGAAGCCCAAGTTCATCGAGGGCGGCAAGAGCAACGGCTATGACCCCAAGGTGCTGGAGAAGATTTGGGCTGACTGGGAGAAGTTTGCGTCATACGCCTTCAACAAGAGCCACGCTACCTGCTACAGCTGGGTGGCATACCAGACGGCATACCTCAAGGCCAACTATCCGGCAGAGTATATGGCGGGCGTGCTGAGCTGCAACCTCGCAAGTTCCGACAAGCTGAAGAAGTTCATGGACGAGTGCCGCAACATGGGTGTTGTGGTCAAAGGCCCGGACATCAACGAGTCGTTTGAGAAGTTCAGCGTCACCACCGGTGGCGAAGTGCGTTTCGGCCTCGGCGGAATACGCGGCGTGGGCTCGGGTGCGGTCAATGCTATCATCAGCGAGCGCGAGGCAAACGGCCCGTTCCGCGACATATACGACTTCGTAGAGCGTGTCAACCTGTCGGCGTGCAACCGCGCCACTATCGAGAGCCTTGCGCTGGCCGGGTGCTTCGACTGCTTTGAGGACGTTTGCCGCGAGATGTTTGTGCATGAGATGTTTGACACCACATATTCCGATATGCTCGTGAAGTACGGACAGCGTTTCCAGGCCGACCGCAACTCGGTGCAGGCAAGCCTGTTCGGCGACCTCGAGCCGATAGAAACCAACAAGCCCCCCTATCCGCAGGTGGAGCGTTGGTCTGACCTCAAACGTCTCGAGGAGGAGAAACGCCTCGTGTCGATCTACCTGTCGGCGCATCCGCTCGACAAGTATTATATGGAGGTGACTTACGGCTGCAACACCCCCTGCTCGGAGTTTCAGGACCGCCAGCCGACGCGCCCCGAGGAAATACGCGGCGACTTGACTATGGGCGGACTGGTGACGGCGTTCACAACCAAGATTTCGCGCAAGGGCACGCCTTACGGCATACTCGAAATCGAGGACTTCTCCGGCAAGACGGAATTGCGCCTGTTCGGCAAGTCTTACGAGCAGTTCAGCGGTGCGCTTGTCCCCGGTGCGGCGGTGTTCATGCGCATATCGTTTGCTCCTGACCGTTTCAAGCCTGGCGACGTGAGGATGAACATTGCCGAGATTTCGCCGCTTGCCGACAAGGTGGGGCGCATTGCCAACGAGCTGACTGTCTTCATCGACAGCAACATCTCCGATTCAGGCCTCGGCTTGGCATTCAAGGAGTTTGAGTTGCAGCCCAAGGAGAAGGGGGGCGGAACGCTCAACCTGATTGTGAATTTCGCTGATGCCAAGGTGCCGCAGAGCATCAGTGTGCGCTCGCGCAAGCGTTACCGCATCTGCAAGGAACTCATGGACTCTATCAACGGCGTGTCCGGCATATTGCAGGTCAAGGTAAGCTGACCGCGACAGAGGCATATTGCCGCCGCCACGGCTGTCATACCGCCGTTGCCACTCCCCGGCAGCGGCGTTTTTCCGCCGAAACGTGGGGGCAGTCACCCCGGAATTTATTACTTTTGCACCCGGAAATCGACATACTATGAATTCTTCGGACTCACGGATATGCGAATCGGCTGATTCGGCTGCTGTGCGGACACCTCATCAGTGTCTGCGCCTGTTCCTGTCTTTTCTCAAGATAGGGGCGTTCACATTCGGCGGCGGCTGGGCGATGATTTCGATTATAGAGCGCGAAATTGTGGACAAGCACCACTGGATAGAGCGCGACGAGTTTCTCGACCTGCTGGCGATAGCGCAGTCGCTGCCCGGCATCCTGGCTGTCAACATAGCCTGTTCAGTGGGCGACAAGATACGCGGCTTTCGCGGTAGCGTGTGCGCCTCGCTCGGTACGATTATCCCCTCGTTTGTCATCATCTTGGCAATCGCCATTTTCCTGACCCCGGAGACCATCAAGAACAACCATGTCCTCTCAGCCATATTCATGGGCATACGTCCTGCCGTGGTTGCGCTCATCATCGCTCCGGTCATCACCTCGGCGCGTTCTGCGAAAATCGGCATACGCACGATATGGATACCTGTGCTTGTGGCGGCGATGATTTCCCTCGACCTCGGGTTCATTTCCAACCCTGTCCTCTACATTGTCCTCGGTGCGCTCGGGGGCTACCTCCATTTCCTGTATTCACGCCGCAAGACTGCCGGCAATAACTCCAAACGGTCATGACTATATTCTGGCAACTGATACGCGCTTACGTCAAAATCGGGCTGTTCGGGTTCGGCGGCGGATATGCCATGCTCTCGCTGGTGCAGAACGAGGTCGTTGGCCACGGCTGGATTACCGAGCAGACGTTTACCGACATCGTGGCTGTTTCGCAGATGACCCCGGGCCCGATAGGCATCAACTCCGCGACATACATAGGCTATGCCGCCCCGGCGAGCGTCAATCCCGAATTGTCTGCCGTGTGGTGGGGGCTGCTCGGCTCTTGCATCGCCACGCTTGCCGTGGTGCTGCCCTCGTTCTTCCTCGTCCTCTACAGCTCGCATTTCATACGCCGCCACCAGGACAGCGGCGTCATCAAGGCGGTTTTCTCCGGGTTGCGTCCCGTCGTGGTCGGGCTGATAGCCTCGGCGGCGATACTGCTGATGAACGGGCCAAACTTCAACCCGAACAACATAAACTGGCAACTTATCACTAATATAATAATATGTATAGCAGCGTTTTGCCTCGTGTTTTTCCGCATACCGTGGCGAGGTAAGCGCATCAAACTGCATCCTATCCTCGTCATCACACTGGCAGGGATAGCCGGATTTATCATTTATGGACTATAACGAATCATTAGAGTACCTCTACCGCCAGCTGCCGATGTTTTCACGCATCGGTGCAGCCGCTTACAAACCAGGGCTTCAGACCAGCGAAAAACTTGACGCTTTTTTCGGCCACCCGCACCGCCGCTTCAAGTCTATTCACGTTGCCGGAACTAACGGCAAGGGCAGCTGCTCACACGCCATAGCCGCTGTCCTGCAGTCGCAGGGCTACAAGACTGCCCTCTACACCTCGCCGCACCTCGTCGATTTCCGCGAGCGCATACGCATCAACGGCGACATGATACCGCAGGACAATGTGACCGATTTTGTCACTCGTTTCATTGCCTGCGGCTACGACGGGCACCCCTCATTCTTCGAGCTGACCATGATGATGGCTTTCGACTGGTTCAGCGCAGAGCGCGTTGACTATGCCGTCATTGAGGTGGGCATGGGCGGACGGCTCGACTCGACCAACATCATAACCCCGATCGGCTGCGTCATCACCAACATATCCAAAGACCATACGCAGTTTCTCGGCGACACCCTGCCCAAAATCGCGTCGGAAAAAGCCGGCATCATCAAGCCTGGCATCCCCGTTGTGATAGGGGAGGCAGAAGGCGAGATACGTGACGTGTTCATGCGCAAGGCAGAGGAGTGCAATGCCGCAATCACATTCGCCGAAGAGGAGAACGCCTCGCTCCAAGCCGTCAACACTCCCGAAGGGTGGCAATGCACCACAGCCGAGGGGCTGCAGTTCACATTTCCCCTCGGCGGCGACTACCAGCGCAAGAACATCGCCACCGTACTCACTGCAGTCAACATGCTGCGCCGTCAGGGCGTGCATATCGAGGACACGTCGATAGTGCGCGGACTTGCCAACGTGCCGCGCCTTACCGGCCTCATGGGACGCTGGTCAATACTTGACCGCGAACCCCTCACCATTGCCGACACCGGACACAACGAAGCTGGGCTGACCTACAACATGGCGCAGCTGCGCCAGCTCATCGCCGCCAAGCCCGCCGGTGCGCGTCTGCGCATGGTGATAGGCTTTGTCGCCGACAAGGACATCGACAACATACTCTGCCTGTTCCCAAAGGATGCCAACTATTACCTGACGCAAGCAGCGATACCCAGGGCGTTGGCAGTTGAGGAACTCGCGAAACGCGCCGCCGCGCACGGACTCCACGGCTGCACCTTCCAGACAGTCCCCGAAGCCGTTGCAGCCGCTCGCGCCGACGCAACGGCCGACGACATCATCTACATCGGCGGCTCCACCTTCATCGTCGCCGACCACCTCGCAGCAGAGTAGGGACACGGAGTGTCGTGTCCGCTGGGGTATTGGCGTAATTATTTGATTTACTGTAATTTGATTTGCGAATGATGTTCGCAAATGTAAGGACGCACCCTGTGTGCGTCCGCCCCTGCTATTGGCAAAACTACTTCACCGCAACTGCGTCAAGACCATGGGAGAATTGTACTGCTGTGAACGCTATTCTCTCACATGCCTGTAATGCCGAGCGGTTAAAGCAATCTTGCGACTAAAATGTGTTTCTCTTGCCAAGAGAAATTGACTACGCCGCAAAATTACTGCTTTTTCGGCATATATACAATAATTGCTGGAAAAATAATCTCCAACAGCGTTCATTGCGCGAATATTTCTGCTAACTGATTTAGCACTCGTTTCAACCCCGACTTTATATCCGCGTCCACGCTTCGCAACATTCTGACCGACAGACAATTATCTTGATGTATTTCTCTTGGCAAGAGAAATACATTTTCTTCCGCATCAAGATGTTGACTATCAAATAATTGATTATTCAAAAACAAATCGACATGAATAACGAATATCGGTCGTTTGACGAGATAAGTCAAAAACTTCATCTTAAGCAGGACGCAACGAAAATTCTACAGTTGCTTTGTCAGATAAGAGAGAGCCCCTCGTCTTCTGCTAAAAGATGGGTTTGGGAGCTTCTCCAAAATGCTAAAGATATATCCAATAGAGTTGGTCGAGTTTCAATTGAAATTGAGCTCGTATCAAAAGACACATTGCAGTTCCGTCATAATGGAAAGCCTTTTTCTATGGATAACCTTATGGCTCTTGTTTATCAAGTTAGCTCAAAACAATCTGATAATTCCGAAGGTCAGACGGGCAAATTTGGAACAGGTTTTATTTGCACCCACTTATTGTCTGACATAATCGAAGTTTCGGGTGTGCTATTATGCCTGAGTGGGGTGTATAGAAGATTCAACATTGATTTAGATCGCAGTGGCGAAAGTGCTGAGGAATTGAAGCCTCGCATTCAAGAATCTCTGAAATATCTAAAGTCACTTGAGACTGGAGATAATGGTATCACGTGCTATGAAGCTAACCGGACTGAGGATTCCTTCGATACTATCTTCACATATCATCTTACCACTCCTGAGAAACGCAAGGCAGCAGAAGCGGGTATTGGAGACCTCATTAATACACTGCCTATCACGTTGGTTGCACAATCTAAAAAAATCAAGCAGGTTCGTGTAATTGATAGAGTGAATGGGACTGATGAGGTCTATGAGTGTAATTCATACGATGTTGATGCCAATGTGTTGCGTTCGGAAATCTCGATAAATGGAAAAGTAGCAAAGACTTTTGTCACATATAAGACGGGTGAGTTGGAGTTGACTATCGAGGTTGGAAATGATGAGGCTGCGTTTAATCTCGTGAAAAGAGATAAGGATAGCCCTGCACTGTATCGTGATTTCCCTCTGATTGGTTCAGAGAAGTTCTACTTCCCCTATACTCTGAACGGATTCAATTTGAATCCTACTGAGAGACGTAATGGTATCTTACTGAACAGTCAGGACAGCCCAAGCGCATGCCGCAACAGAGCGATAATTGACCGTGCGATTGACGCTGTAATAAGTTTCAATGAATGGTTGATAAGCCATGGTGCAAACAATCGTTATCTCCTTGCAAGTTCGAGACGCCCAGAATCTCCTGATAAGTATGACGAAATAGCGGAAGACTGGATTGAGAATCTTCAAAAGAGCTGGAGACAAAGATTGTTGTCACAAGAACTGGTCGAGACAAATAGTGGTTTTGCTCGATTGGAAAATCTGTCGTTGCCAATATTCCAAACCTCTAAGGAGGACAGAGAGGAATTTTTCAGAATTGTGTCGGAGAACTACATCGGAAGAGGTGTATTGCCAAAGTCTGAGAACCTTCTCGGTTGGATTGAGGCAATTGGACCAAATTCTGAATATGAAAGCTGGGAAGCAAAGCTCAAATATGAGATAGATGATTTCCTCAATGACATTCAGTCTAAAGGCAGTCTTTCCAATCTTTGTGAGGCTACTGGTAAGTCTAAGTCTGATATTGTTTCGTGGCTAAATCGAGTGTATCGATTCCTCGTTGACAAGAAACTCATAGACAAGTTTGATGAATATTCGATCCTTCCTAATCAGAATGGCGATTTCAAACTCCTGAAGGAACTGAAATCAGATTTCAATAAACGAATCCCTTCGGTTCTAAAAGGCATCTATAATGGAGTTAAGAGTGATGCCAGTTCATATATTGAGAATGTGTTGCTTGACAATGATGTAGACGCATTAGTTTTCAACAATGCCATATCCATATATGGGCTGAATGAAATGATAGCATCGCTCAATGTGTCCATTAAAGAGGGTAGCGAAACTACTCGCAGCAGCGTGGCGTTTGGGATAATAGCGTTGTATCCCGACTCATGCAGTGAGGCATTCTCAAAAAGGCGGGCTGGAATGTATGAGTTCACCACGGCTTTCCAATCAATGTCCGAGCGAAATTCAATCAGTGTTGACAATGAGGAATTGTGGAAAGAAGCTGATGAGTACTGGTTCAAGCATTGCGCGGAACTGATTCAATCCAAGGAAGATATAGCTGGGCTGTCATCTTTGGTTCGTATGTCAGAAGGTGAGACACTTGAATGGCTGAATCGTTTGATGGCATACTATCGTGAAAATTCCCACGGAGATCTGCTGAAGGAGTACGCAGTGTTCCCAAATCAAAAACTCGAATTCAAGAAACTCGAATACCTTCATTATGACAATGACATTGATGAAGAGTACAAGACACTGGTAGAATATATATCAAGCGAAACAGAGACCAAGGATAATTATCGCCCGAAACTTCTGCACAGAGCAATCCGAGGCTATGAGCAGCACAATCCTCTTGGTCTGAATGACTTATATGAGGAGGTGGTCAAGGCGTTTGATGAGAGTAATGACTCTCGTCGTAATCGAATTGCGACTCAAACAATAATCCTGTTGCCTCAGGACAAGAGTGACGACTCATCGTTTTTTCAACTCTACAAGTTTGCCAAAGATCTGTTTGGTGAACAGATTCCAGTTCAGAAACTGGTAGCCAAATCCACTGGTTTCAAATGGGAATTTGCTCGAAAATTCTATATCAACAAAATCTCCAAGACGATTGCAGAGTCCCAAAATGTCGAAGGTCTCAAGTCGCGACTTTGCTTAGGTAATATGACAGAGGATGCGGTTGTCAAGTGGGTCAACAATTTCATCGAAGTTGTACATTCAATCAATAATCCAACTTATTGGAGCATCATAACGGATGAAAACAATGGAAATGGAATTTGGCTGAACCAAAAAATGGAGTTCTGTTGTTTTCAGGATGTACGCAAAGAAGATTCAATTCCCGATGGACTTAAGGAAGTTGCCCTTAATAAATGGGTCGGAATTGACTATCGCGAAAAACTGTTTGTTGATTCGTCCTCTGTCGTAGCTGGCTATCTTAAAACTCCAATACTGGCAGTTGAGGAGGTCGGTCAGAATATTGATGCGAAGATAAAAGAGTATGATGGGGACAAGC
Source organism: uncultured Porphyromonadaceae bacterium (assembly GCA_900550645.1). GTDB lineage: Bacteria > Bacteroidota > Bacteroidia > Bacteroidales > Muribaculaceae > Lepagella. The sequence continues at coordinate 14,121 of URTA01000020.1, forward strand.
AAAACAAAGAGTTTGCTGACTTGATTTTCAAGGTTAGGACACTGTGTGATTCCAACAAGCGGCTCAGTGATGTGATGATTTTTTTCCAGACAAACAAAAATCAACTTATAGTATGGTCACTTAGCAGTGGGAAAACATTGGATATTGTAGGTAGTTTGGTGCAAGCTGGAGAGGATAAACTCGAACAGCTCAATGCCATTGTAGAAGCTGGCTTCACCGCAGATGAACTTGCCATAATCGCGACTAATAAATTGGGTGATAAGGAACTTGCGGTTCGTGCCGAAGACGGTGAGGAAGTCAATATCTCGCTTACAGATACTCAGTATGGTGGACTGTCCGAAAATGAGATTTGCGCTGCACTAATCGAAGCGAAAAAGGCTGTCAAAGTTGAACTTGAAAAACAAGGATTTAGATTCACAAAAGATATTTGCAAGGACGCATACGGCAATATCTATGGTGTGATGAAAGAAGATAAAGATCGAGGTATCGATGTCGAGTATCCTTTGGTTGTTCATAGCTATAAATGGCAGAACAGACCATTCAGCCTGACTGTATTCGACTGGGAGCAACTGGCTCGACCCAATTCTATGCTTTGGATTAACACCCGCGAAGGTGTTCAGTGCATACCTTTCTATGAATTGATGAAGGGCAAAACGATCAACATCAGTTTTGATGCCTCCAACTTTGACTATGCGGATAGATGCAAAGCTCTTGCCCGGACTCTTCGATATTTCAAAGGATTGAATTTTGATTTTGGGTTGATGCACCCGAATTGCTCCAGCAAGGCGGAGGTGTTCATGAAACCAGAAAAGCCGCTTGATGAAACCCTCGGCTCTGACAATGCAGATTCGATGATGTGATATTAGTACTGTACTGATGCAACTTGACCGACAAAAGCATTGGCAATTTCTCGAGGATGAACTTCGCGCCCAAACGGAGGTGTTTGAACAGAAGTTTAATGCTGAGGCTCGGTCATTGTTGACAGAGTCAGAGGAGATGTTTGTAGGCCAATTCCTGTCATTAAAAGATGGGGTAATGGTCATGAAGTTCCCGAATTCTCGTAACCTCCCCCGAAAGGGGGAGCATCTTTTTTGTATGGTATTGCCCAAGGATTTGCGCAATTACCGTAATTGGGGCAGTAAAACATATCGCGATTTGTTCAACGAGCGATTCAAGGGTACTGAGTGTGCTTGTGTTTGGATTGCAAAGTCAGATGACCCTCGGTTTTCTCTTGTCGGTTTCCGAAAGGTTGAATTAGAGTTCGCCGATTTCCTTGTTGACAATAATGCGCAAGGGACTATATTGGTATTCGCGCCGCAACGACCGCCTATTGACTATATCGCGAACTTGCAACGGCTTGTGAATGACCGTAATAGTCTGGCAGTTGCATCGGTATTAGATGCTGATTATGTTCATCGGAAATGGTCGGCTGTGCCTATTCGCAATAAGGATGTAGCTTCATTTGTGAGAAAGCAGCTGGCCTTGTCTGATACTATGATTTTGCAAGGTCCTCCAGGAACAGGCAAGACATATATGATTGCTCAATTTTGCGAGATGCTTTGTGCAGAGGGCAAGTCTGTATTGGTAACAGCACTTACCAACAGAGCTCTTATGGAAATTGCGGAGAAACCATCTCTGAAACAGTTGCTGACTGTTGGCAAGATAATGAAAACCAACATGACATCTGATGAAAGCAATGAATTGCCCAAGTTAGAGCCGATTAAGCATATAGTGCCTATCCCAGGGAGTTTGGTGTTGTCAACCTATTATATCGCAAGTGGTTTTGCCGCGGAATTGGGCAGTGATTCTCCGTTTGATTTTGTCATTATGGATGAGGCAAGCCAAGCATTGACAGCTATGTTTGCTGCTGCAAAGAAAATCGGCAAAACCAATCTGTGGGTGGGTGATACGAAGCAGTTGTCTCCGATAGTTGCACTTAATGAGGATAGAATCCGTGATTTCGGGTATGCTGAAATGGTTGATGGTCTTGGTTTGCTTTCTGAAGCAAGTGCAAATCCGATATACCAGTTAACGACAACATACCGGTATGGTCAGCGTGCAGCGGATTACACGGGTTTATTCTATAATGGCACGCTTGTCTCAAACGAAAATTCCTCAGTTGTGTATCTTGGGGGCATTGATCGGATTGTCAGTCGTCGAGGAGGCCCGGCTTTGGTATTGACAGACATGGGAATAAGTGATTATACCCCCAAATTCGCGATTCAGATGGCGACATATATTGTCGGTTGCATCATAAAGGAGTCGCCAAAGAAAAATGTCGCAGTATTGACTTGTATGATCCGGACTGTAAAAGCGTTGCAAAAGTCAATTATTCAAACTGTTGGTGCGCATAAAAACGTATTTGTCGAAACCATAGCTCGGGTTCAGGGGCTGACAACTGATGTTACAGTCCTTGTTATACCTAACGTATCATATATTAGGACATTAGAGCCGCATTTATTCAATGTGGCGACAAGCCGTGCAAAGGAGCATACAATAATTATCGCAGACAAGGACATAATGGGGTACTCGACTATGGATGCAGAAGTGCGGAGTTTCATCGAGAAACTCAGTCGAGAGCAAATGGTGTATGTTCCTGCAAGGTTGGATGCAAAAATGTTGACCGATAGCGGATTAGGTCTTTTAAGCTAAAAAACGAGGGATTATATTTCGGCGCGGGAGAGGGCTTGCTCGACTTTCTTGACGGCGTGGTGGTAGGATGCTTTCAATGCGCCGACTGACGTGCCGAGGATTTCGGACATCTTCTCGTATTTCATTTCGTCAAAGTAGCGCATGGTGAACACCAGCCGCTGTTTCTCGGGCAGCGAGGCGACGGCCCGCTGCAGCACCAGCGTCACTTCGTCGCCGTCAAAGTAGGGGTCTGCCTCGATGTTCTGCAGCAGGAAGGATTCGTCTTCGGTGTCGCCGGAGATGGTGTTGCGCTGCCGCTCCTTGTTGAGGAAGTTAATGCACTCGTTGACGGCTATCTTGTACAGCCACGTTGAGAGTTTCGCCTCGCCCCGGAAGGAGGCGATGTTGTTCCACACCTTGATGAATGCGTTCTGGAGCAGGTCGTTGGCATCGTCGTGGTTGACGACCATTTTGCGTATCTGCCAGTACATCTGTTCGCCGTATGTGCGCATCAGTGTGTCGAATGCGGCGTATGCTGTCGCTTCGTTCTGAAGGTCTGCGACGAGTTTCTTCTCGTCTATCGGCGCGGTGTATGCCATTCGGTCGGTGTGTTTGACGGCGTAAAGTTAATAAAAAATCCCGGTTGCGGCGCGTGTCTGGCGTGTGTTTTTCGTCAGCCGGGGCTGCGTCAGTCGAGTTTCAGCACGGCGAGGAAGGCTTTCTGGGGCACTTCGACCGAGCCGATCTGCTTCATGCGCTTCTTGCCGGCTTTCTGCTTTTCGAGCAGCTTGCGTTTGCGTGAGATGTCGCCTCCGTAGCATTTTGCGGTCACGTCTTTGCGGACGGCCTTGACGGTTTCGCGTGCGATGATTTTCGCGCCGATAGCTGCCTGTATGGCTATGTCGAACTGCTGGCGTGGTATCAGCTCTTTGAGCTTCTCGCACATGCGCCGTCCGAAGCGCACGGCGTTGTCAACGTGTGTGAGGGTTGAGAGCGCGTCTACGCTCTCGCCGTTGAGCAGTATGTCGAGTTTGATGAGCTTTGACTCGCGGAATCCGTTGAGGTGGTAGTCGAATGAGGCGTACCCTTTGGAGATGCTTTTCAGCTTGTCGTAGAAGTCGATGACGATTTCGCCGAGGGGGAGGTCAAACACGAGTTCGATTCGGTTTCCGGAGATGTATTCCTGCTTGACGAGTTCGCCGCGCTTGCCGAGGCAGAGGGTCATGATCGGGCCGATGAAGTCGGCGCGTGTGATGACGCTTGAGCGGATGTACGGCTCTTCGATATGGTCGATGAGTGTGATGTCGGGCAGACCGGAGGGGTTGTGGACTTCGGTGACGTTGCCCTTCTTGTCGTAGACCTTGTAGGACACGTTGGGGACGGTGGTGATGACATCCATGTCGAACTCGCGTCCGAGGCGTTCCTGGACTATCTCCATGTGGAGCAGTCCGAGAAATCCACAGCGGAAGCCGAAGCCGAGGGCGGCGGACGATTCGGGCGTGAAGGTGAGCGATGCGTCGTTGAGCTGGAGTTTCTCGAGCGATGCCCGCAGGTTCTCGAAATCTTCGGTCTCGATAGGGTATACGCCGGCGAAGACCATTGGCTTGACCTCCTCGAAGCCGTCTATTGCGCTTTCGCAGGGCTTGGCGACATGGGTAATGGTGTCTCCGACCTTGACCTCGCGAGAGGTCTTGATGCCGGAGATGATGTAGCCCACGTTGCCGGCAGAGAGCTGTTTGCGCGGCGACATGTCGAGCTTGAGCACGCCTATCTCGTCGGCGTTGTACTCCTTGCCTGTGGCGACGAATTTGACGAAGTCGCCGGAGCGTATGGTGCCGTTCTCGATCTTGAAGTATGCGATGATGCCCCGGAAGGGGTTGAACACGGAGTCGAAGATGAGGGCTTGCAACGGCGCGTCTGGGTCGCCCTCGGGAGCTGGTATGCGTTCTACGATTGCGCGTAGTATCTCGTCCACGCCCATGCCGGTCTTGCCCGAAGCGCGTATGACCTCTTCGGGCTTGCAGCCGAGCAGGTCTACTATCTGGTCTTCCACCTCTTCAGGGTTTGCGCTGTCGAGGTCGCACTTGTTGATGACGGGTATGATTTCGAGGTCGTTGTCGATAGCCATGTACAGGTTGGATATGGTCTGCGCCTGTATGCCTTGCGAAGCGTCAACGATGAGCAACGCGCCCTCGCAGGCGGCAATGGAGCGCGACACCTCGTAAGAGAAATCGACGTGTCCAGGGGTGTCAATGAGGTTGAGGATGAAAGTCTCGCCGTCCTGCTTGTATTCCATCTGGATGGCGTGGCTCTTTATGGTGATGCCGCGTTCTCGCTCCAGGTCCATGTCGTCGAGCACCTGGGCTTCCATGTCCTTGGCTGCTACGGTGTTGGTGTATTCGAGTAGACGGTCGGCAAGCGTAGATTTGCCGTGGTCGATATGGGCTATGATGCAGAAGTTGCGGATATTTTTCATCTTGAGGTGGAATGGGGGCGGCGCAGTTGCCGCCGACGGTTAAACCAGCTGCGAAATTACTAAAAAAACGGCGAACAGGCAAATCCAGACTGCGCCGCCGAGTGCCTGAAACGTCGTGCCGGCGATGCTGCTGTGGGGCTGGGTGTTGCGTATCTGGATGTTTTTGGCTAATTTTGGGACTGGTAGCGTGGCTGTGCCGCCAAGTGCGGCAGGCCGCTTAACGAGAAAAGGAGATAGTGCTTATGGAAATAGAGGAAATCATCAGGGATATATATCCGATGAGCGACGAGGGCATCTCGCTGTTGCGTCCGCTGTTGCACGAGCAGCGTATAAAGGCCAACACGCTGATGATACGCCAGGGTCATCTGAGCCGCGAGGTGTTTTTCGTCAAGTCTGGTGTCGCCCGCAATTTCACGCTGTGTGACGGCAAGGAGCATACGCGGTGGTTTGCCATGGACGGCGACCTGCTCGCATCTATGTTCTCGCTGTCTCGTGGGCTGCCGGCGGTAGCGTCTGTCGAGGCGTTGACTGACATGGAGGTGTACACGGCTGACATAGACAAGGTCAAGGAGCTGATAGTCAAGTCGCCTGAATGGGCGTTGTGGACTTCGCAGTACCTGATAGACGGCTTGTACATCATAGAGCGTCGTTACACGTTCCTCGGTCAGGGCGATGCGTATGCCCGCTATATCAACTTGCAGAAGATGCGCTCTGCCAAGATGTTGAATTTCATACCGTTGCAAGACATAGCCTCTTACCTTGGCATCACGCCGCAAACGCTCAGCCGGGTGCGCCGCCGCATTGCGGAGGAGGAGATGGGCAAGTCGAGGGACAAGGGGGACAAATGAAAAGTCCCGTGCCGGGGTGTCGGAAGCACCTGCGGCACGGGAGGTCATTGCATGGTATGAAGAAGTGCTTATTTCAGCATTTTTGATGTCTTGACCGAGCCGTTGTCCATGATGTCGCGGCGGATGACGAGCTGCCCTTCGCGCGGGTTGTCTATGCGCATGCCCTCAATGGTGTAGTACTCTGTGGCGATGACGCTGCCGACAGCGGTTTCAGCCACGGAGACGTCCGTATTGTTCATCACAGTCACCTGGTCGATGCAGATGGGGAGGATGATGCCCTCTTCGGGTGCGTTGTCCGGGTCGTAAGCGACTTTGAACTGGATGCGGATGCTCTGGCCGATGTATTCTGTCAGCGAGTAATCCGCTTTCTTCCAGCTGGCCTCGGCTGCTTCGGGCTTGATGTTGGCGAGGAGATGCTCTGTGCCGTTGCCGTCGATGACGATTGCGCTGAAGTCGTCCTTCGGGTTGGGTGCGGCGAAGTAGTGGAACGAGAGGCCTGTGGCGATGCCGTCAGAGAGGTTGATCTTGCCGGTAGTGTATGGCACTTCGGCGGCAGACCACTTGCTGGGCTCGAAGTATACGAATCCGTCCTGAGTCTCGTCGGTGCGGTCGATGCCGTAGATGTATACGTAGTTGCCGTCGCCGAGGTCAGCGAAGTTGCTCATGTCAACGCGGAAGTCGCTCCAGCCGCCGTTGTGGGCAGCCACCCAGAAGTTGTCCGCCTCGCGTCCCCATTCGCCTGGGGTGTTGAAAGTCTCGATGAAGGGGAGTGCCACGCCGTTGCCGAGGAAGACCTCGTTGGAATATCCCTCGTATGAGGAGCTTGAGCCGCCGTCGGTCTTGGCGATAACCTGCCATTTGAAGATGTTGTCGCCGGTGATGCCTGTGAGCGCGTCGGTGTATGTGGTGGCAGCGATGTCCTGTGCCACGGCTGTGCTTTCATCGTTGGCGACATTGATGCGGAACACGTCATATACCACTTCTGCGGGGTCAACGTATTCCTCGTCCTGGTCTTCGTTGACGGCGGTCCATGTCAGGACTATTCCGTCTGAAGTTTCTGTGGCGACGACATTGGAGGGGGGCATGGGAGCGGCAGCCGACATTGAGGCGGGCGCGAGGACTGCCACTGCGGCGACAGCCATTGTCAGGTAGTTTTTCTGCATAACGGTAGTTTTAATCGGGTTAATTTTATTGTGTATTGTCAGAGCCGTCCGGCAGGGCGTGCAGCTCTTTTCGGCGCAAAGGTAGATAGATGTATGTTAAGCAGCAAGCGAAAAACGAGATATTTTTGGCGCATATATGTCGTTTTTGATTTATGTTCAGCGGTGTTGCTGAAAAAAGCATTTCCTTTGCAACATCAAACGTATGCGTCAGCGCATCAGCCCGGTAGGCGGCATTGCCCGACGCGCCTCCAACGAAATAACAAAATATAACCATAGACAGTATGAAATATCTGCAACGCATCCTCCCGATAGCCCTGACAGCCCTTTGCGGGACTGTCGGCGTCGAGGCTGTCCGTTCCAACCCCCGGCCGAGCCAAGTCCAGCTTCCCGACGGAAGCGAGCTGGCTGTGCGCCTCCAGGGTGACGAACGCTACCATTACCACACTACGTCCGACGGGTATGTCATAGAGAAGGCAACCGACGGATTTTTTTATTATATGCAGCCGGTTTCGGGGCGGCTGGTGCGCTCGTCTGTGCGTGCCACCGGCAGCCGTGACGCGGCGGAGGCAGCCTTCGTGCGCTCGATAGACCGCGAGGCTATGGTGTCTGTGATAGACGGGCAGACGCGCCGCAGCCCTCGCCGCAGCGGCGCGTTGCCCTCCACGTTCCCGACCAAGGGGGAGATACGCGGCGCGGTCATACTGGTGGAATATACCGACGTGAGCTTCACCGTGCCTGACGCGCACAACGAGTTCAGCCGCATGCTCAACGAGAAGGGCTACTCCAACTACGGAGGCACGGGCAGCGCACGCGACTGGTTCGTTGACAACTCCATGGGGGAGTTCCAGCCTACGTTTGACGTGTACGGTCCTGTGCGGCTGCCGCATCCGCGAGCCTATTACGGCGAGAACAAGTCGAGCGGCGGCGATGACGCGCGTGCGCACGAGATGGTCATCCATGCCTGTGACATCCTCGACGACGAGGTCGATTTCTCGCAGTACGACGTGGATCACGACGGCTGGATAGACAACGTGTTCGTGTTCTATGCCGGTTACGGCGAGAACCTCGGCTACGGCGTGCCGGAGGAGTGCGTGTGGCCACACTCGTGGGACTTGACCGAATACACCAACGAGCCGTTCATGTATGACGGCGTGCGGCTGAACCATTATGCCTGCACCAACGAGATTGACCTGCAGGACCGCATGGACGGCATCGGCACATTCGTGCATGAGTTCAGCCATGTCCTCGGGCTGCCCGACCTGTATTCGACCAACTATTCCAATGCGTTCACGCCGGGCGACTGGTGTGTCATGGATGCCGGCCCGTACAACAACGATTCGCGCACACCGCCCAACTATTCGGCGTACGAGCGTTATGCCCTGGGCTGGCTCGAGCCTCGGGAGATAGGCGCGCCTGCCAACATCAAGCTCGACAACATCGCCACCAACACGGCGGCGAGGATAAGCACGTCCAACCCTGACGAGTATTTCCTGTTTGAGAACCGCCAGCAGACCGGCTGGGACAAGTACATCCCCGGCCACGGCATGCTGGTATGGCACATAGACTACAAACCCAACGTGTGGTCATACAATACTGTGAACAACACCAAGTCGCACCAGTATGTTGACATCGAGGAGGCAGACGGCCTGCAGTCGAGCAGCAACCGCGACGGCGACTCATTCCCCGGCGCGGCCAACGTGACCGAGTTTACCGACGACACCACGCCGTCGATGCGCAGCTGGGACGACGAGCCGCAGAACAAGCCGGTCACCGACATCCGCGAGAGCAACGGCTACATCTACTTCAAGGTGAGCGGAGGCAAGAACGAGGTGCCGGCTGTGACAGCCAACGAGGCGGAGGAAGTGGGCATAGACCACTTCACCGCGTCGTGGGGCGAGGGCAACGCCGGCTGCCAGTACATCCTGTCGGTCTATACGACAGAGATGTCAGAGTCGGGCAAGCTAACCACCACCTTTGTCCCGGGCTGGGACAGCCGCAACGTGGGCGCGGAACGCCGTGCCGTGGTCAGCGACCTCGACTATGCCACAGAATACAAGTACTCCGTGCGTGTGCTTGACCCCGAGACCGGGCTGCAGAGCGCAAGCTCCAACGAGGTGTCGGTGACAACCCTCGACGCTACGTTTGACTACCTCCGCCCGGAGGTCGAGCCGGCTGTGAAGTCGGGCGACAAGGACTACCGCATCAGCTGGTCGGCCGTTGAGGGCGCTGACGAGTATATGCTTAGCGTCTACACCAAGAGCTACACTTCGCCTGAAAGCGAGACTGCAGACTTCACCGGCGGCGTTTCCGCCCTCGCTGGGGGCTGGCAGACCAACAGCAACCTGACATACGCCAACGCTGCCTACTGCGGCGAGGCTGTCCCCTCACTGCGCTTCAACACCAGCGGCCAGTACCTCTCCACGCCATACTATGACGAGGGCGTGCGGTCGCTCTCGTTCTGGGCCCGCGGCGTGAGCGCGGCTGACGACGCCCGCATCGAGGTGTGGGGCAAGGGCAGCGGCGACTGGACATTCATCAAGGACTTCACTGTCGAGAACGCTGCCGGCGGCAAGAGCTGTTACATGGAGGAGGACTATACATGGCCCGAGAACTGCTGTGCGCTCCGCATCTCGTTCAACAACGGCGGCAAGGGCTCGCTGGCTCTCGATGACGTGTGCGTCAATTACGGCGGCGACCTCGCCAAGGCATATTTCGGCGGCAGCGAGGTGCTGTGGCAGGGTGCTGAAACGTCGATGCTGCTGTCCGGCCTTGCCCCGGTGACTACATACTGGCTCAATGTCACCGCCCGGCAGGGCGACCTGCTCAGCAAGCCCTCACGTGAGGTGCGCCTGCACACTGACGACATGGGCGGTGTGAGCGACACGCTCCTCGACGGCTACTCGTTCCGCGTGTCGGGCGGCTCGGTCAATGTGACCGCTGCTGACGGCATCACCTCGTCGCTCTACTCCATGCAGGGGCTGCTCGTCGGCGCAGTCCGGGGCAGCGGTACGATACGCGCCCCCTTCCCCGGCATCTACCTGCTGAACGCCGGTAGCAAGAACTGGAAACTGATAATAAAGTAACAAAACAATAAACGACAACCCATGAAAAGAAAACTCTTTACGCTATTGGCGGCAGCCGCTATCGGAGGCGTGTTCACGCAGTCCGCAGAGGCCCGGCAAGTCCCCTTGGGACGTGTCAGCTCCGCCGAAACGGCCGCCATGCAGCGGCACGCGGACAAGGCCGGCAAGGCTACAGCCCTGGAGATGGTGCCGCGCCTGAAAGCCGGATCATTGACCGGCCACGGATTTCCGCAGACCCGCCCCTACGCTGCTCCGGCCGCAATGCCGATGTATTCCGTCGGTAAAATCACGACTGCCGACGCGCAGAAAATCTACGGCGGCGCAATCTATGCCGACACCTGGACCTCGGACTACCAGCCTGTGGGCATCTATGCCTTTGACAAGACCGACGGCTCGACGCTCCAGCCTGTCAAGGTGGGCGAGGACTATGTAGTTACCGGCGGCGGCTGTTTCGCCAACGGCAAGTACTACTATACCAGCTACATGACCTTCATGGGCATGATCATGGCGCAGATGTATGTCGTCAACTTCGAGACATGGGAAATCGAGCGTGACGCATACGTCGAGACAGGCGCGGTGGCGCAGGACATGGCTTACGACCCGACAACGGGCAACGCCTACGGCTGCTTCATGAACGACGACGGCGACGGCTGGGTGTTCGGTTTCCTCAACCTTGAGACCGGCAAGCGCACCCGCCTAAAAGACCTTGACCTCATCATCCTCTCCGTGGGCGTTTCCTCGCAGGGCGATGTGTACGGCGTAGGCCTGGACGGCGTGTTCTACAAGTTTGACAAGCGCACCGGCGACCGCACCGCTATCGGCGCGACTGGCCGCCGCCCGAGCTATTCGGCTTCAGGCTGCTTCGACCTTGCCACCGACACGTTCTACTGGGAGTGCATGGAGGCTGACGCCAAGGCTCGCCTGTACACCATTGACCTCAACACCGGCGCGGCTACATACATCACCGACATCGCGCAGAACATGGAGATGACCGGCATGTTCATACCTGTGCCAGAAGCTGAAGACGACGCTCCGGCGGCTGTCGCCGACCTTGGCATCGACTTCGCGGGCGAGGCTCTCTCCGGCTATGTGACATTCACCATGCCGACCATGACCTTCGCCTCTGAAAAGAGCCTGACCGGTGAGCTGACCTACACTCTCGCGGTCAATGAGGAGGAACACACCACCGCAACCGCCGCCGCCGGCGAGGCCGTGCGCGTGCCGCTGACCGTGGCTGCCCCGGACAACTACCGCCTGTCGGTGACCGTAAGCAACACCGTGGGCAAGTCGCCGTTGACGCAGACCGAGAAATGGATAGGCGCGGACGTGCCTGACGCTGTGGCTGACCTCAAGCTGGTGCGCAATGTCCGCAACGGCATTATGACGCTGACATGGACTGCTCCTGCCGAGTCCGTCCACGGCGGATATTACGACATGGGCGATGTCAAGTATACCATTCACCGCTTCCCCGGCGATGTAGAAGTGGCAAAAGACTTCTCGGAGACCACATTTGCCGAGACCGTCGAGGACGGCGAGGGCTTTGACCTCTACCATTACACCGTCACACCCTCGTTCAAGGGCTACAGCGGCGCAACTTCCGAGTCCAACAAGGTGGGCGTAGGCGTTCAGCCGCTCCCTTACTTCAACGCCATTGACAGCGACGACGATTTCGCCAACCTGACCGTCGAGGACACCAACGGTGACGAGGAGACATGGATTTTCGACATCATACGCAACTCCGCACGCTGCAAGTACAGTGCAGCCAACTCATACAAAGAGCCGATGAACGACTGGCTGTTCACCCCGGCCGTAAGGCTCTCCTCTGACCGCATGTACCATTTCTCCGCACGCATTAGCAGCCACGGCTCGATAGGCACGGAGCGTGCCGAGCTCGGATTCGGCAGCCTGCCCGAAAGCACATCGATGACTGTGATTGCCGGCCCGAAGGACATCAAGACTGCCGACGGCATCATCATGGACGGATATGTCAACGTAGCCTCTGAAGGCAAGTATTACTTCGGTGTGCACGGATGCAGCCGCGCCGACCAGCTCTACCTCTACGCTGACGACCTGCGCATCGAGGAGGGCCCGCTGCTCGGCACTCCCGGCGCAGTGACCGACCTCTCAATCACCCCGGCATCGCAGGGCAAGCTCGAGACCTCTATCTCGTTCAAAGCACCGGCCAAGACCGTTGAGGGCAATGACCTGTCCTCTATCTCAAGCATCACGATAAAGCGCAACGGAAAGCTCGTGACAACTATCGAGAATCCCGCTCCCGGCGCGGAAGTGAAATACACCGACAGCCAGGCGGAGCAGAGCGACAACGTATATGTCATCACCGCCGCCAACGACAAGGGCGAGGGCTACTCCGTGAGCAAGACCGTATACGTAGGCCATGACCGTCCCGGACTGCCCGTGAATGTCACTGCCAAGGAGCAGGGCGGCAAGGTCGTAATCACCTGGGAAGCTCCCGCAAAGAGCGAGACCGGCGGTTATTTCGACCCCTCCGCGCTCACATATACTGTTCTTCGCGCCAACGACGAGGCTGAACTCGCCACCGGTCTGACGGCACTCACGTTCACCGACGACAATCCCCCGCTGGGCGGCTACCGCCAGGAGTTCTTCCAGTACTATGTATATGCACAGTCCCCCGCCGGCTATGGCTACGGCCAGGCCTCGAACACCGTGACCGTAGGCACGCCGTATGAGCTGCCGTTCATCGAGTCGTTCCCCGACGGCCGCCTCAACTGCGACCCCTGGGACGTGCGCATACCCGAAGGCAGCAGCGGCACATGGAGCATCACCCACGAGGGACAGACCCCGACAGCAGCCCCGTATGACAACGACGGCGGACTGGTGACTTTCAAAAGCCAGGAAGAGGGCGACAGCGGCACGCTCGTTTCGTCCAAGATTGACCTGGGCGATGCCGAAAGCCCCGTGGTTGAGTTCCGCTGGTTCGCCACCAAGCTCGAGGACTGCCGCATCTACGTTGACGTTATCGTCGCTGACGGCGAGATGCAGCGCATCGGCACTGTTAACTATGAGGACGCTCCCTCCGAGGGGTGGCAGAAGGCGCAGTTCAGCCTCGACGCTTACGCCGGCTCGGGTCTGCCCGTTCAGGTAGCCTTTACCGCAAAATGCCCCGAGGGCGTGGCTTTCGTACACATCGACAATATCATGGTCAAGGAGAACTATGACTACAACCTCGCGCTGACCGGCTTCAACGTGCCCTCGCGCATGATGGTCGGCGAACTCTCCAAAATCCGTGTCCAGGTCGAGAACCGTGGCAAGAAGACTGCCAAGGACTTCAGCGTGGAGCTATACCGCGACGGCAAGCTCGAGCAGACGCTCGAGGGTGTCACCACGCTCCCTGACGGCGTGCGCGAGTACGTGTTTGACGTTACACCCTCCAACACCTGGAGCGACAACGTGACTTGGCATGCCAAGGTGGTCTATGCCAACGACCAGTATGACGGCGACAATACGTCAGCGACCATGGAGACCAAGCTCAACCGCCCGAACTATCCCGCAATCCATGACCTCGAGGGAACAGCCGAGAACGGCAAGGACATCCTCCTGACATGGAGCGAGCCGACCATAGGCACTGCCGGCGGAGAGCGTCAGACAGAGACCGTAGACAACTTCGCGCAGTTCTCGATAGACAACTTCGGCGAGTGGACTGTCCGCGACGCTGACAAGGGCACGACCGTGGGCATTGCAAGCCCCACAGGCTCGTCGCTGCAGTACCCCAACGCAGGCGGTGCAATGGCGTTCATGGCCTTCAACCCCTCTGCCGCCGGCATCCCCGTGGAGAACGAGGACGGCACTCCCACTGACTGGGCTCCCCACAGCGGCGACCAGGTGTTCGCCTCCTTCTGCTCCAACACCGGCAAGAACGACGACTGGCTCATCTCGCCGCTGCTCCCCGGCATAGAGCAGGAAATCTCGTTCTGGGTCAAGTCGCTGACTTCTGAATACGGCTTTGAGCGTTACGAGGTGTACTATTCCACGACAGGCATCGAGCCCGAGGACTTCAAGATAATTGGCGACCTGCGTTCCGCTCCTGTGCAGTGGTACGAGGAGAAGGTGACGCTCCCAGAGGGCGCACGCTACTTCGCGATACGCTGCGTCTCGGAAGATGCGTACATCTTCATGGTGGACGACATCAGCTTCTACGCCTCCGATTCCTACACCGGCGAGCTTTCGCTCATGGGTTACAACGTCTACCGCGACGATGCGTGCCTGACAGCAGAGCCGATTATGGAACTCGAGTATACCGACACCCCCGACGACACCGCGTTCCACGACTATGCCGTGACCGTGGTCTATGACAAGGGCGAGAGCGCATACTCCAACATCCTGCGCATCAGCACCCTCGCAGTAGACGGCGTCAGCGCGGACAGCGTGGCTGTCACCGCCGGTGACGGCAACATCACCGTTACAGGGGCTGACGGCATGCAGGTGACGGTCTATGCAGTAGACGGCCGCAAGGTGACATCGTTCATCGGCACTGGCCGCGACGAGGTTTCGGTCACAGCCGGCGTTTACCTGGTGAGCGCAGGCAAGAAGAGCTGCAAAGTGATGGTAAGATGATAACCGGATAGGAAAGGCAGGCCGTGGCGGCGTGCGGTCGGTTGCACACGCCCGGTTTGCCGACCCTGGCCAACGAGAGGGGGCTGCGTCAGAGATTGGCGCAGCCCCCTCGCTTATTATTGCTTCCTGTTTCCTCCCTGTTCGGGTGTTCGGTTTGTTCGGTCTGTTCGGGGCAGGGAATGCCCGAACATGGCCGAACGCAACCGAACAAGGCGAACAGTCAACTTCCGTCAGGAAAGTTGCCACCGCTTCTCGGAGAACTCCGAGGTCTCCGAGTACTCCGATGAGGGCAACCCGATTTTGTCGGCAGCAGCTTTCCCGTCGGGGGTGCATTGCTCTGCGTCGGCAGGAAGCTTGCCCTCGTCGGCAGTGCAGCCCTCTTCCTCTGACAGACAGATATATACTATATTTAATGTATAGTATGTATACGACACCCCCTGCCATAACTGCTTACGCACTGTCATAGCATCTCCGACGGTGCAAAATTACAACATTCCTCCGACGCGAAAACCGCTGTTTAACATTTGCGGCGATGAGGTCGCACGCTCGGAGTACTCGGAGTACTCCGATGAATATAAGCAGAAGTGTTCGGGTGTTCGGTCTGTTCGGGGGCTGTGGACGACCGAACACAGCCGAACATAACCGAACAGGCTGCTTCTGTCAGGGATAAGCAGAGGTGTTAACCCTGTTAACCTGCCACGGGGCGGTTAACGAGGTTAACAGAGGAAACACGGTAAACAAATATCAGGAATATGTTCGGGTGTTCGGTCTGTTCGGGGGCTGGGAACGCCCGAACAAGCCGAACAAAGCCGAACAGTCAACTTCCGTCAAGGACGTTGTTTCACCTGTTTCACCGTTTCAGGGGTGCAACAAATGAAACAGATGCAACACGTGCAACGGTGGCAGCGGCTGTTGTCGCCCCCCTGCTACTTCTTGCGCTTCTTCGCTGCTGTCTTGGGCTTTGCCGTTGCGGCTGCTGGCTTCGGCGATGCCTTGGGCGCATCTGCGTCGTTGGCGGCGTTGGTGCGCAGCGTTGCCAGTTCCTTCTTGAGCTGCTGTATCTCCGCCGCCTGGTTGCGTATCGTGAGCAGCAGCGGGTTCAGCTCCTCGTTCTCGATTTCTTCCGGGTACTGCTCGCGTACACGCACCATGAAGTCGGCGAGGACGTTCATATAGTTGATGAAAGCGTCAAAGGGGGACTCGTACGGGCTGAACGATGCGTGTGTCGCCCCGTCGGCGAGGTTCTTGGTGCTCATGTAGTAGAAGTGGTCGGAACTTTGCAGGAACAGCCAGTCCTGTTTCAGCCGGCGGTCGGTGCACAGGTTTACACGGTCAGCTATAGAGTACAGTTTCTCGAGAGCTTCGCGCTGCATGGTGTTTCCGCGCCAAGCCGACACGTCGCGAGCCTCGTCTGTGCCTGACAGCGGGTAGGGTATCGACAGCGCGTCTACCGGCTTGAGCCGTGCGACCACGTCGGAGGGCGTAGTGAACTTCACGCCGCGCTGGCTGGCGAAATAGGGGAGTGCCTTGAGAAACTCGAATATGCCTGTTTCCCTGGGGAGGAACGAGCCGATGGTCTCCATGCTGAGGAAGATGTTGACCACCTGCTGGTCTTCGGGCAGCGAGGCTATCCAGTCGATGTACTTGTCTGCCGTCAGCGGGTACTCGTGCCAGCCGGGGTTGTTGAAGTTGAGGGCTATGTCCTCGGTCAGCTTGTCGTTGACGAGCAGCAGCCCCAGCGACTGCGCCGTGGCGGAGCGGTAGAGGAAGTTAGGCGACTTCCAGCCCAGGATGTGCTTCGCGCCTTCGGTGACGGCCGCGTCGTATCCCATGGAACGCATCATCGAGGCGATGTCGTCGTCAAATATCAGCTCGGTGTTGTACATCACCTTTGACTCCACTCCGAACAGCCGCTTGACGATGCTGCGGTGCGTGCGTGCCTGCCGCTCAAACTCGGCGGGGTCTTGCAGCGAGGAGAGGCCGTGGGAGAATGTGCTGGCGAGGAACTCGACCTTGCCGGTGTCGGCAAGCTTGCGCAGCAGCTCGATGAACTCCGGCACATAGTTCTGCAGCTGGTCTATCGCCGTGCCGGAAATGGCGATGGCGCAGTGGAAGTCGTAGTCCGGGCTGTTCAGCAGGTCGAGCAGCACCCGGGCTGTCGGGATGTACGACTGCCGGGCAATGCGCGTGATGATCTCCTCGTTGGTCAGGTCATCGAAATAGTAGTGGTCATTGCCGATGTCGAAGAAGCGGTAACGTTTCAGCCGGAACGGCTGGTGTATCTTGAAGTACAGGCAAACTGATTTCATATTCAGGTGTGTGTTGCTGCGCTGCGCGTCAGCGGATTAATGATTTGTAAATGTCGATAACTTTCTTGCCGGCTTTCTCCCACGTTATCCCCTTCAGCTCCTCGATGCCGTCGTGGCGGAGCTGCTCGTAGAGCGCGGGGTAGGAGATTATGGCGTGTATGGCGTCGGCCATCGCGTCGATGTCCCAGTAGTCGGTCTTGATGACGTTGTTCAGGATTTCGGCGCACCCCGACTGCTTGGAGATTATCGAGGGCACGCCCATCTGCATGGCCTCGAGCGGCGAGATGCCGAAAGGCTCGGAGACGGAGGGCATGATGTACACGTCGCTGTCGCGCAGCATCTCGTAGACCTGCCGCCCCTTGAGGAAGCCGGTGAAGTGGAAGCGGTCCGATATGCCCCGCTTGGCCACAAGGCCTATCATGGCGTCCATCATGTCGCCGCTGCCGGCCATGACGAAACGCACGCCCCGGTCCTTGCGCAGCACCTTGACTGCGGCCTCGACGAAATACTCGGGGCCTTTCTGCATGGTGATGCGGCCGAGAAACGTCACCACCTTGTCGCCGCCGGTGCGGCGCGGCAGGGAGAGCAGCTCGTCTGACAGCGGAATGACCGCGTTGTGCACGGTCGTCACCTTGCCCGGGTCTATGCCGTACTTCTCGATGACGGTGCGGCGCGTCAGGTCGGAGACGGTGATGATGTGGTCGGCATACGTCATGCCGTCCTTCTCAATGCTGAACACCGTCGGGTTGACGTTGCCACGCGAGCGGTCGAAGTCGGTGGCGTGGACGTGTATGACGAGCGGCTTGCCGGTGATGTTCTTGGCATGTATGCCCGCCGGGTATGTCAGCCAGTCGTGCGAGTGTATGATGTCGCACGGCACTGTACGCGCTATCACGCCAGCCACTATCGAGTAGTTGTTGATTTCCTCGAGTATGTTGTCCGGATACCGTCCGGAGAACTCCAGGCATCCGAGGTCGTTGAGCTTCATGTAGCTGAAGTCAGCGTATATATGGTCGCGCAGGTCGAAATAGAGCTGCGGGTCCATGTATTTGCCCAGCCGAGCGTTGACATAGTCCCAGTTCACGTCTTTCCACGCTATGGGGGTGTTGCACGCGCCGATGATGTTGGCAAACCCTTTCTCCTCGTCGCCCCAAGGCTTGGGTATTACAAACGAGATGTCCATGTCGCCGTTGGCGTGCATACCCTTGGTCAGTCCGTAGCTGGCAGTGCCGAGGCCTCCGAGGATATGGGGCGGAAATTCCCACCCGAACATTAGAGCCTTCATATATCAGTATAATTCCGTGGGTTGCAATTTTGTTATTTCCTTGATGTTGCGCAGCGTGCGGAGTATCTCGCCCACATTCTTGGCTGCGCTGACCGCGCCGCGCCCCTGGTACGGCGGGTTGCCGTCATACATTTCTGACAGCGACCCGATGCACCCTTCGGTCATCTCGTCTTCGTAGCCTATGAGCATCCGCTCGATGAAGCCGGTGCCGCTCATGCCGTAGACCTTGAAATATGCGTCGGCGTAGAAGCCAAACAGCCACGGGCGGGCGGGGCCTTGGTGGACGGCATACTCGCGCTCCCTCGGGTTGCCCACATACGCCGGGCGGTATGCGTAGCTCTTGGGCGAGAGCGAGCGCAGCCCCTTGGGCGTAAGCAGCTCGCGTGTCACCATCTGCAGCACCTGTCGCGTCTCACCACGGTCGAGCGGCGAATACTCCAGCCCTATGGCTATCGCCATGTTGGGCCGCACCTCCTGGGCCGCACGGTTGCCGTCTACATAGTCATACAGCCAGCCGTAGCCGTTGAGGAACGTGTCGCGGAACGACTGCCGCACACGGTCAGCGAGCTGCCGTATGCCGGCCACATATCCCTCCTCGCCCTCCACGCCGTCGAGCAGCGAGGCCAGGAAGCACAGCGCGTTGTACCACAGCGCGTTGAACTCTACTACATAGCCTGTTCGCGGTATTATCGGGCTGCCGTTGACGCTCGCCGACATCCATGTCACGGGGACGTGCGTGCCGTCCGTAGAGACCAGTCCCGAATCCTCGAGCCGCAGGTTGCGCACCTTGCCGCTGCGCACATACTCCACTATCCGCTTCACGTCGCCGGCATAGAGGCGGCGGCACTCCGCAGTCCCCTGCGTGTGGCGGAACTGCTGTATCGCCCATACCGTCCACAGCGGAATGTCAGGCAGGTCTATCTCCAGGATCGTGCGGTCCTTGAAGCCCCGGTCGATGTAGCGGTAGAGCGCGTTCAGGAATGTCGAGATTATCTCCTTGTACTCGTCAGTGTGGTTCACGTACAGCGTGCAGCCCGGCAAGGCTATCATCTCGTCGCGGGCGCGTACGTAGTACCACGGGTAGCCCGCCATGATGTGCAGCCCCTCGCCGTCCTTGAGGTAGAACTGCTCTGCCGAGTTCTTAAGGCAGTTGTAGAAGCTCGTGCGGCAGGTGCGTGTCGCCAGCTCCTCGGCGTAGGTGCGGCCGAAAGCGTCAGGCGTGGCCTGGTATGTAGAGGCGGAGAATATGACCGGCTCGCCCGGGCGTATGTCCAGCTCGAAATACCCCGGCACCCACAGGTCCTCCTTGTACGGCAGCCCCCGGTCGCGGTCCTTGCTGTACTCCACGCCCTTGTACCAGTGGCCGTCGCTGACCCAACGCGCCTCCTTGTCACACTGCATGTACAGCTCCGGGTATCCCGGGTACAGGCAGGTGGCAATCCCCCCCGGGACATCGCGCACGGCAGTGTCTATGGCCGTGTTCTCGATGCACAGCTCGTTGGAGTTGCGGAACGCCAGGAAGGGACGCAGCTGAAGCGTCGTGCGCGAGTGCGCCTCCTTGAGCGTGTATTTGATGAGTATGCGGTTCTCGTGAGAGATGAACACCTTCTCCTTGGTCAGTATCACGCCGCCTACGCGGTAGGTCAGCTTCGGCACGCTCTCGCAGTCAAACTCGCGGATGTATTTATGCCCGTTAGGGCTGAATATCTTCGCCCCGTACTGGTGTATGCCCAGGTTGAAAGGCGCGTCATGCTGTATCACCGTCTCGTCGAGCGACGAGAGCAGCACATGGGCCTTGTTGTCCATTTCCGCTATCGGGATGACGAGCAGGCCGTGCTGCTTGCGCGTGTTGCACCCCACGATCGTGGTGCAGTGGTAAGCCCCGGATTTGTTGGTGCGCAACATCTCCTTGGGGAGGCTCTGCTCCAGGTTGATCATGAGGCTCTTGTCAAATTTCAAGTAACTCATATCGTCTGTTTCTGTGCGGCACGCCCGGCGAGCCGCCAGTTCATGGATTGGAAGTGTCTGAATCGCCAACAAATTTAGCCCCATTATCTGAATCCTGCAACAGTTGCGCCCCTAAAAAATCCTCGCAAGCCCCGTTTTTGCGTTGTTTCCGCGAAATAATATGTGTAAAATTTGTTTATCCGAAATAATCAGCGTAAATTTGCATGCACATACAGCCTGCTGTGCATTGCCCTCAAGCTCAGCATGCCCGCAGGCCGCATTTATAAACCCTTAAACACAAATCGTTATGAGAAGACTAATCCTCGCAGCAACGGCATTGATGGCTTTGTCACCGTCTTTCGCCCGCACGCTGACCCCTGACGAGGCACTGGCCCGCGCCGCTGCCGACGCTCCGCAGAAGGCCCGCTCCTTCCTCTCCGCCTCACCCCGGCTCATCCATACCGGAAAGCTCGCGTCGCTAACCACCTGCTAGATCTTCACCACCGACCGCGCTACGCTCATCCTCGGCGCAGACGAGCTGTCGAAGCCGGTGCTCGGATACATCGACCGACCGGTGACCGACCGGACGCAGATGCCCGACCAGCTGAAATGGTGGCTTGAGGAGTACGGCCGCGAGATTGAGCATGCCAACAATGCACAGGCTTCGGGCGTGATGGCTTCAGGCACTGCCGCGCCAGCACGCGAGGCTGACGGGCGCACCAACATCACGCCGCTGCTCGCCACGACTTGGGACCAGCTGTCGCCCTACAACATGCTCACCCCTGACCCGAACACGACCGTAACCGGCTGCGTGGCAACGGCTATGGCGCAGGTGATGAAATACTACAACTATCCGTCGAGTGGCACAGGCACCGTCGGCGTGACCTACAACGGCGGCTCGCTCACAATGAACCTCGACCAGACGACGTTCAACTGGAGCCAGATGCTCAACAGCTATGCCGACAACGCCGGCACTTACGAGGAGCAAATGGCTGTCGCCACGCTCATGAAGGCGTGCGGATATGCCGTCAAGATGAATTACGGCCCCTCGTCGGGCGCGACGGCACGTAATATGGCCAATGCCATGGTTAATAACTTCAAGTACGACATCGGCCTCGACCTGGTGTACCGCGACTACTGCACCGACGAGGAGTGGGACGCCATAGTATATGACAACCTGCAGAAAGGACACCCCATACTCTATTCCGGCATAACGGAGAGCGGCGGCGGACACGAGTTTGTCTGCGACGGTTACCGCACCGACGGCTACTACCATTTCAACTGGGGCTGGAGCGGCCAATATGACGGCTATTTCACCCTCTCTGCGCTCAACCCCGAGGGTCAGGGTACAGGCGGCTACGAGGGCGGCTACAACTACCGCCAGAACATCGTGGTCAACATCAACACTCCGCAGGAGGGGTCTGTGAAGCCCGATGCATGGATGAGCACCGACAACAGCACGGAGTATACATTTGACGGGCGTTCTGTGGACATGTCCAATGAGTTCGCTTCGTTTGCCAACGGCTCAATGTATGACGGCGTTTTCGACCTTGGCGTAATGCTCGAAACACCGCAGGGCGATGCCCTCGCAGTTCCGTTCTACCGCAGCCAGTCGATACCTGTATACTACGGCACTCCCCAATATGGAGGCGCAATCCCCTCGACAGTGGCTGACGGCGCGTACACGCTCATGCCCGCATACAGCATTTCGGGAAACAACGACTGGAAGGCGATGAAAACGCCGGTGGCAGGCCGCAATTTCCCGAAAATATACCTGCGCAGCGAGCGCATATACCCGTACCTCGACGGACAGGACAATGCCACATACTCTGACCCCGAAGTGTCCGAGCTGACCCCTGGCTGCGACTACACGTTCACCGTCAGCGGCACTCGCAATGCCAATGTCACGCAGGATATGCTCATAGAGTGCCGCGTCGTTATGCTGAACAGGGAAATGGAAGCGGTTTCGTTTACAGACTATGCTGAAATGCTCCTGACCGACGGCAACCCCGTCAGCATCACCTTGACCGGCTCGCTGGACGAGGATGTGCAGCCCGGCGAATACAGTATGATGCTGTGCGACCCCTGGGGCTTGGTGTTGCTTGAGAAGAAGGTGACAGTCACATCGCCAGAGCTTCCTGCCTCCAACGTGATGGTGACCAGTGTCGCTGTCGATGAGAACATCTATGTCGGCAAGCCTTTCACCGCTACTGCCACTGCCGTCAATAACGGCACTGCTGACGAGAACTCGACCGCCACTGTCTACCTGTTCCCCGCAGAGGAGGGCATGGAGGCATCGACAGCTGTCGGCACAGCCGATTTCGTTGTCCCCGCAGACGGCGAGCCACATGACATCGCGTTCAGCTGCCAGACACCCACCGACTTCACAGCCGGAAACTATGTGCTGACTGTAGAGTATTGCACTGACCGCCACTCCGAAATGTTCATCGTCGAGGTCAAGGCTGACCAGTCAGGCGTGAATGTCATCGAAGTCGATGCCGACGCACGCTACTACGACCTGCAAGGCCGTGAGGTAAGCGCACGCGACCTGATGCCGGGCATCTACATCGTCCGCACTGCTGACCGCACTTTCAAAGTCGCAGTCAAGTAACCATTTTACGATTTGTCATGATAGATTGAGGGGGTGTGCATTCCGCATACCCCCTCTTTATGTCAGGCTGCGCAGCCCAGTGGGACACGCCGTGCCGTTGACAGTTGTTCTTAATGCTCCGAGTTCTCGGAGTTCTCGGAGTACTCTGAGAACGGCTAAGCCAGCTTGGATTTCAGCTGGTTCATTTTTTCGGGTGTCTGATTCGTTGGATTTTCTTGTCGTTGGCGCGGTACATGTACGGCGACTCTGGAAGCTCCGGCAACAGGCTGTCCCAGCTCTCGAACATCCCCACGGCGCGGAGCAGCCGCAGCAGCGTGCTCATCGACATGTCATAGATGTTGCCGGTCTCGAATCGGTACAGGGTGGTCATGCCGATGCCCGAAATCTCCGAAACCTCCTTGCGCGTTAGCTTGCAGCGCAACCGGTATTCGCGAAACCTCGTCCCCAGCTCCTGGACTATCTCCGGCGTTGACATTGACTTTCTCGTAAGTGCCATTGTGTGGATAATAAAGCCGCAAAAACGGCGTTAATGTTCCATATAGTGTCACTTGCAAAATTAGGAAATTCCGCCGACACCGCCAAAACCCACCCCACAAAATCTCTCATGAATGTGTTGTCAGTTCTCGGCAAACGCAATGGGAGATAAGTTGTGGCGGGCTGATGTCTCTCGTATATATTGGCATTAGTGGTTCACTGTGATATATGCCGAAACATCAGCCCCCGAACTACTTATTGTCCTGCTGTATTGTATGTCGCCGCCATACCTGTCGTGGTTAATCGACTGCTACGGCTTTGCTGCTTCATAACCTCATTTGTACTGCAGCGTGTCGGTACGGTGTTTGGAATGAGGCTTCGATTTGCGCCGTCCGATTGTGTCAGGTGCGGTGTATTCTCTTGCCGGCTCTGCGGATCGTCCATAGTACATGGTGTCGGGTTCGTAGCTCCTCGCCTCTTCAGCTG
>URTA01000021.1 GCA_900550645.1 uncultured Porphyromonadaceae bacterium
TCAGCACTCCATTCCACTCTCTGAATGGGTTTCCTCGCATTTCCTTTACAGATGCAGGAATTATGATGCTTGTCAATAACCTACACTCCCCAAAAGCCTCATCGCAAATGACCTTTGTGCCTGGTTTAATTTGATATACGCCTTGTAATCTATAGTCTGGAGCTTTGAGGAGGCGGAGGCCGTCGGGGCTGTATTTCACGCCGTATTCATCGGTGATTGCTTCGGCGAGGTCGGCTTCGGTGACATTCGTGCGGAGGTTTTCGGGTTCGGAGGGCTTGGGGAGCGTGAAGAGGCGGAAGGAGGCTTGCGAGAGGTCTTTCTTTGACCATGCCAGCAGGAACTGCGACAGCAGGGTCGCAAGGTCTGCGTCCGCCAACAGCGGCTGAAGTGCCGCCAGAACTGCGCTCTTGCCCAAGTCGCGGTAGTCGTTCACAGAGAACAGCAGACGGTCTGCCGCACCGTATTTCTCGCGAAGTGTCAGGTCGAGCGACATGGCCTTCAGCGACAGCGCGATGCTCGAAAGCGTGAAGTCGTCTATCGTCTCGTCAAAGTCATCCACTGTCCGCAGCGGGTGGCTGAAGTCTTTCGTCCCGATTGTCGGCGACTTCTGGCCTTTCATCGAGGGGACGAACATCCCGTCGTAGTCAACCAACGCCAGTGTGCCGTCCTCGCGAACCATGACGTTGTCGGGCTTGATGTCGCCGTGCGCAAACGGCTGCGACCGAAGCCACGCAGCCATGCGGCAGAAGCGGTAGCAAAGCATCGACATGGCGTAGCTGTCGCGCCAGTGCGCGGCGATGTACGCCTCCATGGTCTCGCCCTCTATCCAGTCCATCAGCAGAACCGGGAAGCAGTCGTCGTCGCAGGGGCTGTCAACGAACAGCTCCCCCTCGTAGTACTTCACCGTAGTAAGGTAAGTGGAATCGACAGTCTCCAGCTCGTCGGCGATGCGGCGGTACGCCTCGGCTCTCCCCTCCTGCTCCTCCGTGAAGCATTTCAGAGCGTAGCATCGCCCTGTTTTCGGGTCGCGCATCTTGAAGACAACGGCAAACGCGCCGCTGCTGCGGTACGGCTCGCCGTGCTTGTCTGCCACAGGCTCGAGGTGCGCGAGTTTGTCGAGGTTGCTCCCTCCGTCCTGTATGGCGCGGACGTATTCCGAAATAAGCGGGTACTGCATCTGTCTTGGCTTTTAGTTTGACGTAATATTCGGTTTTGTCGTTGGCTTGATGTTGTTTCCACCGCAAAGTTAGCAAAACTACTTCATTACTCCAAATACCATTCACTCACGCCCCAACACTCGAATTCCACACCTCGAATTGGATTCTACAAATACAAATCAAAAACCCTATTACCAAAACGCCGTTTAATTTCAGCTCTTGTTTTTCTTCTTAGAGATTCACACCCGCAAAAAGCAGAAAACCCGATGCTTGTAACACTGCCAGGGATTGCGATATGCACCAAAGACGTACAACCCGAAAATGCTTCATCGCCGATGCTCTCAACATTATCAGGAATTGTAATGTTCGTCAGCGATTCACACTCCCAAAAGGCACATTCGCCTATGCTCGTCACGCTGTCAGCGATTGTAAGGTTTCTCAACGACGTACACCTCGAAAAAGCACTGTCGCCGATACTCGTCACGCTGTCAGCGATTGTGAGGCTTCTCAACGACGTACACCCCTCAAAAGCACTGTCGCCAATGCTCGTCACGCAGTCGGGGATTACATACGATGTCGCGCCTTGTCGGCAGAATGCTATTAGCTTGTCCTTGCCGTTGCTGTACAGCACGCCGTCTTCGTATGTGAAATATGGTGACTTATTAATAAGCTCACCATTCAAGCCGGAAAATGGATTTCCTTTGACCCCCTTTACAGATATAGGGATTGTGATGTTCGCCAAAGATTTACACCCATAAAAAGCCCCATCGCCGATGTACGTCACGCTGTCGGGAATTGTAATGTCCTTCAGCGATTCACACCCACAAAAAGCACAGTCGTCGATGCTCGTCACGCCGTCGGGGATAACGATGCTCGCCAACGATCCACACCAATAAAAAGCACTGTCACCAATGCTCGTCACGCCGTCGGGGATAATGATGTTCGCCAACGATGAACAGCACATAAAAGCACTGTCACCAATGCTCATCACGCCGTCGGGAATTACGATGCTCGCCAAAGATTCACAACCTTTAAAAGCATAGCTGCCAATGCTTGTTACGCTGCCTCGGATTGTGACACTCGCCAACGATTCACACTCCACAAAAGCGAAGTCACCGATGCTCGTCACGCCGTCGGGAATTACGATGCTCGCCAAAGATTCACACCAATGAAAAGCTTTGGCACAGATAACTTTTGTACCAGTTTTTATTTCATAATGTTCCGCTAAATCTTCCGGTGCCTTGAGGAGTCGAGTGCCGTCAGGGCTGTATTTAACACCGTATTCATCGGTGACTGCTTCAGCAAGGTCTTGGTCTGTAACTACCGTCGAGTAATTTTCCATACGTCTTGTATTTTTGTGGTTTATTCTATTTACTCTGCAAAATTAGTGATTTTGTTTCGATTACGCAAATCAGTGGCGGGGATTTATGGTAATGTCGGGATTTCTGCCTAACTTTGTTCCATGATTTTCACGGACAGAACTGACACGATTGCGGCCGTATGCACTGCCCCGGGGATGGGCGCGATTGCGGTGATACGCATTTCCGGCACTGATGCCATTGCAACTGCCGACGCGCTGTGGCGCGGCAAACCTCTTGCCGACGCGCCGTCGCACACCGCGCACCTCGGATACATCACTGACTCTGCCGGCAACGACATCGACCAGGCGGTGGCGACCGTGTTCCATGCGCCGAACTCATACACCGGCGAAAACACCGTGGAACTGTCATGCCACGGCTCGACATACATACAGCAAGCGGTGCTGAACGCGCTCGTTGACAGCGGCGTGCGCATCGCGCTGCCCGGAGAGTTCTCGCAGCGGGCATTCGCCAACGGCAAGGTTGACCTCGCCCAAGCCGAAGGGATAGCCGACCTCATCGCTTCACGCTCTGCCGAGGCTCACCGCCTCGCCCTTTCACAGACCAAGGGGGCATTCTCGCACGAACTCGACACGCTGCGGCAGAGGCTGATAGACCTCGCCTCGCTGATAGAGCTGGAACTGGATTTCTCGGAGGAGGACGTGTCATTCGCCGACCGTACGCAGCTGCTCGAGCTGTGCGAATACACACTCGGCAAAGTGACAGCCCTTGCAGACTCATACGCGCAGGGGCGCGTAATCCGCGACGGATACCCCGTGGCAATCGTCGGCGCACCCAACGCCGGCAAGTCTACGCTCCTCAACACGCTGGTCGGCGACGACATCGCCATAGTGTCGCAAATCCCCGGCACGACACGCGACGCCATACAAGCCACCACGCTAATCGGCGGAAGCCTATTCCGCCTGATAGACACGGCAGGGCTGCGCGAGACCGACGACACCGTGGAGCGGCTCGGCATAGGCCGCACGCACCGCCACATAGAACAGGCATCGGCGATAGTATGGCTCATCGACCCGACAGACAACCCAATGCGCCAGCTTGAGGAAGCGGCTGAAACGCTCGCCGGCGCAGCGGCACAGCATAAGATAATCGCCGTCGGCAAAAGCGACCTCGCCGACACGTCAGACCTCGTCAGCCACATCAAGTCGGCATATCCCGAATACACGGCGGTCGCCATATCGTCGCTCGACAGCAGCGGCATAGAGCCGCTACTGGAGCAGCTGCGCAAAATCGGCAACAACGCAAGCACAGCAGACGTGACAGTCACCAACGCCCGCCACTACCAGGCGCTGTGCGAGACACGCGACGCGCTGGGGCGTGTACGTGAAGGGCTGCAGGGCGGCATCAGCGGCGACTTCGTCGCGCAAGACCTGCGACAAGCCACCGCCGCCCTCGGCACGATAACCGGAGCCGTGACAACCGACACACTCCTCGCCACCATATTCTCCCGCTTCTGCGTCGGTAAATGACCCTCTGCACGCAACTCCGCAGCCATTGCACGCCGCTGCATTTCATTGCACACAACACGCCGAAAATCAACGCATTACAAAAGATTAATCATTCACAAAAACGCACAATCCCTGCAATGCGTGCGTAATTAGTTGCTATCTTTGCGGTGTTCATTTGGTACTCGGCATTGCGCGAGTACCAAAAGTACCAAAACGAACCTCTAATACAGGCACGACCATGAACACCGCAAAAGAGCCGGTAAAGCTCCGGCAGAAGACACTCACCAACGGAAACGTGTCGCTCTACCTCGCGACATACGTCCACGGACAGCGCGAATACGAGTTCCTGAGGCTGTACCTCGTCCCCGAAAAGACGAAAGACGACCGCCAGCGCAACCGCGAGACCCTCGCGCTCGCCAACTCCATAAAGGCGCAGCGCATCGTAGAAATACAGAACGGCATGTACGGCTTCAACACCACAAGCAAGGAACACACGCGCTTCTTCGACTACTACCTCGCACTCGCCGAAAAGCGAAAGAAAAAGGAAAGCAACAGCAACTTCGGCAACTGGGCATCGACTCTCCATCACCTGCGCAGCTACGAGCGCAGGGAGAACATCACATTCGCCGACATTACCCCGAAGTGGGTACAAGGCTTCCGAGACTACCTCGACCGTGAGGCGGAGGCCTTCGGAAACGACACACGCAAGCGGAAAGACCGCCGCCCGCTGTCGCCCAACTCGAAACAGGCGTATTTCAACAAGCTGAGGGCGACACTGAACCAAGCATACGAAGACGGCATCATACGCAAGAACCCGATGCAGGGCATACACACATTTCCTTCCGTCGAGGGTACACGCGAGCACCTCACGCTCGAGGAGATACGCGCCCTCGCCGCCACGGATTGCGACTACCCCGAAGTGAAGCGAGCGTTCCTGTTCTCATGCCTGACAGGGCTGCGGCGGTCGGACGTGGAAAGGCTGACATGGGACGAGGTGACGCAACTCGACGGCAGGACGCGGCTCGTCTTCCGCCAGAAGAAGACCGGCGGACAGGAATACCTCGACATCACGACGCAAGCGGCGCAGCTGATAGGCGCTCGCGGAACTGCTGCTGCCGACAGCCACGTGTTCGGCGACTTCCTCTCCCCCTCACGCACCAACCAGGAACTGCGGATATGGACGCAGCGGGCAGGGATAAGCAAGCACATCACCTTCCACTGTGCTCGCCACACATTCGCCGTGCTGATGCTCACGCTCGACACCGACATATACACCGTCAGCAAGCTGCTCGGACACCGCGAACTGCGCACCACGCAGATATACGCCAAGATAGTAGACCGCAAGAAGCAACAAGCCGTTGACAACATCCCCGAAATTTTCTGACACGCGCAAGAATGACTGACAAACAATCGAAACAAGGGGTAAACGCACTGCTCGCGCTCATCGAGAGTGTCGGAGGAATGAGCGACATCGACACGCTTTGCACGATGCTTTACCTCGCCGACCAGCGGCATCTGTCGCTTTACGGCCGGAGCATAACAGGCGACACGTACATTGCCCGCAAATGGGGAGCAGAACCAACGGTATTGTCTGGAATGGCATCAGCCATGACGATACAAAACAGCATCGTCAGCACAACCGCAAAACCCGATATGGCTGAACTTTCCGTCACCGACATCGAGTGCCTGGAATACGCGGCTGATCTTTGCCGTAATGCGAGCCGAGAAAGACTGCGCGAACTGTCACATGGCAAGGCTTGGAGCAACACCCCTGAAGGCAGTGAGATTTCCGTGAAAGACATGTTGCTCGAAGCCGGCGATGAGGCGGAATATGCGGAATACATCGAGCAGCAGACCAAAGCCGCGTCCGCGCTGACGCGATAACGACCTCGTGGCTATTGCGCCAGTGCGGAGTGCAACTATTCGAAAATTTCGAGCAGTTCACTCCGAAGACCTCAGCATTAACAGCCGCTAAATAAACATAAATATTCAAGCAATTCCGAATGACACTATCTGTAATTCAAAACAAAGCAGTATCTTTGCAGCACAAACGTATAACACCAAGTGTAATTCAATTCACAACGCACATTCAATGGATATAACCTTCAAGAATACGAAACTGGAGAAAACAGTATCCGACCCGAGGAAATGCGCAAAGGAGTTCGGGAAACGCCGGGCTGACCTGCTGCAGTTGAGAATCCAGCAACTGGCCAGAGCAACCACCCTCGAAGACGTGCGTTACCTGGCCGGCCATTACCATGAACTCAAAGAGGACAGGAAAGGGCAATGGGCGTGCGACCTCGACCAGCCGTACCGGCTCATCTTCGAACCTCACGAAGACCCGATACCGACAGACAGCAACGGCCGCTTCGTATGGATTGAAATAAAGGGTGTCGAAGTAGTTGAAATAGTGAATTACCACGGAAAATAACAGCACAGCATTATGGCAACATTCAGAAAATTCATACCGGCAGTTGAGTTTCACCCTGGTATAACCCTCGCTGAAAAACTTCAGGAAATGGGAATGAGCATCAAGGAGTTTGCACTGCGTACCTCCAAGCCAGAGAAGACCATTCACGCTGTCATCAGCGGCAGCAGCAGCGTTACTTCGGGCATGGCAGTGGCTTTTGAAAACGTCACCAAGATACCTGCGCACTTCTGGCTGAACCTGCAGAAAGGGTACGACGAGTATGTTGCCCGCAGGAAAAGGGAAATGCAACTCGAAAGCGACTATGCATGGGCATGCCTGTTCCCGATGTCCGAAATGACAGACCTCGGGTGGCTGCCAACTACAGACACCAAAGAAAAAGCCGCGCACGCAATGTTCTCGTTCTTCCAAGTCAGTACCGCCAAGGCATGGCAAGACTACTACCTTAACCAGCAGCTGAAGGTGGCGTTCCGCATTTCGCTGAACGGCATCAACGACCCGTATGCCACATCCGCATGGCTGCGGCGCGGAGAGATACAGGCAAGCGAAATGACAGTGGAGGAATTTTCCGAGAAGGCTCTGCGCGAAGCCATCCCCACGATGAAGGCTCTGTGTGCAGAACAGCCCGAAAACTTTGCCGTGGCGTTGCAGGAATTGTGCGCTACTGTAGGTGTCAAGCTGGTCTATACGGAAGGCTTGCAGAACGCGCCAATAAACGGCGCAACACGGTGGTTGAAAGACACACCGTGCATACAGATGTCCGGTCGGCTAAAACGAAACGACAAGTTCTGGTTCACGTTCTTCCATGAACTGGGGCATATCCTGCTGCACGGCAAGAAAGACATATTCCTCGAAGACATAGACTACCCCGACAGACAGACGAAAAAAGAGGAGGAAGCCGATGCGTTTGCATCACGGACACTGCTGCCGCAAGCCGCAGAAAAAGAGATTGCCAAAGCCGGGGACTACTCGGCAGATGCCATACGCCAGTATGCAGAGAAATACAATACACATCCCGGCATAATCGCCGGACGGCTTCAACACAAAGGGCTAATACCTCAAGAGGGGTATGCCGACCTGTTTGAAACGATTGTTCTGTTCTGATTACAGCACGACAGCAACCAGCACATCATATAACGCGACCTCTCCGCAAGCCGGGCAGGCCGCGCTGCTATTTGCTGCCGCAGGACGCGGCGGACACTCCCGAATCAGTCGTCAGGGAGGGGAAAGGCGCGGTCGTAGACATCGGTCAGCTTGTCGCCGTTGTACAGCCAAAACGGCGTAGGCTGCAAAGCGTAGTTTTCAGGCTTGCCCAAAAGCGTGCGGGTGACCATCGTCAGCGACTGAACCTCGCCCTGATACTCGACCTTGCGGGCTTCCGCAATGACCACGGACTTCGACGGGTCGCTTTCAAAGACAAGCACATCGCCCTTTTTCAAGCCCATATCGAAGAAGTTCAAGGCAGGGCGGCGCGAGTGTTTCGTCTTTTCAATGGCAGCGACATCGCTGGCGGTTATGTCGTTGCTGATTTCGGGGCGACCTCGGCAGTGGCATCGCCCTCGTTCAGGTGGTTCATCAGCTTCAGCAGCGGTATGGCTTGCGAGGGGGAGATGCGGAAGAACTCACGGTTGTCATTTACCCGGTTGGGGGCAAAGGCAGTGTGGAGGGCGGACTCGAGTTCGCCCATGTGCGAGAGCTTGACCTTGCAAGCGTATGCACACTCGAAAGGGAGCGGCACGCCGGTAGTATACAGCTCGCGCATACGCGCATCGAGGTCTTTGCGAGAGGTCATCCCGATTTTGACAAGACCCGGCATGCACTCATTTGTCAACAGGTATACGATACCGTACTCTTTTTTGTCGGAACTCATTATTAAATGATTGTTTTTCATTGATTGATTAGACAGTTACTCGTCGCGCTTGATGATGTAAACTGGCTCAATGGGCATCCGGGCTTTGTCCCCCTCGGACATTTTGTCGAAGTATTGTATCCACAGGTCGGAAAACTCATAGCCGTCAATAAGGCGGACATTATTTTGCCGTGCCTCAAACCTTGCCGGCTCTGCAAAACGGCCGGAAGTGACAACGACAGGCACATCATTCTTTGCCACGCCAACAATGTTCCTCACGACATCTACCGTCACCGGATTGTCGGGACTGTAATGCTTGACCTGCACCTTCACAATCGGAGGAATTGCACCGAGAGGATCACGGTATGCAATAATATCCACACCGCCGTCCTTGCCCTTAGGAGCGACAAATGGAGTGTAATACCCCATGGCTCGGAACAGTGCAGCCACCATATCCTGAAACTCGTATGGAGTACGTGTATAGATATAGTTCATAAGGTCATCAGCCGCCCGAGCTTTTATGTCGGCAAATTGCGTGACGGACGGTATATCGGAGGCATCAGCATTGTCTTCATCTTTTGCAGCACACGCCTGATTCTTGTACCATTCATTATAAGCATGATGCGCAATATCGAACAATGTATCGGCATCATATCGGGTAATGGCATCCTTACCACTATCTGTCAGAAACCAGCGTCCTCGGTTTTTGACAATAAAATCGGCTTTGACCAAATCTATCGAATAGAATTGGAGCGTCGTTACCCAACGCATATTGCCGTTGCCTAATTCGAAACGCTCCCATTCCCCAAAATTCATTTCCTTGTCGAGCCGCTCAACGATTTCTGAAAGGCGCATCTCTCCGCCGTTCTTATCAAGCAGCACAAGGGTTGCATACATCAGCCGAGTAGCAAGCTGACGACTGCGACTTTGTTTTATGCCCATAGTTGATTATTTATTGTTGTCGCGTAGTGTCGAGAAGATGTCCTCGTAAAATCGGCGTTGCGCAGACATCTCTTCAATGACACGTGCCAATTGATTTCGCTGTTCAGCAATTTCATCAAGAGCCTTGTTCAACACCTCAAGGCTTCCCAGCGGCAAAATATGATTGCCGTTTCCCTGAACATTTTGGGCATTGTCACCTGTCTGTGTCACAGTTTGGCTCATTTTAGGTTGCAGCCCCTGCAATAATTCCAGTTTTGAAGCAGGGATAACTTTGCCCGCTTCCCAATTCGCTACTGTCCTTACAGACACCCCAATTTTTTTGGCGAACTGCTCCTGCGAAAGGCCAAGAGAAGACCGCAATTCTTTCACGTCCATGAAGTTGACTTTATTTAACCGTATTATTTCATGCAATATTTCATGCAGACACGAAATATTTCATATCTTTGCACCGTAAACCAGTGCAGACACGCACAAAGTTACGAAAAAGAACACGAAACCGAAAACATAACATCAGGAATATGAGAAAGATAACCTCAATGACCGACGACGAAATCAGCGCGATGATAGACCGCGCCAACTACCTCGAGGGGTGGGCGGAACACTTCTCGAAGCGCAGCAACCCGAACTGGCTGGCGGCACGCGAAGGCGTGGAAGCGGCACGCAGGGAGGCGGCAGAACTCCGCGAAATCATACACCAGGCAATATAAAACGACAAGACTATGGAAGGAATGAAAAGACCCAAAGACATGACAGCGAGGGAACTGGTCTGCGAACTCGAAACAGCAACCGCAGACGACTTCCGCAACTGGGCGAAACAGGTACACCTCCCCGAAGAGATGATACGCCACATCGCATTGATGACCGCACTCGCCGCCGTTGACGGTGGGAAATATACGCAGCTGGTATCGTCATACATCGATGAAATAAGTGCTGCATTCTACGAAGAGATGAAAGACGACATAACCAAAAACGAGGAGGACTGACCATGGCAAAGACAGGAAAGAGCAAGACGAGCCGCGTGATGAAATGGCTGGGGCTTTGGCTGATGACGGCCGTATGCCGCTGCACGGTGATAGTGCTGATATTCGGCGGCGCGATGTGTGCGGCGCAGAACCTCATCGACAACTTCGGTGCAGGACTGCTGGGACTGCTCGCCGCAGGGCTGGGCGTACTGCTCGCCATAGGGACGGAATCGCTGCTCTCGCGGCTGGGCTGGAAACACTGAAACAACAAGTACAACAACACATAAAACGACACTGACAATGGCAAAGATACCGCCGACAAAGGCAGAGTTCACATTCGAGGAACGGATGCTCCGCATCAGCAGCCTCAACGTACTGACCACCGCCGACATCGCGGTATGGCTCAACGTCAGGCCAGACCACGTGCGCTCATTGGTAAGCGCACGCACAATCCCCCACTACAAGGGGGCAAACGGCAAGGACGTATACTTCAGCAAGGCGGAGGTGGAGCAATGGCTTCTGCACCGCCGCATACCGACACAGGAGGAGCTGGAGCAGGAGGCGGTGACATACACGGCACTGAACAGCCCAAACGCACGCGCACGGAGATGAACACAGACTACGCACACTGCGTCGGCGAGGGCTACTTCAGCCACCCAGAGCCTTGCCGCACCTGCCGACGGCACTTCCCCTTCTCGCAGCCCACGGAGGGCGGCATGACTTGGGTGATGCCGATGTACGACAAGCGGACAGGCAGATGCCCGATGCACGACCCGAAACCAGAAAACGAATAACCTATGCCACGCACCGTAACCACGTCAGACCTCCGCGCACTCGCCCTCGGCGAGGTGCTGACGGCAAGGCCGCTCAACGCCAGCGACAGCAAGCGCATACAGCGGCTTGCCGCCAAGCAGGGGCTGGAGACGCTCCCCCACCACGGTCTGCTCCGTATATGGCGCGAGACACCCGACAAAAAACCGACAGACAGATGACATACAACGCAGACAACCCGCTCACCGTCGTGGAGCTGTTCGCCGGCTACGGCTCGCAGCGCATGGCTCTGGAACGCCTGAAGCATGACAACCCCGGCTTCGACTACAAAGTCCTCGCGGTTTCCGAAATCGAGCCGGCCGCCTTGCGGGCATACGAGGCCGTCCATGGCGACTGCCCGAACCTCGGAGATGTCTCCAAGGTCGAATGGGTCAAGCACCCGGAATTGAAGGGAGTGCATCTTCTGACTTACAGCTTCCCCTGCACCTCGGTCTCCAGCGCAGGCAGACAGGATACAGGCGGCAGGCTTGTCGAAAACCGCGCAGTACAAGCTCGCGGGCAATTCGATAGTGGTCAGCTGTCTTTACCACCTTTTCCGCACGATGCTCATGCCCGGACAGCCGGAGAAAGCACCCGCGCGGCAACTCTCAATATTCTGAAACCCCAAAAACCAAATTCAAATACACAATGACACTGAAAGACATAACCGTGAAAGACATTACGGAGGTCGCCCAGAGCTGGCGGCGCGAGGGCATAAAAGCGCCGCGCTCCGTGATAGTGATGACCGACGACCCCGACCCACGCGCAAAGGCCGGAAACACGACGGCAAACGTGCTGAAGCTGGGCAAGCCATTCGGCAGGGCGGCAGTGGAGCGGATGCTCCGAGTGCTGTTCGAGGAATATCCCTACACAGCCGACATCGCCAAGGAAATACTAACACCAAAAGACGAAAACAATGACACAGCAGGAAAGATTTGACACGACAGCGGACGAGTTCCTCGCATTCATGGAGCGCAAGACCGCATGGCTCGCCGGCATCGCAGAACGCGGCGGCATCGACATTGAGGACGTGGAATACGAAGAAGTAAAGGAGGACGGCAGATGACACCGAAAGACATCGACAACGCCGCCAGGCAGTGGCGCGACGGAAAACCCGACAAACGCAGCTACATCGTCCTCACGCAAGACCGCGAGAAAGCAGAAGCGCAAGCGGGTGTCAGGACAACGGCGGACGACTGCATCATAATGTTTCTCCTGCTGTTCGCCACCGACCAAGCATACCTCACCGCAACGGAAGCCGCAATCGAGATGTTCAAGCAACCGCACATCCAGCAGCAGCTAAAAGACAGGTACTTCGAGGACGAGAAAGGCATAAAACCGAAAAACATAAAGCCATGAAGAACGACAGCCGATTACAAGCAATAGTCGATGCCGCAAATGAATGGGTTGATGCAGACCAAAGCAACCGCTCGTGCATCATACTCACTCATGATGAGATCGGTCGCTTGCGCAACCATTCATATACTTACGCAGATTACACCGACCTGAGAAGTATGCTATACAGTGTCTTCAAAGACAACGACGACTTTCTGCGTGCAGCCAAAGAAGTAATGATGTGGATTGAGAGAGACAAAAACTCTGAACCAGCGACATTCGTATGACACCGACACTAATTTTCGACCCGAAACAGCGCCTGTACAGCGCAACGGCGACACCGCTGCCCGCCCCGACAGGCGTGAGGGCGGCACGCTGGCGGCACTACGACAGCATACCCGACAGCGTCACCATACCATTCGCCATGCGCCTGTTCGCCATGCAGAACCTCACGCTCCAGTACGTTGACACCGTCACCGGCTTCTGCGTCGAGAAGCGCATCGGAGGCACAAAGCCACTCGTCCGCGCAGTCCGCGAGCAGCGCCTCGGCATCGACCGCCTGTACGCCGGCAGCTTCAAGGGCGAGGCAGGGCGGCTCGCCAAGGAGAGCGAGGCACGCAACGCCGCCGAGTTCGAGGACAACGCCGACGCGCTGCTCACGCGGCTGTTCTACGGCCTCGGCACAGAGGTCGGGCGGCTCGGCCTGAAAGGAGACGACAAGGCACTCGTAATCGCCGTCCACCAGGCGCTCACCATAGCCGACGTGACGCGGATGTACGCACGCGAGGGCGACGAGATGCTGCGCCGCTACCATGTCCCGGTGGCACGGACAGGCTGCTCGATGCTCCCCGACGAGTTCCTCGCCATCGCCGACCTGCTGCCGCAGTTCGCCGGCGACTGCTACAAGCTCTCGCCGTCACGGAAGATAACCGCAAAGGCGATGCTCACCGTGCTGCGCAAGCACGTCATCGTAATGCCCGACGGCACAACGCTGCAATGACAGACTTACAGCCCGACCCGTGAGGGCGGCTGCGGCAAGAGAGCCGCGAAACCCGATGGCCGCCGCCATAGTGCATCCACGCGGATTAACGACAGCGGTCATCCACTACACTATCAATGGTTTATGATAGATTTTATCTGTTCATATTATTCATTTCGTAGATACATATAATCGACCAAGCCGTGCCAGTCCGCGAGGACGCACCACGGCGCACCAAGGGCGGTGAACGGCAGCCATGGCGGACAGCGGCTGCAACAATGAGGAAGCGGCAAACGCGGTTCGACTCCGCGACCGCCCACGGTTCATATTACGATAAGAGATTTGGTTATAAGTTCTCATTTGACGTGTGATACGATTAGACACACAGCCGCCCAAGCCCGAGAGGGTGCAAGGCGGCGAAACGGACGGAAAGCCCTCGGAGGGCAGGAAAGCGGGCGCAAAAGTGCCGTCAAGCAGACCGGACAGGGGTTCGACTCCCCTTCCGCCCACAGGAACAAAACCGATAGAAAGATGACGAAAAGACACCTTACACTCGAAAGGCTCACGCCGCTCCAGAAACAGCGGCAGGAGCGCAACAAGGCACTCGCGGCAGAGTACCGCCAGCTCGCCGGCACACCCGGCCAGAGCCTCACCAACCTGCGCTACTACCTGATGCAGAAGCACGGCCTGCACAGCCCCAGCGCGTACTACAAGATACTCAAGGACGAGGGCGTGCCGTACGCAGGGAAGGAGGGCGCATGAACGAGGTGACATTCACGGCAACGACCGCATGGGCGGCGGCGATGCAGGACTTCAGCAAGGAAGACCGCTGCGAGGTATACGACGCGATATTCGCATACGCCGCAGGAGAACCCCTCTCCGAAATGAGCGTGGCGGCAGCGGCGGCATTCGCTTTCGCCAGAATAGACCTCGACCGCGATGCCGCCAAGGCACGCAACCGCAGCGAGGCAAGCCGAGCCGCAGTGAACAAGCGGTGGAGCAAAGCAAAAGCAACAAAAGAAACGAAACCCAAAACACCAAAGAAATGAACACAGACACATCAACAGACAAGGCAACGGCAATGAGGACAATAACCCTCAAGGCAATCAGCCTGGTGAACTTCAAGGGCATCCGCGAGGCAAAAATCGACCTCGAGGGGCGCAACACGGACATCAGCGGAGCAAACGGACTTGGCAAGTCAACGGTCTTCGACGCATTCACATGGTTGCTCTTCGGCAAAGACCGCCGCGACCGCAAGCAGTTCGGCATCAAGACACGCGACGAACAGGGCGCAATCATACCGCGCCTCCCCCACGAGGTCGAGGCGACGCTCACCGTGGACGGCCGCGACATCACTCTGACGCGCCGCTTCCGCGAGAAGTGGGTCAAGCGCAGAGGCTCGGCGGAGGAGGAGTTCACCGGCAACGAGGAGGAACGCCTGTGGGACGGCGTGTCCTGCTCGCTGCGCGACTGGAACGACAAGGTTGCCGCGATATGCCCCGAACAGGTTTTCAAGTTCATCACCAGCCCCCTGCACTTCACCGCGCAGAAGCCCGAAGTGCAGCGCGAGATGCTGATGCGCATGGCAGGGGGCGTAAGCGATGAGCAGATAGCAGCCGCAAACCCCGACTTCGCAGCCCTGCTTGCCGACATGACAGGCAAGACAATGGAGGAATACCGCCGCGAGACGGCAGCCGCCAAGCGGCGCATCCGTGCGGAGATAGACGAAATCCCCGGCCGCATCGACGAGCGCAAACGCGACTGCGAAACCGAAGACACCGAGGACTGGGACGCGCTCGCCCGGCAGTACGAAGACCTCAAGGCACGCCGCGCCGAGGTCGAAAAGCAGATGGCATCAGCCTCCGAAGCGCAGAAAGCGCACGCGGCAAGGCTTGCCGTGATGATGCAGCGCGTCACCGCCAAGGAGGCCGAAGCCACGCAGCGAGCGGCAAAGGTGGCGGCAGACACCCTCGCCGACACCGAAAGGCAGCGAAGCCGCCGCAGCCAGCTCCTCGCACGCCACAGCACGGCGGAGGGCGCACGCGCCTTCCGCGAGAAGGAAATCCAAGACCTCGAGAAGGAAGTGCAGCGGTGCGACGAGCAGCGCGAGACGCTCATCGCCGAGTACCGCCAGCTCATGGCCACGGCACGCAGCATCACCCACGAGATAGAGTGCGGAAGCCCCGAGATGCGCACCTCCGCCTACGTCTGCCCCACCTGCGGACACCCATACGACGCGGAGCGCATACTCGAAGTGCAGCAGAAAGCCCTCGACAACTACCGCGACGAACAGCACGAGAAGCTGCGCCGCAACGCCGAGGCGATAGCCGAGAACAAACGCAGGGGGCTGGAGAACAACAGCCGCAAGCAGGAGCTGGAGGCGCGCATCAGCGACACCAAGGGGCAAATCGCCGCCCTTGCCGCCGAAGCAGCCGAAATCGAAGCCGACCCACTGTACGCCGCAGAACCGACCGCGCCCGACACCGCGCCGGCCATCGAGGCTGACGCACAGCACACGCGCCTGATGCAGGAAGCCGCCGAGCTGCGCAGCCAGTACGACGCGCTTGCCGGGGAGATGCCAACGGCGGCAGACCCGGAACTCGCCGAGGAAGCCGCAGACCTCGCCGCACGCATCGAGCAGACAGCCGTCCGCCTCTCGCGCCGCGAGGACATGGCCGCAAACAACGACCGCATAGTCCAGCTCCAGCACCGGCTCACAGCCGCCAACCAGGCTCTCGCCGACCTTGAGAAGCGCGAGTTCACCATAAGGGCGTTCCAACGCGCTCGCACAGACGCGATGCAGCAGAAGATAAACGCACTCTTCTCGGCGGTAAAGTTCCGCATGACAGACACGCAGGTCAACGGCGAGGAAGTCGAGACCTGCGAGGCGACGGTGGACGGCGTGCCGTTCTCCGACCTCAACGACGCGGCGCGGATAAACGCCGGACTCGACATCATAAACGCGATATGCCGCGCCGAGGGGATTTCCGCGCCCATATTCATCGACAACGCCGAGAGCGTCAACCGCCTCACGCCTACCCTCTCGCAGCGCATACGCCTAATCGTAAGCCGCGACACGACACTGACTGTGACACACCCAGACCCCTCGCTCCTCTGAAACATGCACAAACAATCAAAACCAAAAGCATAGAACAATGGCAACAACAGCACAGGCACGGCAGACAGCCGTGACGACAGCGGCGGCAGCCGCACAGACACCGGCGCGGCGAGACAACGCCGTGACCACATTCGAGTCGATACTCCGCAGCGACTTCATCGACCAGCAGTTATCCTCCGCGCTCGCAGAGAACAAAGGCACTTTCGTATCGTCGCTCGTGGAGCTTTACACAGGCGACAAGGCACTGCAGACCTGCAACCCAAAGCTGGTCGCCCTCGAAGCCGTCAAGGCAGCATCGCTCAACCTCCCCATAAACAAGGCACTCGGCTTCGCATACATCGTGGTGTACAACAACAGCGTGAAGGCGACAGACCCCAAGACAGGGCGCGACACGTGGACGAAAGTCCCCACGCCGACATTCGTACTCGGCTACAAGGGCTTCATCCAGCTCGCATCGCGCACCGGGCAGTACAAGACCATAAACGCCACACCGGTATACGAGGGCGAGTTCCGCTCGCAGAACCGCCTCACGGGCGAAATCGACATCACCGGCAAGCGAACCTCCGACAAGGTGGTCGGTTACGCCGGCTACATCGAGTACCTCAACGGCTTCACCAAAGCCGAGTACGTCACCGTGGCAGACATGGCGCGGCACGCACTGCGCTACTCACCCTCGCTGCCCAAGTCCACAAAGCTCGAAGACCTCGTGCGCCTCGCCAACGAAGAGCCGTCGGCAAAGCGCGTGGGCTGGCTCGGCAACTTCGGCGACATGGCGGTCAAGACCCTAATCCGCCGCATCATCTCCAAGTACGGCTACATGTCAGTGCAGATGCAGAACGCCGTGACGCTCGACATCAACGCCGACACCGCAATGACGGCGGCAGACCGCGACCATGCAATCGGCCAGGAGCAGACGCAGACCGTGACACTCGACGACGCGGAGTACGAGACCGTAGACACCGCCACAGGCGAAGTCACGGCAGCAGCACCCTCCGAGGCACAGGCAGACGAAAAGGACGACGACCCAGGGTACTGATGAAAGCAACGCAAACAACACCGACAGCACAAGCCGCGCAGGGGAGCGACACCGGGGCAGTCACCATGACCTGCCTGGGCAGCTCCTCCGCCGGCAACGGCTACATCCTCGCCGCCAGCGACGGCATACTACTGCTCGAGGCAGGAATACGCTTCGCCCGCGTCAAGGAAGCCCTCGGCTGGGACATCCGTCGCGTATGCGGATGCCTCGTAACGCACCGCCACGGCGACCACGCCGCCTACCTGCGCGAAACGGCACACGCCGGCATACGCATACTCGCACCCGAGGACACGGTCAGCCGCCTGAAGCCCCTCGACCGCATCCTCACGACAGCGGCACAGCCCATGCACGGCTACCGCCTCGGCAGCTTCAAGGCTTTCGCCTTCCCCCTGCGGCACGCAGACAGCGACGGAACGCCTTGCCCATGCCTCGGCTGGGTCATCGACCACCCCGGCATGGGACGGCTGCTATTCGCCACCGACACCATGGCGATAGCCCACGACTTCCCCGGCATCGACCATGCGATGATAGAAGCCAACTACTCCGACCCGCTGCTCGACAACGCAATCGCGGAAGGCATCACAGACCCCTCGCAGAAGTCGCGACTTCTCGCCTCCCACCTCGCGCTGCACCAGACCGCCGCCATACTACGCCGCCCCGGCTTCGCGGCATTGCATCAGACCGTCCTGCTCCACCTCAGCAGCCGCAACAGCAACCCGGAGCAGTTCCGCAACACGATAGAACAGGCTACCGGCAAGCCGGCATACGTCGCACGGCCGGGGCTGAAAGTCACATTCTCAAAAGACCCGTACTGATGGAAGACAGAAACAGCTTCGTGTTTTTCCTCAACTGGAAGAACATACTCCGCAAATACCCCATGGGGGTGCGATGCGCCGTATACGACGCAGTCTTCGAGTACGCCGAAAGCGGCACGCTCCCCGAGGGGCTGTCCGACGCGGCGATGATGGCCTTCGAGTTCATCAAGCAGGACATCGACCGCATGCAGGACAAGTACGAGCAGACCTGCGAGAAGCGCAAGGCCGCCATAAACAAGCGGTGGGAGAAAAACGGCAAGGGCAAAAAAGCCGATACAAAAGTATCTGCAAAATACAATAGTATTTCAGACGATACAAGCGGTACAAAAGTATCTGAGCCGATACAAGCCGTACATAATGAATATGATAATGAAGATGATAATGTGTCTCCTTACGGAGACGTGAGTGTCGCGCACGCACGCGAAGAAGAGGCCGACGAGGAAGAAGCGGACGACTCTGACGACGCGGCGATTGCAGATGCATTCGTAGACCGCCACCCGAAGAGCCGCGACGAGTTCTGCAGGAACAACCACTGCACCGCCGAGGAGTTCCGCAATACTGTCGCCGCCGTACTCGCCGAATGGCGCATCACCGGCTGGAAGGGGAAGCGCATACGCGACGGAACTGACAGCCACCAGACCGCGCACCTGCTCTCCGCAGCGCGGATAAAGCTCGAGAGGAAGAGGGAGCAAGAAGCAAAAACCGTAAACCGAAACCAATATGATGCGAATAGACTTCAACGACGCAGAGGCATGGTACAAGTGTCTCAAGACCCGGAGGACTTCAAGGAAACGTTTTAGTCTTCCGCTGACGGCTGAGCAGTGCGTACAGGCACTCGCGGCGGCGGTGCGCGTAATCGTCGAACACAGGAGCGGCACGCTGCTCCCCGACGAGGAGACGCGCAGCCACATCAGGCAAGCCGCCGAGTGGCTCACAGACCCGCAGGGACGCTCGGGGCTGCTGATGTCGGGGATGTGCGGCAACGGAAAGACAACGCTGATGCGTGCCGTTACCGACCTCGTGGCGTTCCACACCGAAGCCGAGCGCGGATATTCCGACCGCAAGGCTTTCGTCTGCAAAACCGCCAAGGAGGTGGCGATGATGTGCTGCGGCACGGACAGGGACTTCGCCGAATACCGCAAACTCATCGACGAGCCGCTCCTCGCCATTGACGACCTCGGCGAAGAACCGGCGGAGGTGATACGCTTCGGGCAGACGTTCAGCCCCGTCACAGACCTGCTACTCGCACGCTACGACAAGCCGTGGCGCGTAACCCTGGCGACGACCAACCTGCGCCACGCTGACATCGAGAGCCACTACGGAGGGCGCATCCTCGACCGCTTCCGCGAGATGATGACCGAAATAGCGTTTACCAACCCCTCCTACAGGGGCAAGAACCGGCCGCAAGCCGCAATGCCGACGAAACCATGAGCAAGGCACGCGAATTCATCCGCCGCGTATGGCGGCTTCTCGACAGCGACAGGGCTGCGCTCACGGGCATTGTCCTCATGCTCGCCTCCGCAGCAATCGCCGCGATATTCTGCATCACGATAGCAACAATCAAAATCAACACACCATGACCACAGAACGCACCATCTACATCTCGCTGCCCATATCAGGGCGCGACCCCGAAGAAGCGCGGCAGGAAGCCGACAGCGTCAAGCACGCCCTCTCGCGGCAGGGCTACAGGCCGGTATCGCCCTTCGACATCTGGCACGGCAAGCACCCGCAGTACGCCGACTACATCTGCAACGACCTCCGCGCACTCGCCGACTGCGAGGCCATCTTCCTATGCCAGGGGTGGAACGGCTCACGCGGATGCCGCATCGAGCACAAGTTCGCCGAAGAGTTCGGCAAGCGCATAATCTACCAGCAAGCAGAGGAATGACCATGAAGCACAAGATACGCCCGACGAATGACCGGCTGGTCGAGTGGTCGGCAGAGGAGGAAGCGCAGATGGCCGCCGTCATCAGCTCCCTCCGCACCCGCGACCAGCCGAAAACGGCGGCGACGGCGACACGCCCACCCCGAAAGCCGGCATTGCGGCACACGCGCCGCTGCTGGTACAGGGACGGCTTCAGCCCTCCGCCGCAACCGAAGACGGCAAAGGAGACCTTCTACTCAAACCTCCCCGAGATACGCCGAATGTGCGCACACCCGGGCTACAGGATGCGCGACATAGCCGCGAGGCACGGCATGTCCGCGTCCACGCTGGCGTGGTACGCTCACGCATCGCGAATGAGGGTAGTCCGCTACTGCCGCTCAAGGGCTGCCCTGCTCCGGGGCAAGGGGGCAATCCGCGAGATGCTCCGGCACGGCGAAACGGCAAGAGCCATTGCTCGCCAAGTCGGCGTGTCGAGGGCGGCTCTAAGCAAGTTCATAAGCAAACACAAACTCAAATAACAACACGACAATGACAATCACAGGAACAATCAAGCAGATACTCCCCGAGCAGAGCGGAGTGTCGAAAGCAGGAAAGAGCTGGCGCAGACGCGACCAGATA
This sequence comes from uncultured Porphyromonadaceae bacterium, assembly GCA_900550645.1. GTDB lineage: Bacteria > Bacteroidota > Bacteroidia > Bacteroidales > Muribaculaceae > Lepagella. The sequence continues at coordinate 20,762 of URTA01000021.1, forward strand.
CTCGACATCACCGAAAACCCGCAGTACCCGAAGCTGCTGTGCTTCGCCCTCATGAACGACCGCATCGACGCGGCAAGCATCGCCGAGGGGCAGCACGTCACCATTGACTGCGACATCGACAGCCGCGAGTACAACGGACGCTGGTACACCTCCGTAACCGCATGGAAGGTAACGCCCGAAACCGAAACGGCGGCAGCAGCACCGCAGCAGCAAGCGCAGACGGACAACTCGCTGCCGCCCATGCAGCAGGACTTCGGCCCGATACCATTCTGAACATTCGGGGCGGAGGGCTTCTGCTTTAGTTCTGCTTTAGTTTTTGCTTTAGTTCTTACTTAGTTTTTACTTAGTTCTGCGGTTGTTGATTTACAGCCGATTAGCCCAAAAATCGGTGCGTTTTTGTTTCCGTTTTTCGTTCAAAAGCTGAAGCAAGACAGACTGGCAACAGCCGATGCCCGATGCCCCGATACAAAAGTAGTATAGTACCATTTGTATTTTTCAGGCGATACAAAAATACAATTGTATCTGCGAAATACAATTGTATCGCAGAATACAAAAGTATTTCGGCTGATACAAACGATACTTCTATGATAATGATAATGAGTATGAGAATGAATATGATAATGATGACTCCTTACAGAGTCGTGTGTTATACGCGCACGCGAGCGCGTGGGCAACCACCCCGGCGGTCTTCCATGCCGAAGCCGTGGCAGCCGCAATGCGGCAAAGGCGGCTCACGCCGTGGACGCATCCCGAAAAAACAGGGGGGCGGCGCGGCGGCGCGCGGAAACAGCCCGAATTTCGCGCCAAACACCCCGAAACGACAAACCATACCGCCGAATGAAGAAAACGCAACACAGAAGCCCGCAGACGGCAAAAACAGACCTTTTCACCGCGCTCATCCAAAGCGACCTCCACGTCTGCTGCGAAAAGGAGTACAAGTTCCACCCCCAAAGACGCTGGCGGTTCGACTACGCGATACCCCAGTACCGCATCGCAATCGAGATAGACGGCGGCGTGTGGACTGGCGGCCGGCACACGCGCCCGAAGGGCTTCCTCGGCGACATGGAAAAGTTTAACGCCGCTGCCGTAATGGGCTGGGTCGTGCTGAAATTCACGCCAGCAACACAGTATAAATCAGACACTTTCAATATCATCAAAGATACAATAAGCGTGTTAAAAGCAACAACTAAAACTTCATAAAATCGCACCTCGTTCAGATGCCGATTTTAACTTTGCGCAAAATCGCAGACAGCAATGACTGACGATACGACTAACATTGACTTGCCAGACTTCGGCAACTTCGACATACCTGACCTCGACCTCGGCGGCTTCGACTTCGACCCGGGCGACACGGCGGACACCGACAACCGGTACATCAGGCCGCGCCTCGTGCCGATGCGCTCGCGGCAGGTATGCTTCGACAACGCACGAGAGCTGGCTCGCAACATCGACCTGACTGAAGAGCGCAGCCGCTACGACTGCATCGTCAGCGGCTCGTTCATATTCGGCGACTTCATCGAGGCGTTCATGACCATGCACAACTGCAAGGCGGTGCGCATGACCATAACCACGCTGTCCCTCTCACAGGAGAATGTTGACAGCCTCGCGACGCTGATGCAGAAAGGATACATCGACCGCCTCGACATGGTGGTCAGCGACTATTTCTTCAGCCACGAGCGGCACGGCCTGATACCGTACATGTACCGTGAACTCGACACCGGCGACCGCTTCCAGCTCGCGGTGGCTTTCGTGCATACCAAGACCGTACACTTCGAGACGCTCGGAGGCAGGAAGATTGTAATCCACGGCTCGGCGAACCTCCGCACTTCGGGGAACGTCGAGCAGTTCACCGTCGAGGAGAACGCGGAACTCCACGACTTCTACGAGGAGGCGTTCCGCCCGGTCATCGACCGCTTCAAGACGATAAACCGCACAGCCCCGAGGAAGATCCAGTGGGCTGACATGACAACCAAGCACTTCAAGAAATAGCACAAGCGAGGCATCATGCAATGGCTGAAGACACAAGCGGAAGCGGCGGCGGTCACGGCTCGAAAATCAGGGCTGAGACCGCTGCCTCGCGCCGAGGGGCAAACGTCCCCGAATACGGCAGGTCGTACCGCTATGCCGGCGGAGGGTCGGTCGGCGTGCCGACTTCACGGCGTGCCGAGGCTGCGCAGTCCAAGAACGAGCGCGGCAAGTTCGCCAAGGAGCTGCGGACAGCGCGAGTATTTGCCCATGCCGGCTACCGCATCGACTTTACGCCCAAAGGCGCAGGGACGCACGACGTGTTCATCAACGGCGTGCCGGCCGACATCAAACAGCTTTCTAGCCACAACAACATCGCTCGACACGCACGACACGCAACAAAACGGCAGGGCGCAAAAATGGTACTGTTCGAGTTCACCAAGCGCACTGCCGAAATCGAAGGCGAATTAATGACACTAAAAAGCAAGGGAATACATGGCAAATACTTTTACCGTGGGGAGAATATCATCCGCGACTTCTAAAAATCAACAGCCCCGCCGAAGCGAGGCTGAGGTCTGGTCCGTAGACCGGGATACTAAGCCCCGGGGCAGGCCCTGTCCGATAAGTTTAACGTCTATCGGCATCAAGACAGGCGGCGAGTAGACCGGGATACTAAGCCCCGGGGCATCGCCCATAACCGAAATTTAACGTCTTCGGCATCAAGACACTGCAAAGGTAATACAAATCCGCGAAACGGCAAAATGCCGAGGCAGTAACGAATAACCCAAAAACAAAGTAACGAATGGCAAATCCAAAGGGAAATCCGCAGAACCTGAGGCCGCCCATTAAGAAGGGAGAGGCTCGAAATCCGCGCGGCTCGTCGGCGAAGGCTCGCGCCAGAAAGGCGGAGAAAGACCGCCTAAACGCGCTGCGACGCGCCGTGTTCGGCAAGAAGGGAAACCCCGACCGCTCGCTCGCGCCCGCGCTCCTCGCAGACGGTTTCAACGCATCGAAGGACGAACTCAAGACCCTGCTCTCTCACGATGACGCGCCCCTCGGAGTGCGCATGATGCTCAACGAGATAACGAAGAACCCCGACTTTGCGCTCAAGGTATACAACACAATCTACGGCAAGGATACGCCGCAGAAGGTGGAGCATACCGGCAAGGACGGCTCGCCGCTCGTGCCGCAGCCGCTGACAATAGAAATCATCGACAGCCGCGAGCAGGTGGACGACGGCGCGGACAACGGCAACACTGCCGGCACACAGCAACAGCATGGCGAAAATACAGACCACGCGGATATTCCGTGACATCAGCAGCGCGGTGGCGCAGGGCTTCACCACCGTATCGCTGCAAGGCTCGGCGCGTTCCTCAAAGACGTACAACGTGCTGATCTGGCTCATTGCCCACTGCATGAGCAACCCCGGCACGCGCCTATCCGTAGTCCGCGCAACCCTCCCGGCTATCAAAGGCTCGGTGCTGGTGGACTTCAAGGAGATACTCATGCGCATGGGCATATACGACGAGCGGCGCATGAACAAGAGCGAGCTGACATACCGCTTCGCAAACGGCAGCTGGGCGGAGTTCTTCAGCACCGACAGCGAGCAGAAGCTGCGCGGCCGAAAGCGCGACGTGCTGTTCGTAAACGAGGCAAACGAACTCGGCTTCATCGAGTGGCAGCAGCTCAAGATGCGTACCACGCGCCTCTCGATAATCGACTACAACCCCTCGTTCAGCGACGAACACTGGATATGCGAGGCGGTCAACAAAGACCCGCGCACATTCCACAGCGTCACCACGTACCGCGACAACCCCTTCCTCGAGCAGACCGTCATCGACGAGATAGAGAGCCTCCGCGAAAAGAACCAGTCCCTCTGGCAGGTCTACGGCCTCGGGCAGCAAGCCCTCATCGAGGGGCTGGTATTCAAACGGTTCGACACCGTCGAGAAGATACCGCAGCACATACGCCGCCGCTGGGTGGGCATGGACTTCGGCTTCACAAACGACCCCACGGCGGTATGCGAGGTCGCAGTGGAGGGCGACACCCTCTACATCGACGAAATAGCGTACCGCACGCAGATGCTCTCATCCGACATCATCGCCGTCCTCAAGGCCGAAGCCCCGGCGGCGAGGATAATCTCGGAGAGCGCAGACCCGCGACTGATACAGGAGATATACCGCGCCGGCATCGACATACACCCCGTCCGCAAGTTCCCGGGAAGCGTCGAGGCTGGGCTTGCCAAGATGCAGGAGTTCCGCATCGCCGTGACGCGCCGGAGCGCAAACGTGGCAAAGGAGCTGCGCAACTACACGTACCGCCAGGACAAGGAGGGGAAGTGGCTCAACGTCCCCATTGACTGCTACAACCACGCAATAGACGCGGTGCGGTACGTGGTCATGGAGCAGCTAATGGCGGGCAAGCCGAGGACGATAGACACCGCACGGCTGCAGCGGCTCGTGTAAGCGGCAGGGCAAAGGCATATACAGGCACAGCAGACAACATCACAACAACCACAAAAACAACTACGACATGGCAGACATCAAGGAAATCCTCGGCTCGCAGATGACCGAGAAGGAGCGCATCGAGGCTCTGATGCAGAAGACAGTGACAGTACCAGTATGGGGAGGCCCTCGGGGGCTGGTAAACGAGTACGACCCGCGCAAGCACCCGGTGATGGACAAGGCGCACTACCGCGACCTCGTCCGCGACAGCGGCGTGGAACACGTCACGCGCATTACGCTCGACCTGCAGCGGCTCGCCGCCAAACGCATGGGCGAGCTGGTCTGCGGAATACCGGTCAAGAGAGTGTGCAAGCCCGAGAACGACACGCAGAAGGAAATCGCGGCGTACCTCGAGGCCGTATTCACGCGCAACCGCATCGACAGCGTCAACACCGACCGCTTCCACCGCCTGTTCGCCGGCTGCGAGGTCTTCACCCTCTGGTATGCCGCCGAGCAGCGCAACACCCTCTACGGCTTTGACAGCCCCCTGAAGCTGCGCTGCCGCACGTTCAGCCCGATGCTCGGCGATGAGCTGTACCCTTTCTTCGACGAGTACGGCGACATGACGGCAATGAGCATCGCATACACGCGCAAGGTCGGCGAAAAGAGCGTACGCTGCTTCGACAGCTACACTGCCGACCGGCACATCAAGTGGAGCAACGCCTCGGGGCAGTGGGAGCGCGTCGAGGACGAAAGCACCACACTGCTCAAAATACCGGGCGTGTACACATACCGCCCCACGCCGGTATGGGAGGACACTTCGCGCATCGTCTGGGAAATGGAGTGGGCGTTGTCGCGAAACGGCAACTACCTGCGCGAGAACAGCAAGCCGCGCTTCGTGGTGTATGCCGACGAAATCATATCATACGGCGACGAGAAGAGCAGCAACCAAGAGTTCAAGAGCGTCATGCAGTACCCCACTGGCGCGAGGGCTGAGTACATCACGTGGTCTCAGGCCACAGAGAGCCTCAAGTACCACATCGACACCCTCCGAAGCCTCTTCTTCACGCAGCTCCAGCTCCCCGACTGGTCATACGAGAAGATGAGCCAGCAAGCCCTCTCGGGCGAGAGCCGCAAGCAGATGTTCATCGACGCTGAACTCAAGGTGCAGGACGAGAGCGGACGGCTAATCGAGTTCCTCGACCGCGAGGTCAACGTCGTCAAGGCATTCCTCAAGCTGATGCTCGGGGCGCGTTACCACGCCGACATCGACGCGCTGCAGGTGGACTGCGTCATAACGCCATACCGCATCGGCGACCGCAAGGAGCAGGTCGAGGTGCTGATGACCGCCAACGGCAACAAGCCCATAATGTCGCAGCGCGAGAGCATCGAGCAGTACGGCATGAGCGACGACGTGGAGCAGACCATGCGCGAAATCGCCGAGGAGGAGAAGGCGGACTCCTTCGACCTCACGGAATAGCAGCGGCTCGGCACGCCCTCCCAACTACCATATCCACACACCTGACAGCGCAAGGCAATGGCGACACCCTCCGAATACGAAAGGAAGAACCGGCGAAACATCGCCGCACTCCAAGCACGCATCGACCGCATTTTCCGCAAGGCCGCCGAGGAAGCGGCTCGCATCGGCATATCAATACACGACCTGCCAGAAGGCCGCATATTCTCGTTTGACGACTACCCAAAGACACTCAAGCAGGTGGAGCGGCTGCTCGACGCGCTGCACTCCTCGGTGCAGACCACCGTCACCGACGGCATACGCCTCGGCTGGTCGCTCGCCGACGACAAGAACGACGCGCTGGTGCGCCGCGTGTTCGGCACAGGCGCGGACAGCCTCACGCCAGCACAGCAGCGCATATTCCTCGCCCGAAACGCCGACGCGCTCGAGGCTTTCATCGCCAGAAAGACAGCGGGGCTGAACCTCTCCGACCGCGTGTGGCGGTACACAAACGCCTTCCGCAGCGAGATTGAAATGGGACTCGACATCGGCATACGAGACGGACTGCCGGCATCGCAGATGGCTCGCGAGCTGAAGAAGTACCTCCAGCACCCCGACAAGTTGTTCCGCCGCGTCCGTGACAAGCACGGCATGTTGCGCCTCTCGAAAGCCGCTGCCGCCTTCCACCCAGGCAGGGGCGTATACCGCAGCTCGTACAAGAACGCACGCCGCCTCGCTGCTACCGAGACTAACATCGCCTACCGCACGAGCGACCACGAGCGGTGGCAGCAGCTCGATTTTGTCGTCGGCATCGAAGTCCATTTGAGCGGCAACCACACCTGTCTCGGGCGCGACGGCAAGATGCACGAGCTGACAGACATTTGCGACGACCTCGCCGGCAAGTACCCCAAGGACTTCAAGTTCACCGGCTGGCATCCACTCTGCCGCTGCTTTGCCACCCCGATAATGAAGACCGACAAGGAGATGGCGGAGGAGAACCGCCGCATCCTCCGTGGCGAAGAGCCGCTCCCCTCCTCCGACAGCGTCAACATCGTCAGGGACGTGCCGGAAGCGTTCAAGTCGTGGATTGAGAATAACCAGGAAAGAGCCAAGGGGTGGGCTTCTATGCCGATGTTCATACGTGACAATCCGCAGTATGTGCCGGGCTTCCGCGTCAACACATACTCTGCTGCCGAGAAGCAGTTCACAAGGGCAAGACACACCGGCTCGGCGATGAAGGATAGCGTAGCACTGCTCCTCGACAAGAAGTACCCAGGCATCAAAAACACCGAAAAGGCCGCGCTTATAGACTATACTCGCGGCGATGTGTCCGACTTCAGACACCTAAACAAGCAGCTGATGAAAGGAAAATTGTCGGACTTCAACGCGGCGTTTTCGGAATTGCTATCATCGGCATTGTCGAAGCTGCCAGCCGTAGAAGCGACCGTTTACCGCACCATACGGCTAAACAGAACACGGCTCGATGAATGGAGACTGAAAGCGGCGAGCGAAGCCGAAACGGTGTTCGAGGGCTTCACATCGACAAGCATCGACTTTGATGCCGTCAAAGACTTTATACTGAAAAAAGCCGCAAGACGAAAGAACAACGAGACCGACGTTATCCTAATCATAAAGGGCAAGACTGGGCGACGAATCAGCGAGTTCTCCAAATTTCCAGAACAGCAGGAGGTGCTGTTCGACAAAGGAATGAAACTGAGGTTTAGAAAATCCGAAATGGTTAACGGTCGGTTTTGCTTTTATCTGGATGAGATATAGGGTTGGTCACCGGGTCGCAGTCAGTCCAGTCTTCCCAAAGGCGGGATTCCAGCACCTCAGGGCTGTTTGCACGACGCTCTTTTTCATCGTCCGACAATGCATTCCATTCCTTTTCGGCACGCTCAAGTGCAGCCGCAACCTTGGCAAATTCTCTCTCTATTTCTTCTTCTTCAGTCATATCGGTTGTCGTTTTAATCAATAAGCCCAGAAGCGGCACTGCCCATGCGTAGTGCATATCGGCTTCGCACACTGTTCCGAGTACGCTGCAAATATAACGATTTACTGAATATCAACGCCATACGCTTAACAAGATATAACATAAAAACGAGACACCCTCGCACTCAACGAGAACGAGGGTGAATATGTCCGAGCCGCCCGAAGCGTAACACAGACTCTGTATAAAAAGCTCCCTGGCACTTCGCTCAAATACGAATCTTGTGCCAGGGGGCTATGCAGGGTTTCCCCTACGGCGCAAAATTAGTAATTTTGCAGCAAACAACAAAGCATGAAACGCATACGACTGCATGTTGCTCCATGTGCGAGACCACGGCGAGGAACAGCCGCCGAAAATATCTCCGGTGGTGTTCCTCTACAGTCTGGCTACGCTTCAGGAAAAGGGGCTGGTAATGTTCAGGGACAACTATGGCGAGGCGATTGCAGCGAAACTGAGCATAAAAGGGGAAGCATACATCGAGCAGAACCCGAAACTCCGCAACCCCATAGACTGGCTCGAGATAATCAAGCTCGTGTTCCTGAGGTTGACTGCGGCGGCATCGATAGTCGCGCTGTTTGTCGCGTGCCGCCTAATCCAGTAACATCGACTTTTCCATTGCCTCAATCGAGGACAAGTCCAGTTCGGGGGTATCGCGCACCTTTTCGCTGCGAGCCTCCTCCATTGCCGCAAGCGTGGCCGCGTTGGGAATGTCCCAGCTGCTAAACACCAGGCTGAGGTTGTTGCGGACACTATCAAGCGGCTCGCCGAGCAGCGCACCAGCCTTTGACACTGAAATCAACTCGTCGGCGACGGCGCGGTACACCAGCCGTTCAAACCGCCGCGACCGCTCCGCCCTGATGCGGCTCTTCTCAACGGCGGTGCGGAAGGGCTTGTCCGCGTTTTTGCGTATGCAGAACGACTTGTGACGGCTCGCCGTGATAACGCCGAGGAACATAGCCTTGTAGACCAGCGCATCGACCGACACGCCGAACTGAACCTGAAGGTCTGCCAGCTCGCGCAGGGAGATGTCCTTCCTATGCTCCCCGATTTTCTGAATGAACACGCCGCGCGAAATCAGCATCTCGCTCGCAAACAGGTTGCACAGCCGCTCACGCTCCTTGCCGGCAACGCAGTCGGCAAAAGGCATCAGGATATGCCCCAGCTCATGCAGCGCGGTGAACCGCTTGCGCTCGCTGTCGAAGTTGCAGTTAAGGACGATGAACGGACTGCTGCCGTCGGCATAGCCGCTGAGGCCGTCAAACGACTTCGGCGCATCTATTTCGATGACCTTGATGCCGTTCTCCTCAATGGTCTCAATGACATTAGATATGCCGTTGTCGCCGAGCTTCCATTCAGTCTTTACGCGCTCCGCAAAGCCGCACACACCGTCAGCGTCGCGGATTTCCATGCCGGCGCACGGACGGCTGAACCCCGGCGCAATGTCCGACACCTCCTCTATTTCGCAATACCGTTCGAGGCGGTCTTTTACCTTCTCGCGTATCTGGTCTACCTGCTTTGCCCCGAGTTTCGACTTCTTGCGGAACTCGACGCTGTCAATCGACACGGTGAAAGGGCGGAAAAAATAGTCCACAGGCAAATCCAGCGCGGACGACAGCACGATTAACGAGGTACTGTCGGGCATCATCTTGCCCTTCTCATACTTTGATATTGACTGCTTAGACAGCCTACCGCCGGTCTTTGCGCACAGGGCTTCCATTGACAGGCCGCGCATCACACGCGCCTGTTTCAATCTCTTCTGAAATACATTCTCTTCCATATATCGGTTTCGTTTCTTTGGTTTACAAAATTACCAATCGCATCTAATTTGTAAACCACAACAGCAGCACAAATCCTCCTCGTTATGAATATTTAACTGCTCCACAAGCGCGATGACGCGATTTTTCGCACGGCACAGCGCAAAAAATGCACAAAATTTTATCGCAAACACACTGAATATCAGAGAGTAAGCAGCGCAAACCTGCTCATTTAGCACAACTTTTTCCGAAAAAGCATGCATGGCATGCAGATTTTTATAGCCACATTTGCAGCGCAAACGAATTTTCGACTATAACTCAACGCACAAACACCATGAGAAAGGAAATCCTCGAAGCCCTTACAGCCAAGTTTGAGGGGGTATCGGCTTCAATTCTGGGCAGGATAGCGGACAAGCTCGCGAAAACTGCCACAACTCCAGAGCAGGTCAAGACCGCAGTAGAGGGAATGACGCTGCAGCAGGTCATCGAGAGCTACGGCGACAGCCGGGCGACCGAAGCGTCCAACACCGCACGCGAGAACGCGGTAAAGGACTACGAGAGCCGCTACGGACTGAAGGACGGGGCGAAGACGGCCGCAAACAATGCCGGGGGTGCGGCGACGACCGCGACCGGCGAAAACGGCAACGGAGGGGAGAGCGAGCCGCCGGCATGGGCAAAGGCGATGATGGAACGCCTCGACCGCATGGAGACCGCAAAAACCGCCGAGAGCCGCAGACAGCAACTCGACACCGTAATCGGAAAGCTGCCCGAACCGCTACGCAAGGCATACGCACGCATTCCCCTCGACAACTGCAAGGAGGAGGAGTTCAGCGAGATGCTCGCGGAAATAACCACCGAGGTGGAGGGCATGGCTGACGACACGGCAGCGCGAGGGGGTGTCTTCGGCAAGCCGACAGCCTCAACGGGCGCGGCAAAGACGGACGAGCTGACCAAGGAGCAGCTGGACGCAATCTCGCACCGGGAGGGCGTGCCTGACAAAAACGGACAGCCGTTCTGAGTATTAACTTCTAAAACAGTGAGAAAGCAATGACAATGACAGTAAGACGCAGGAAAGACACCGCCACGCCGCGAGTGTTCCTGCACAAGGTGGCTGACGTGCGCGGAGGCGTGTCCGTAGCCACATCCGAGCTGGGCGGCGACTTCCTGCCCGAAGGCGCGGTGCTGAGCGCAGCAGATGCCAGCGGCATCTGCCACCTCGTCAAGGTGGCGCGGGTGACCGCCGAGGTCGGCGCATCCGACACCGCTATCAAGGTGGCGAAGATGCACAACTTCAAGGTAGGCGATTACGTCATGGCAAAGACCGACGACAAGGCATACGCCATTACCAAGATTGACACCTCCGCCAAGGACAGCGACACCATAACCGTCGGCACGACCCTCGGCGCAATAGCCGTAGGCGGCTTCCTGACCGAAGCCAAGGCGGAAGCGACAGGAGCTACCGGAAGCAAGTCCGAAATCAAGTACCTGCCGCAGTCGGTCAACGGAACTGGCAAGCCGGTCGTCGCCGGCAGCAACCTCGACACCGACGCTTGGGTGATAGGAGTGACCAAGGGCAACGCCCTGCCTGACTTCATCGCCTCGGCTCTCAAATGCATCGTCAACATCTAACACCGCAAAGCAATGGCAACAGTAGTAAACTCTCTCATACACGGCCTTTCGCAGCAGATGGTGCAGGCTCGCCTGAACACCATCGACACGAAGCCGTTCATGTTCGGGACATATTTCCCGGTGAAGAAAGTGACCGGCTTCAACTGGCGCACGCTGACCAACCAGCTCGCCAAGAAGAACGTCGCCGCCGACCTGCACACCGACAACGGCACGATAGTCCGCAAGGCTCGCCCGATGTTCGAGACCGCGCAGGGAAACATCCCCTTCATCTCCGTGTCGCGTGAGATGACACGCTCGCAGATGAAGGACTACCAGACAGAACTCGCCCTCTCGCAAGACGCTGATGCGACCAAGCTGGTGCAGTTCTGGGGCGACGACGTGGATTTCTGTTTTAACGCCGTGCAGTCCGAACTCGAGTACATCGCGTGGATGCTCGCCTCCAACGCCGGCAAGCTCGCCTTCACCACCAAGACCAACGCGACATTTGCAAACGAATACGACCTCGACTACCAGGTGGACGACGCGAACAAGGTGACGGCAGCCACCGACTGGGGCAACATCTCGGGCGCGGACGTGATAGGCGACCTCGTGAAAATCGTAGAGACGGCAAAGGGCATGGGCATCAACCCCAAGTTCGCCTTCATCAGCCAGAACGAGCTGTACCGCATCTGCACCACCGAGCAGATGATTAAGGCGTGCGCATCGTACCTCGCCAACGCGACGAACATGGCGCAGACACCCTCGCTGGAGCAGGTGAACCAGGCTCTGTCGCGCCAGGCATGGCTCAACGGTCTGCAGCTGCGCGTAATCGACCAGAGCATCACCCGCGAGGCGCAGGACGGCACGCACACCTCGGCAAACCCGTTTGCAGACCACCGGCTCGTACTCTCCGAGACCGAGCGGCTCGGCTCGACGCAGTACGACATCCTCAACGACGGCAACAACTCGGGCGTGATACTCCGCGCCGAACGTGCGCACACCGTCGTCAAGAAGTACGGCACGATAGAGCCGATGAGCGAGGTGACTATCGGCGAGGCTGACGCTATGCCGGTGTTCGACACGGCATACCGCAACCTCTACGTCCGCACCGACAAGACCGAATGGTAAAACCGTAACGAAAGCGACCATGGCAACATACCTCGAATGTCTGAAAGGGATAAACGCCTACCCCATACCGCTGCGCACGATTGCCGAGGCGGCTGACCGGCGCGGCCTGACGCTCACGGCTGAAGCCTCGCAGGAGGGGCTGCTGGGCAGGGAGTACCGCCTTGTCCGCGCCGACCTGCTGCTCTGGCTGTCTCTCGCCCCGAACATCTTGCAAGGCGGGCAGTCATACATGCTCAGCAACGACCAGCGATCCGGCATGCGCCGCGAGGCTCGGACGACGTATGACGAACTCGACCCTGAACAGACGGCAGCGACCGCAACGTTCGGCTACAAAGGTGACCGGCTATGATTATCCCCAACGGCTTCATCGAGTTCAAGGCAAAGACGGCAGGTGAGACAGACCCGGAAACTGGCTACCCCTCCCCTGCTTCGGGCATCGCGTGGAGCGAGCCGATACCCTGCCAGTACCTGCCGAACAACCGCAACAACCTCGGAAGGGTCAACGGCGAACACTTCACGGCGGCATCGTACACGGTGCTTGTCGAGGAGCAGCCGCTGCCTGACAGCGAGCAGCTGCGGCTAACGGCAAGTGACGGCACGAGCCTCGGCGAGTTCTCGCTCATCGCGCCGCCGCAAGCCATGGAAGCGGTATGTGAAATCAAAATCCTAATCTGAAAGGGCATCATCATGGGCATGAGGCAGACGACTCCGCAGGGACGGATTACAGCCTACATCGAGAAGCAGGTGGAAAGGTACGAGAGGGCATTATTCGATGCCTTGGAAGAAGCCGGCAAACGGTGCGTGGAAGCGGCGCAAAACCTGCCCTCGCCACAGTTTCTCAACCGCTCGCACAAGGAAATCCCGCCGCACCAGCCGCACTACATCGACTGGACGGCAAACCTGCGCTCATCGATAGGCTATGTAATCGTCCGCGCCGGAAACGTTGTCACGCAAGGCGGCTTCAAGTCCGCCAAGGGCGGCGACGAGGGCGCGGCGGAGGGGAAGGCTTACGCCGAGCAGCTGGCGGCGAAGTTCCCCCACGGCATCGCGCTGATTGTCGTCGCCGGCATGAACTACGCCGCATACGTCTCCGCAAAGGGGTACGACGTGCTCGACTCGGCGGAGCTGCTCGCCGAGAAGCTCGTGCCGCAGATGATGAGGCAGCTTTCAGGAAAGGAGTGACCGCATGGCAAGGACAGCGAAGCAGATACAGGGCGACATCCGCAGGATGCTGACAGGCTCGAAGCTGGCGGAGGAGGTCTCGGGAGGCGTTTACCGAAACGGATACCGACCCCGCGACAGCCGGAAGGAGGACATCATCGTGACGTTCACCACAGGCATCCCCGACCAGATAGAGACAGGCGTGGTGACGGTGAACATCTACGTCCCCGACATCGACCCCTACGGAAACGGCGTCTTCGTGGAGGACGGACAGCGAACAGAGCGGCTCGAGACACTCGCCCAGCAGTGGGTCGAGAGCCTGACGGCGGCGAAGTCCCCCTACCTGTTCCGGCTGCGACAGACCATCTGCACAGAGGAAGCCCCGGAAATCTCGCAGCACTTCGTCGTGGTGCGCCTCGGCTTCCGATATTTCGGGGACTGACAAGCCCCCGGCAAAACCGATTATTAACCCTCAAACACACATCATCATGTCAACACTAAGCTGGGGCAAATGCTCCATTCAAACAACACCAGTCACCGACGGCGCACCAGCAGCGGACGCGAACTGGACTGCCATAGACACGCCCAAGGACGGCACGACCAAGCTGACTTCCACGGCAGGGACGGAGACCGAAGCCCTCGAGGAGGGCGGAGAGGTCGTGGACTCCCGCGTCGCCAAGAACAAGGCACAGCTCGAGTTCGACCTGTTCCGCAAGAAAGGCGGCACCCGCCCCTGGACGGACACCGACGGCATAATCGCCGGCGAACACGCCTTCCGCCTCCTCGGCGAGGACGACTCCTGCCCGGGAATACAGATTGACCGCTCCTCGGTGAGCGTTCAGACGAGCTACTCCACCGCAGACGGCATCATAGACCACTATGTCGCCAAGGTTCTGAAGCCCAAGACAGGCACGATGCTCAAGGAGTACACCAAGACCACAAGCCCGGGCGGCTGACGCACAGGGCTAAGGCACATCCTGACTTCCATAGAGACAGGCGAGGGAGAACGGCGGCTGTTCGCCGTGCCGCAAGGCGCGGAGGCGCGGGTTCAAATCCCGCTCTCGCCCCCAACAAACAGCAACACCACAGCAAATGGACAACAACGACAGCAGCGCAAAGACCATAGAGGAGAAAGTCGCCGAGACCATCCTCCAGCAGCCGGTAAAGGTGACGGTTGCTGGCAGGGAGTACACAGCCGCCCCGCCGACCGTGGCGACTATGATACTCGTCTCGGCGGCAGTGTCGCGGCTTCCGCACCTGCACCTCGACAGCGGCAGGGTTCTCGAGGAGAGCCTCGCCGTGGCAAAGGACTGCCAGCCCCTCGGCGACATCCTCGCCACTCTCATACTCGGCGCAAAGCATGCAGACGACCCCGTGGAGATGCCGCAAGCGAAGGGCAAGCGGCGGCTCTTCGGCAGACGCAAGCGGAAGGCCAAGACCGTGACGGCTCGCGAGAGGCTCAGCCGCGAACTCCTCGAGGAACTGTCGCCGCGTGACCTGCACAGCCTCACGGTACAGCTCCTCATGAAGATGCAGGTCTCCGATTTTTTCGGGCTTACCACTTTCCTGACCGAGATAAACATGACGCGCCCGACGAAAGTGGTGACAGGACAGACAGCATCTGGGCAGTAGTCGCAGGGACGGCTAAGGCGTTCAACCTCCCCATTGAATACGTCCTGCACGAGATGTCATACGGCAACCTCATACTATACGGCGCGTCGCTGCCAACGTACCGCAGCAAGAAGGACAGGGAGCGGGACGGCGAAGACATAGACGCGTCAGACCCGGGAAACGCCGACAAGGTGCGGGCATTCATCAAATCATCGGAATAAGGCAAAGACATGGAAAGCGACAACGGCAAGATATACATCGCCACGGCGATAGACAACGACGAGCTGCGGCGCGGCGCAACCGAGGCAAGCAACATCCTCCACGGCATCGGCGACAGCGCCGCAAAGGAGGGCGCGAGCATCGACGCGGCGATGAAGAAAATCGCAGCGGCGGCGACAGGCATATTCGCCGTGTCGAAACTGCAGGATTTCGCCCGGCAGGTCGCCAACGTCAGGGGCGAGTTCCAGCAGCTGGAGATGGCGTTCAAGACGATGCTCGGCTCGTCTGAACAGGCTGACGCGCTCATGTCGCAGCTCATCAACACCGCCGCGACAACGCCTTTCGGCATGACCGACGTGGCGCAGGGAGCGAAGCAGCTGCTCGCATACGGCGTGGCTGCCGACGAGGTCAACGAGACGCTCATACGCCTGGGCGACATCGCCGCAGGGCTTTCAATACCGCTAAACGACCTCGCGTACCTCTACGGCACGACAATGGTGCAGGGGCGCATGTACACGCAAGACCTCAACCAGTTCCTCGGCAGGGGCATCCCCCTCACGGACGAACTCGCCAAGCAGTTCGGAGTGGCTAAGGAGGAGGTCAAGAAACTCGTGGAGGAAGGCAAGGTGGGCTTCCCCGAAGTTAAGAAGGCCATCGAGTCGCTGACCGACGAGGGAGGCAAGTTCGGCGGCCTCATGGAGGCGCAGAGCCAGACAATAACCGGACAGATCTCAAACATCGAGGACAGCATCGAACAGATGTTCAACGAACTCGGAAAGAAGTCCGAGGGGGTCATCACAAGCGTCCTCGACGTTACGTCCAAGATTGTGGAAAACTGGGAGAGCATCGGCAAGGCTCTCCTCGTGGTTATCAGCGCATACGGAGCGTATAAAGCAGCAGTAATCACAGTCGCGGCGATTAACAAGATTGCGGCGATATGGGGCGAGGTGAAGGCGTTCCTGTCGCTGGCAAAGAGCGTGACCTCCGCAAAGGACGCGATGCTGCTGCTCAACCTCGCGACAAAGGCGAACCCCATAGGGCTGGTCCTGGGCGTTGTCGCCGCTGCCGCATCTGCTTTCGCCCTGTTCTCCGACAACACTGGCAAAGCCGCCGAGATGACGCAGAAATACGGCGAAAAGGCGGCTTCCGCAATCGTCAAGGTGGAGACGCTCACATCAATGATGCGAGGCCTTACCGCAGGGTCGTCCTCCTACAAAAAAGCCATGGAGGAGCTGAACGGCATCCTCGAGGACTACGGGCTAAAGCAGCTGACTGAAAAGGACGGGCTCGACGCAATAAACCAGCGGCGCGAACAGGCGATACAGCTCATCAAGGAGGAAGCCGTAGAGCGGCAACGCCTCAATGCGCTCACACAGGGCTTCGACGACTACGCCAAGGCTCTGACCGACGCGCAAAAGGAACTGGAGGACGGCCTTAACGACGGCGTACGTGTATTTGACCCAAAAACGAACAACCCGATTTATAGCTGTCTCTTATACACATCTGACGCTGCCGACGATATGCAGTGTGT
>URTA01000022.1 GCA_900550645.1 uncultured Porphyromonadaceae bacterium
CGGGCTATGCCCGCTGCCACTTCGTCATGCAGCTGCGAGGGGGCTTTGTCCGCCATTAGCGGACGGCGCGAGCGGTTGCGCATAAGCCGCTCCACTATTCTCTCGACCGAGGTGTCAAGATAAATGACCGTGCCTCGCGATAGCATGAAGTCCATGTTGCGGTGGAAACATGGCGTGCCTCCACCGCAAGCTATCACCACGTCCTGCATCTCACCCACTTCTGCAAGCATCGCATGTTCGGCACTGCGGAAAGCCTCCTCGCCGTCCGTGGCGAAAATCTGCGAAATCGAGCGGCGGAAACGCTGCTCGATATAGAAGTCCAAATCGATGAACTCCCTGCCGAGCCGGCGGGCAAGGGCTCGTCCGAGCGTGGTCTTGCCGCACGCCATATAGCCAATTATGAATATCGGTGGGTGAATCTCCATAGCCACGAGAGTCAAATGTCATCGGGAAGTTGCAGCAGCCAGTCCTCGTCATCGGTTGCGGCTGCTGCGGTATCTTGCTTTGCCGTCTTTGCTTCAGGGTTACGTGCTGGAGTGGGTGATTGTGCATCCTCACCCATGTCGATAGGCGCGGGGGTGTCCTCAAAGTCAGGAACGGCCAACCGCTTGAGAGCCTTGCGAGCATCAGCGAGTTCCTTTTTCAGCGCGTTGATGCGGCGTTCATACTGCTGCCGTTCCGCGCCGAACTGCGCGATTTCCGCCTGCATCTCCTCGACGCGCTCGCGGTCTATGCTTTCGTTTTCGAGCCGGCCGTTCAGGTCAGCGGCCTGACGCTCCATTTCCGCTATGGTCTCGTGGAGGGTACGCAGCTGCCGCGCCTGTATGAGAGCAGTCTCGCGCTGTGTCATCACCGTACACTGCATTGACTGCAACTCGCTGTCACGCTTGCCTATCACCTCCCCCATCTCGCCGATTTGCCGAGCCATGCCGGCTATCTCGCGTGCAGCGGCACGCGGGGCAAACAGGCATCGCAACCATGAGCGGGACATCACAGACAGTTTTTGCCGGCGAAGGCCGTGCCTGTGTATCGGCACAACCATCGCCGCAGTATCATTTCTGCTTCTTGAGGAACGCCTCGAAAGCGCCTGTCATAGACGGGTTTTCGGGCGTCGGAGCCTTGATTTCCACCGTCAGGCCGGCATCCTCGGCAGCCTTGTTGGTAGCTGCGCCGAAACACCCTATCACCACATTCTTGTAGCTCTCCTTGAAGTCCGGGAAATTCTTCATCAGCGAGTCGATGCCGGCAGGCGAAAAGAATATCAGCGCGTCATAGTCAAACGGCTCATCGGGAGCGAAATCATTGCTGACAGTGCGGTACATGACAGCCTTGGTGAAATTGATTTTCACGCCGTCGAGAGCGTTGTCGTCATTGTGTACATCAGAGATTGGGAACAGGAAGTTCTCCTTGTGATGCTTGGTAATGGCGGCCTTGAGCTGGGTATCGTCGAGTTTGCCGGATGCGCCGAAGAAAATCTTGCGTTTGCGGTAGACGATGTATTTCTGCAGGTAAAGCGCAATAGCCTCCGTTGTGCAGAAATACTTCATCGTGTCGGGAATTTTCACGCGAGTTTCTTCACAAAGGCGGAAGAAGTTGTCAACGGCGTGACGGGCAGTGAAGATGACTGCCGTGAAATCGGCAAGGTTGATTTTTGACTGCCGGAATTCCTTGGACGACAGGCCTTCAACCTTAATGAAGGGTCGGAAAACCAACTCGAGTCCGTATCGCTGGGCGATATCGTAATAAGGCGACTTTTCGGATGTCGGCTTAGGCTGTGAAACCAGTACTTTCTTTATCTTCATCATATCAAATTAAACGGCATAGCCCTGATTGCGCCGACGAGCCGTCATGGCTGTCAAGCGGCGAGGGTCAACGCTGCAGAATAGGTCAATACCAATGGTAATATTTCCAGAGTGCAAAGGTAGTACAAAAAATGCACCCAAGACGAAAACCGGGCGAAAAAAATGCGATACGACTTGGATATGAATATCAATTTTATGACCACAAGCAGTGCAACAGCGGTTATCGACAGCCCCCTGGCAGCATTAGGATAGAACAGGGACACGAGTGCCGGCAGCAGCATTATGAGACCAAGCAATGCCTGCGAAGCGAGAAAGCCGCGCACCCATATACGCGCATGGACGGTGTCTGAAAACACTGTTGCCACTATCCAGTATACCACAGGCATGGCAAGGCAGTAGGCTGCCACAGCGGCAATGCATATCCAGGCGTTGGCGGCGAATGTCGCGGCAGTGACAGCTATGCCGTTGAACGACGTGATAGCGACAAACAGCACCAGCCCCATGGTGACAGCACACAGCACATTGAGCATGAACATGAACGATGTCTCCTTGGCGGTGTCGTCAAAGGCGTTGCCGCGTGCGCGAGTGTTGGTCAGGTCATGAAACATCATCTTGATGTACCGGACATTGCTCTTGTAGCGGGCGAACACCACTCCCACCACCATCAGTACGGCAAACAGCAGCCATGAGCCGGCTGTCTGCCCGTCAGCCCGCAGGGGTGCGTCGAGACCTTCAGGCTGACGCTGCATCACCACGGGCATCAGTTCCTCGCCGACGGGGATGGTGTCAACGGCTGTATCGGCAGCATACGAGCTGTCGAGGGTCGTGTCCTGAATATTTGCAGCGGCGGTTTTCATTCGTGTCCTTATGTCGATACGCAGTTACAGCCACCCGTTGTCGCGGTACCACGCCACGGCGCGGGCTATGCCCTCGGCAAGCGGCACACGCGGCGCAAAGCCGAAGTCTCGGCGTGCCTTGCTGATGTCGGCCTGCCAGTTGCGCTGGCGCATGATGCGGTATTTGTCACGGTTGAGCGTGGAGGCCTTCATTCGCGCCACTCCCCATTTCTCGGCTATCGCGGAGACGGCTTTCACTGTCCACAGCGGCAGCCTGACAGGCATCACGAACCGCTTGCCGAGAGCCTCGGCCGACAGGCGGCGGAACTCTTTCTGCGAATAGCTGCGCTCCTCGGCGATGATGTAGGTGTTGCCGGCCGGGGCTTTCTCGAGGGCCTCGTACATCGCCGCCGTCAGGTCGGTGACGTAAATGAATGACAGCATCTGCCGGCGGTAGCCCACCGAGAAGTCGAAGCCGCTTTTGACCGACTTGAACATCAGGAAATAGTCGCGGTCACGCGGGCCGTAGATGCCCGTTGCGCGGAATCTGATTGAGGGTATGCCGCTCTCTGCGAGCCACATCTCGGCCTTCAGCTTCGAGGTGCCGTAGCGTGTGTCAGGCACGGGTATCTGCTCGGGCGTAAACGGCACGTAGTTCTTCTCGTTGCGCGGCCCCATGACGGACAGGCTGCTCATGTACAGCATCTTGTCAGGCATGATGCCGACCTGCCCCAGCGCAGTCGTGAAGTTGCGCAGGTACTCGTAGTTTATCTTGTTGAAGTCAGCGAAGTTGACACACTTAGTCGCGCCAAGGTTGTAGATGATGTAGTCCCACCTCTCGCCCGGGGGCAATGCCGTCTCGAGCTGACGCGACAGCGTTTCGATGTCGTCGCAGGAGAGGGTGACAAACTTTATGCGCTCGTCAGTGAGGTATTCACGCGAGGTGGTCTCGCGCACGCCAGCCCACACTTCGTAGCCGCGCTTCAGTCCCTCGTCGACGGCAAAGCCGCCGACGAAGCCTCCCGCGCCCACTACAAGCACACGGCGGCACGGCGTGTCATTTGATGATGTCAAACTCATATCCTTGTTCTTTGAGCCATTCTATGCTTTCTGGCAACGCCTCTTGCAGCCGTGGCCAGCTTTTCAGCGAGTCGTGGAAGACGATAATAGACCCTGGACGGGCATACCGTTTCACATTGGCAACCACCTGCCGAGGCGTGAGCCGCTTGCTGTAGTCGCGCGTCACCAGGTCATACATTATCAGGTTGAAGCGATTCTTTAGAGCCGCCACCTGCGCCCACCGCAGCCAGCCGTGCGGCGGACGGAAGATGTGCGCCCCGATCAGGGCGTTTGCCTGCATCACGTCGGCAATGTAACGGCGCGTGGTAGTCGAAGAGCCTTGCAAGTGGTGCATCGTGTGGTTGCCCACAGCATGGCCGCGCTCGCACACCATGCGGTATACCTCCGGGTGCTTGCGCACATTGTCGCCCACCATGAAAAACGTCGCCTTGATGCCGTAACGGTCGAGCGTATCGAGTACCCACGGCGTGACTTCGGGTATCGGTCCGTCGTCAAATGTGAGGAACACCCGCCGCCGCTTCCCGTGAATGCGGAATGCCGCTTCCGGGAAACAAAGGCGGAAAAGCAGTGGCGGACGTTCTATCAGCATCGATTATTTCTTCTCGGCATTCTCCGTCATGTCCGGGTGGTTGCGCCGGTACTCGTCGCTGAGACGCTTGGACCGGTTCATGTCTACGCGCTTGAACTGCTCGTTTTCCTCAACGCGCTTCATGTCCTCGCCCGAAGCGCGCAGATAGTCCACCAGGTCGTAGAACATGGAGTCTATGCTCTTCTCCTCGGCCGTGGCATCGGCATACTCCGAGGGCGAATACGATGCCATCACGTTGACCACTTCAGCATATTTGAGCAATTCAGCAACCAAGTCAATGTCGCTGCCGCCGACAGACGCGCTGTCCCGGTTGAGATACTTCTCATAGTTCTTGCGCATAGCCTCTACGTCTATGCCGAGCGACTTGACGTATGCCTCGATGCTCTTGCCGCCGCTGTATTTATCATACAACTCAATGAGGTGATAGTACTGGTACGGTATCAGCGATGACTCGAGCGAAAGCGAGGGGTTTATGAACATTGACGACACATACTGGTTGTACTTGACATACTGCGAGTAATTGGTCATAATGCCTTTGAGCTGTTCCAGTCCCTTCTGTGTCAGCGACTTGTTATTCAGGCGGTCGCTCACGCCCAGTTCGCAATACAGCTGTGCGCGGGTTATTGAGTTGCTCAGGCCGAAAGGCATGGTGGTGTCGCGCAGACGGCTGTCCATAAGCTGCATCACTCCGAGAGCCTTCTTGTATTCGGCAGCTGCACTGGCGGTGTCGTTATCCTTGCGCTTCACGTCGCCCTGGTAGATGAGTTCCTGCGCCAAGTCCAGCATTGAGCCGCGCATGGTGGTGAGCATACGCCCTGCAGTCTCGTCAAAGTACGGTATGCGCGAGGTCGCCGGGTCTGCGTCCGCACCGCCCCAGCGGTATTTTTTCGTCACCACGTCGTATGCGCGGTCAGCTCGCGGCGCCATATCCTCCTGTATGGTCGGCACAAGCTGGTGAGCCATGCCGGTGGAGCGGAGATACGGTGTCATGTTCAGGTGATATTCCGGACCGACGGTGCATGCCCAGTAAATGGGGCGTTCCCAGCCGTTGGCGGCATTGGTGGCGATGATGTCGAGCATAAGCATCTCTCCCAATGACGCATACCCCTTGGACTTGACATTCTGTGCATTTGCCAAGTCGATAAGGATAGCGTCCTGAATGGCAGCGGTGTCCTGCGGAGCGACGAGGCCTCGCTTGATGACCGCTTCCTTGTCAACAGGAATGTACAGGTATCTGGCGTTAATGAGGGGGTAGCCGTACTTTTCGCGCCCTTCTCCGGCATACGCACGCCGCAGCGCGTCGAGCACCGGCATAGGCTCTCCGTCACCCAATGCGAATGTAGCATCCATTCGGCCGTATGCATAGTCCTGCGGGCGGGCTGTGTATTTCACCGGCGGCGCGGTATAAGACTGCATACGCTGCTGGTCGGCATACCATTCGGAATTGAGGTACGACAGGTTGATTATCTTGACATCCGGGCGCACGCCCTCTACCTCCTGGGCATACCACAGGGGGAACGTGTCGTTGTCGCCGTTGCAGAATATTATCGCGTTGGGCTCGAGGCTCTCGAGGTAGTTCGCGCCAAAGTCTCGGGCAGCGTAACGGCCGGAGCGGTCATGGTCGTCCCACGTCTGGCTCACCATCTGCAAGGGTATGCAGATGCCCAGCACGCACGCCAAAGCAGCGCAAACGGCAGATTTCTTCCAGTCGCCCTTAGGCTCGTCTACCAGCGAGGGCAGCTGTTCCGGCTCTTCGCCGCGTGCTGCGTGCTGCGGTTTGTTAGCCGCACTCTTCTTGTCGGCATTCTTGCGAACCCACACGAGTATGCGCCACAGTCCGGCGACACCCATGCCTATCCAGATGGCAAAGGCGTAGAACGAGCCTGCAAAGGCGTAGTCGCGCTCACGCGGCTGACCCGGCGGCTGGTTCAGGTAGAGGACAATGGCGATGCCCGTCATGAAGAACAGGAAGAAGACCACCCAGAACTGCTCGATGCCCCGCTTGCCGGCAAACGCCTGCCACAGCAGGCCGATGATGCCCAGCAGCAGCGGGAGCATATAGTAGACATTGTGTCCCTTGTTGTTCTTGCCCAAATCGTCCGGCAGGTACGACTGGTCGCCCAGACGAGGGTTGTCAATGAACGGTATGCCTGAAATCCAGTTGCCCAGGTCAAGCTCGCCGTGCTGGTTGAGCAAATCGTTCTGACGGCCGGCGAAGTTCCACATGAAATAGCGCATATACATGTGGTTAAGCTGGTAGTTGAAGAAGTAAGAGAAGTTCTGTTCGTATGTCGGGCGGTATGCAGTTTTGACAGGGTATGTCGGTATGCCCATGTCGTTGACAAACGGCTGCTGGCGCGTGTCGAGTTCGAGCACCTCCTCGCCGGTCTCCTTGTCAATGGCGTGGATTTCCTTCATGTTGTCCGGCATAGTGTCCATATTGACCCATTCGCCGTACAGGCTCTTGTGCATCACACTGTGGATGCGAGGGAAGAGCATGTCGAGTTCGGGGTTCATTTTGTAGTCAGCCTTGTACCCTTTCTTGACGTAATAGTCTTCGTATGCCTTGGAGAGCTTTTCATTAGACGCTTTGTCCTCCTCCGTTAGCAAACCGTCAGAGTCGTCAGGCTGCGCACCGCGCACTCCCTTGGCATACTGAGCCGCGCCCTTGCCCACTATGGGGTCATAATAAGGCGTACTGAGGGTGTACACGTTGCCCTGTTCGTCCTGGCCGAGCGTATCAACAGCCTCGCCAACGAGTTCCTTCATCTGACCCGAATTGATTGTCGGGCCATATAACAGCGGTGTCTCGCCGTACTGCTCGCGGTTGAGGTACGAAGCGAGGTCAAACACATTATCCGGTGCGTTCTGGTTCATCGGCGTGTCAGCGGTAGAGCGTATCAGTATAAGCGCGTAGCTGCTGTAGCCGACGAATATCACAGCGATGCTCCACATCACCAGGTTGAGCTCGCTAACCGGCAGAGCCCGCTTCTTGCCGTCCCAGAATACGAACAGCAACACGCCGAGGCCGACGGTCAGCAAGATGCCTATCCACACGCCAGAGCCAATGAAGAGCATGCCCGAGAGCGTCACGGACACCAAGAACAGCAAGCGCATCGCCAGAGGGGCTGACTGGCGGTAGAACGCCGCAAGCGTAGCAACAAACATTGCCACCGTGACAATGCCGTAGATGAGCGTGCCGCTGTTGAACGACATGCCGAAGCCGTTGACGCAAGTCAGCTCAAACTGCTGCGCCACCTTGATGAAGCCCGGCACGAGGCCGTACAGCACGAAGAAGATGATCGCAAACGAGATGACCAGCGCAAGCAGCGATTTCGCCACGTCCATTTTCTTGAAACGCCGGTATGCGTAGACCAGCACTATCGCCGGTATGCACAGCAGGTTGAGCAGGTGCACGGCGACGCTGATGCCGATGATGTAGGCTATAAGCACGAGATAACGGTCTGCCCCGGGGTCGTCCGCCCGGTTCTCCCATTTCAGTATCAGCCAGAATACCAACGCGGTACAGAATGAGGAGAAGGCATACACCTCGCCCTCGACGGCGGAGAACCAGAACGTGTCGCTCCACGTGTAAGCCAACGCGCCGACGATGCCGCTGCCCATTATTATCAGATACTGCTGCAGCGACGGCTCTGCGGTCTGCCCGTCGCGCACCACGAGCCTACGCACCAGGTGCGTGACAGTCCAGAAGAGCAGCAATATGGTCAATGCGCTCAGCAGGCCGCTCATCGCGTTGACCATCACAGAGACAGTCTCCTGCGACGAGGCGAAATTGGCGAAGAAACGCGCCGTGAGCATGAAGATCGGGTTGCCCGGCGGGTGGCCGATTTCCAGCTTGTCTGCCTGGATTATGAACTCGCCGCAGTCCCAGTAGGAAGCGGTAGGCTCGAGGGTGAGCCAGTATGTGCAGAGGGCTATCAGGAACACGCCCCAGCCGCACAAGTTGTTGATCAGATTATATTTCCTGGTAATCATACAGTCCTAAAATCGCGTGTCCTGCGCCGCCGCATCAGTGTGTCGGGGAGACACGGACACAATATGACACGCAAAATTAGCCAAAAAATTTCATCCGCCGCCTTTCCGCCCCCATTTTTTCACACACACCGCCCTGCCGACATCATCACTTATTGTCAACGCATTTTGCATAGCCGCAAACTATCATGTCCGCCGCTTCACATACCCTTGTTATGTCTTCAGGTTTCATAGTCTCCTATCTTTACTGTTTTGATGTCCTTCAGGAATGTTGCCGGGTCGATGTAGAGGTTTTCGAGGATAGGCACAAGGTCGATGTACTCTTCCGTGATGCCCATGCCTTCATAGTCTGCCATGACCACTATATAGCCGTTGTCCCATTCCTTCACCTCCACATACCGCTTGAGTATCGACGGCGCTCGGAAACGGATATTGCAGTCTCCATATCTGAACGATGTCATATCTCCTTGATTTGACAACACTGCCTGGGTCATTGCTTCTGCCATAATACATATCGTTTGCTGACAAATGCCTGTAAAAACATGTGCCTCGTTGCAGTAGCAAAGATACAACATATCCGTGAACACTCCAAACATCATACTGGCTTTTTTCAGGCTGAAGCGGAGGAAGCATACTGCCAGAAAAAAGTGACAGGGGCAACTGAAATTGCCCCTGTCACTTTGTCATCAGCTGCATTGGCTGATATTCCTTTGCTGAAAGCTATCAGTATTCCTCCTCGTTGAAGAAGAAATCGTCGCCGGTCGGATAGTCCGGCCAGATGTCCTCGATGCTTTCGTATGTATCGCCCTCGTCCTCGATTTCCTGCAAGTTTTCTATCACTTCCATCGGGGCGCCGCTGCGCATAGCGTAGTCTATCAGTTCCTCGCGTGTCGCGGGCCATGGCGCGTCGTCAAGTTTTGACGCGAGTTCAAGTGTCCAGTACATATATGAATGTCTTGTTTGGTTATCGGTTTTTATTTCGGGGTGCAAAGATAATAAAAGGCTACAATATATGCAATATGCGCTTTCAGTCCTTGCTCCACTTTATCTCCTCCACGCCGGCGATGTGGTTGAAATAGCGGGCGAGTATGAAGAGGTAGTCGCTCATGCGGTTGATGTAGCGCAGCAGCGTCGGGTCTACGTATTCCTGTTGCGCGAGGTCGAGCAGACGGCGTTCTGTGCGGCGGCAAACGCTGCGGGCTATGTGCGCCTTGGCGGAAAGAGGCGTGCCTCCGGGCAGGACGAATGCACGCACCTTAGGCGTGGCTTCATCGAGGGCATCCACCCACTTCTCTATCGCATCCACATGATCCTGTGTCAGCCCCCATGTCTTGGGCTCTGTGCCAGGCTCGACAGGGGTGGCGAGGTAGCCGCCGAAATTGAAGAGCATGTTCTGCACCGACAGCAGTTGCTTGCGGTTCTCCTCGGGGCATCCGGGGTCTGAAAGGATTGCGCCGAGAAACGAGCCGAACTCATCGACTGTGCCGTATGCTTCGAGGCGCACACTGTTTTTCGCTATTCTCGCACCGCCCACAAGCGATGTCGTGCCGGCGTCTCCGCCGCGCGTATATAGGTTGCTTTTAGCCATAATCCGGTGATTTTTCTATTTAACGAGACCAATGCGGTTTTGTTGCAGCAGCAGTGAGAATTTTCGCGGCATAAACATGACGCGGCATTTGCGTATGCGCCGATTTTGTCTTACATTTGCAGGACGCTTCCGCAGCAGGATACACAGGCGTTAGGATTCAAGATTCAAACCCACCCAAATATGACTGAAAAGGAGTATACGAACCTTCTTAACAAGTTAATTGCGACCTACAACCGAGAAACACGGCATATAGAGTTCAAAAGCAACTACCAAGATGCCAACACACTCGGCGAATACATCTCTGCATTATCAAATGGAGCCACATTGGACAATGAGGATTTCGGTTACTTGTTTTTCGGTGTAGATGACGCCTCTCTTGAAGTTGTAGGAACAACATTCAACCCTTCGGATCGTAAAGTATCGTTCAAACTCGACAAATCGAACAAAATACCCAACCAATATCTTGAAATTGGGCTGCGCCAGTACATCGCGCCACGAATTAACTTCGAGATCGTGCCATTCATGACTTCGAATGGGAATAAAGTTGTAATGTTCAAGATTCCAGCAGCAAAAGAAGAACCCACATACTTTATGGGCAAGGCATATATTCGAGTTGACAGCTGCAAAACCGACCTCAAAAATTACCCGGCATGGATGCGCCAAATTTACAATTCGCACAAAGACTGGAGTGCTGAAATTGTAGAAGACGCAACTATTGAGGATCTTGCCCCCGAAGCCGTCGCTCAAGCCCTCGAAGGCTACTGCCAGCGTTTTCCTCATAAAGCAACCGAGGCCAGGGAAAATGGAGCGTGCCTGAGTTTCTCGACCACGCCAAGGTCACTATCAACGGTAAGATTACTCGCACAGCCTTGCTCCTGCTGGGCAAAGAAGAGTCTGTACATTATCTTAATCATATATCCCAAATAATCTGGAAACTCCAGACTGAAGAAGAAAGAGCCGCAACAATCTTTCAACCGCCTTTTCTTCTATCAGCCATTAACGTCAGAAAAGCCATCAGGAACTATCAGTTCAAGATTTTCCCAAACAACGCTCTGCTGCCAGCTGAAATTTGGAAATACGACAGCAGAAGCATTCTCGAAGCCCTTCACAACTGCATAATGCATCAGGATTACGAAATGAATGAGCGGATTATAGTAACTGAATATGCAGACAGGCTTGTGTTTACCAACGCTGGGTCTTTCTACGACGGAGTTTATGAAGACTACGTTGAGGGCAAAAAGACCCCCAGCCGATACCGTAACCAGTTTTTAGCAAATGCAATGGTGAACCTGAAGATGGTTGACAGCCAAGGGTTTGGCATTCACGATATGTACCAACATCAACGAGATCGATACCTGCCAATGCCAGACTATGACATGACCTCAGACTCTCATGTCGTTTTAGAAATCCCAGGACAGGTCATTAATCGAGAATATTCTGAAAGATTAATGGAAGATACCTCTCTCGACATATCCACTGTATTCCTGTTTGATCGACTTCAAAAAGGGAAACCTCTGACAAAGGAGACGATTAAAAAGCTGCGAAGCCAAAAACTCATCGAAGGGCGCGGCAAAAACATATTCATCTCGCGCAAGATTGCCGGAATCACACATCAGGAAGCCGAATACACATCCTTGTCCGGATTTGACGACCAATGGTATCGTGATTTAATCCTCAAAGCCTTAAAGGAACACGGCACGCTTCGACGAGACAGCTTCAACAAACTCCTAATGCCTAAGCTGCCTGGTATTCTGTCAGATGCTCAGAAAAAAAACAAAGTAGGAAACCTACTGAAAGGGCTTAGAATAGAAGGTAAAATTCATGTAGGTAAAAACCGCAGTTGGTATCTGACCGACAACTAACAATATCAGACAAAAATTCACCTGAACTCCACCATAGATTTTACTCGAGTTTTACTCGAAAAATCTGACACAAACTTTACTATACAACTATTAATCAGCATATTACCGCACCACACATTTACTCGAAATTTGTGCAGCTTTACTCGAACTTTACTCGAGTTTTACTCGAAAAACTGCCATGGTTTTGTTGCAGCAGCAGGGAGAATTTTCGCGGCAGAAACATGACGCGGCATTTGCGTATGCGCCGATTTTGTCTTACATTTGCAGGACGCTTCCGCAGCAGCAGTCGCGGCGGGGCGGATTATGCAACAAACCACCATTTACGCCATGGAGCAATCCACGCCATACATAGTGTCGGCTCGCAAGTACAGGCCTTCGTCTTTCGCCTCCGTCGTGGGGCAGGAAGCCCTGACGTCGACACTCAAAAACGCTATCGACTCAAACCGGCTCGCGCAGGCATACCTGTTCTGCGGGCCGAGGGGTGTCGGCAAGACATCGTGTGCACGCATATTCGCAAAAACCATAAACTGCCTCAACCCGACACCCGAGGGGGAGGCATGCGGCGAATGTGAGTCTTGCCGTGCCATGGAGCAGGGCAACTCGTTCAATGTCATCGAACTGGACGCGGCTTCAAACAACTCTGTCGAGGACATACGCAACCTAACGGACCAGGTGAATGTGCCGCCGCAAGTGGGGAAATACCGCGTGTTCATCATCGACGAGGTGCACATGCTCTCCAACGCGGCGTTCAACGCCTTCCTCAAAACACTCGAAGAGCCGCCCAAGTACGTGATTTTCATACTCGCGACCACGGAAAAGCACAAGGTCATACCGACTATCCTGAGCCGCTGCCAGATATATGATTTCAAGCGCATAACCATACCCGACATGGTGGCGCACTTGCAGCACGTGGCGCAGAGCGAGGGTATAAGCGCGGAGATGCCGGCTCTGAACGTGATAGCACGCAAGGCAGACGGCGCGATGCGCGACGCACTCTCGATATTCGACCAAGTGGCAGCCTCGTCTCGCGGCAACATCACATACGCCTCTGCCATCGACAGTCTAAACGTGCTGGACTATGACTACTATTTCAACCTCGTCGACGCCTTCCGCGCTCACGATGTGCAGCGGGCGTTGGTGCTGTACAAGGAGATACGCGACAAGGGATTCGACTCCCAGTTTTTCATAAACGGCCTCGCCGGACACATACGAGACCTGATGGTGGCAAGCACGCCGCAGACCACTGCCCTGCTCGAAGTGGCGGACGAGGTGGCGGCGACATACATGAAACAAGCCGGCTCGCTGACTGCCGACTGGTATTACCGCGCCATTGAGCTGCTCAACGACTGCGACTTGAGCTACAAGCAGGTGACTGACAAACGGCTGCACGTCGAGCTGTGCCTGATACGCCTGTGCCGCATCGGCATACCCAACCAGGCGGCACAAGCAGCCGCCCCCCCAGCGGCCACGCCACAACAGGCAACACCTGCCGTACAGCAGCCGGCAAAGCCCGCACCTGCCGCAACAGCACCGCAACAGCAAGCAACTCCGCCCCCGTCACGTCCCGCTGCGCCGCCACAACCGCGTCCCGTCGCCGCTGCCGCAACGCACAACCCGGCAGTGCGCCACACCGTCAGGATTACGGCTACACCCGCTGCGCCGCGACCGGCTGCCATTCCAAAACCTGCCCAACCGGCACAGGCTGCTGCCGCCGAGACAAACGCGGCGGCTGAACCGCAAGCTACCGAGAACCATCTCCCGACGGGGGAAAACAATAACTTCACACAGGAGGAGCTGATGGCATGCTGGAAATCGTTCATGGACGAACATCCAGACAAGCACCTGCTCCTCAGCGCAATGCGCCAACACGCGCCGCAAAACATCGGGGGCGGCCGGTACAAAATCATGGCAGACCACCCGGGCATGGAGCAGACGCTCACCGCCTCGCTGCCTGAACTGATCGGCTACCTGCGACAGCGTCTGGGAAATGACGCGCTGACTCTCGTCGTAGAGCAGGCCAAGCCGGAGGAGCGTGCAAAAATGCTGTCGCCGCGAGAGTCGCTCAAACAAGCCGTGGAAAAAAACAATACGCTCCACGCGCTGCTGACATCTATAGACGCTGAAATAATATGAAACACAACTCAAAACACATACAACTGATGATGCGCAATGGCCTGGTCGCCGCCGCGCCGCTCGCAGCTATGCTGCTTGCAGCGTCATGCAGCTCGGACAAGCGGCAGACTGCCGACAGCGACAGCCTCCCCACTGCCGAAAAAGACTCAATAGACAATTTCACTTCGCCTGATCTCGGGCTGTGGCACCTGCACGGACACGTCTCCGGCGCAGCGTTCCTCTCCTACGAGGTCAAGGACGAGAATGCGATGCCCGCAGCGGATGCCGTTGCCGGCCTCGTCTCAATCACATTCGACACCCGAGGGCTGCTGACATCGCTGGCAAGCGGCAGCGTTGAGAAAGGGGAAAAATACCTCGACTCCGAACTGCTGTTCACATACAGCGACAGCGGCGAGTTCCAGTCGGGAACTGACAAGGCTGCTGCGGCTCGAGGCAACAAGGTAGTCATCAAGCTGTCCCGCACCTCAGGCGGCTACCTGCAGGTGATACAGGCTCTCGGCACTGACCGCGAAATGTCAAACCCCGACACCTTCGTCCGCCTGCTGGAATGGACCGACGGCACTCTCTATTCCGACGAGACGGAATACAGCGAAGAGGGCACGCAGCGCGTGTCATACTCATACAACGACAACGGGCTGCCTGACAAGATTGTCTCAAAAATAACAGACATGAGCGGCGACATATCCGTTGAGGAAGAATACACATACACGCAGTTTGACCGCAACGGCAACTGGACGGAACGGCGCGTGAAATGCAGCTCCGAAATCACCGACGGCGAGGCCGACGGCACCAACATGAAGACCACACGCACTGTGACCAACCGCGTTGACCGCCGCCGCATATACTACTACCCCGCTGATGCTGTCGGCAACAAGCGACACAACCCACTATAACTCACCGATTATGAAAACCCTCATCGCAACCATACTCGCACTCACAGCCGCTGCCTCCTCCGCGCTCGCACAGGTAGCCGGCGACTGGAACGGAACGCTCGATTTAGGCAGCATGAAGCTCGCCCTCGTGTTCCACATCAGCGAGGCTGACGGCTCATACTCCGCCGCCATGGACAGCCCCGACCAGGGAGCATACGACATACCAGCGCAGATTTCCGTATTCGGCACAGACTCGCTGCACCTGTCAGTGCCGGCGATAGCGATGACATATACAGGACGTGCCGAAGGCGATGCCATGACCGGCAAATTCACGCAGGGCGGCATGACACTGCCGCTGCGGCTGGTGCGCGGCGAGCGTCAGACGCCCAACCGCCCGCAGACACCCAAGCCGCCGTTCCCATACTCCACCGAGGAGGTGACGTTTGCCAACACAGGGCATCTGCCGGCGACATTGTCCGGCACACTCACGCTTCCCGTCCCCGGGAGTTGCGAGGGGAAACCGGCCGTGGTCGTACTCGTGAGCGGCAGCGGACAGCAAGACCGCGACGAGACACTGTTTGAGCACCGCCCATTTGCCGTGATAGCCGACAGCCTCGCACGCGCCGGCATCGCCACGCTGCGATATGACGACCGTGGATGCGGCAAGTCAACCGGCAATGCGAAAGACGCAACCACAGCGGACAACGCAGACGATGCAGCAGCAGCCGTCCGCTGGCTGCGCGACAGCCGCCGCTTCAGCCGCGTCGGAATACTCGGACACAGCGAGGGCGGCGCGATAGCGTTCATCCTCGCCGCACGCGGCGAAGCGGACTTCATCGTCACCATGGGAGCACCCGGGCTACGCGGCGACTCAATAGTCACGGCGCAGGTCAACCGCGAGCGCAGCCGCCTGAACATGCCGCCCATATCCGTTGAGGACTGGCGAGCCACAGGCATATGCGCGACAAGCGCATGGCTCGGCTGGTTTGCCGACTACGACCCGGCAGCAGACATAGCCGCGACCTGCGTGCCATCAATGGTACTCGGCGGCGAGAAAGACACGCAAGTGCCACCCATGGACAACATCGGCAGGATACGCCAGCTGCTGCCCGAGGGCGACAGCAACGTCATCCGCGTCTACCCCGGGCTGAACCACATGATGCAGCCATGCGAGACCGGCGAAGCCAGCGAATACCGCGACATCGAGACCACCCTCTCGCCCCAGGTCCTCGCCGACATCGCCGCCTGGCTCCGCAATCTATGACCTCACCAACATGGTTTTCAATTCTAAACAACTATGATACTATCACATCCGTGATTATATCATTGACTATTACAAGATTTACTTTATCACCATTGCTCAGTCCTTTGACTTTAGGGAATAGCTTAGTCGGCAAAGGATTAGTATCATTCCCATACTTTACATAACAAATGCTTGGCAACATCGAAGAAATTGTTGCCTCTATCTGACCAAACGGCATTGATGGTTTACCAATAAATGTCTCTGCTGCATTAGCAATTCTAATCAAATTAACACGTACACTATTGAACGTATTTGTTTTCAGGAAATTATATAAGACACTCTCATCATTGTCTCCCTGCCTAATTGCATTACAACGATGTACTCCTTCGTTCCTGACTTTACGCAATATGCCTAAAACCCATTTTATTGACTTATCCATTGGTAATAACATATTGCAGAAGGCATTTATCTTATGCGCGATTGGTATATCGCCGACATTCTTTTCTGTTCCATTTTTATGATATTGAAACCACTCGTTTTTCTCTTGTTTTGTAAATTCCTCTACCACGTCGGTTAATTCTTCAATCCCAGGAAATGTCGTATAAAAATAATAGTTCACTATGTTCTCCAGTTGATAAAACGCATTGACACAGAATGCATAAAAGCGTTCTGCCTCTTCTTGCTGCAAATTCAATGCAGCATTCTCCATTCTCAGATTATCAACAATCAACCGGTCTCGCAAACGCTCGTGTTTCACAAAGTCATACGATATGCTTACATTCGCCCTTATCTCAAGAACGCCTCGTATTACTTGAACATCATCAGAAATCGAGATAAGCACATTATCATCTATCGTACTGGCAGTTACTCCCAGCCGTTTCCGCAACTCTGCGTCAAATTCGGGATTCTGCTTACATAAAAGCTCTATCTTGTCTATCGTTTTTGTCAGTTTTTCATCCATAGAATCAACTTAATAGCTTATCCAAGTCATCATTCAGTTCATCGATATCAACTTCACCTGATCTGCGAGACGGCTTGGTCAATTTTTCTACCAACCTGTCAAATTTGCTCTTCAGCCGCAAATAGACACTGTCAGCATCTCCTTTGACCATTTTCAGATACATCAACTTGCCGCTCAACACATTCACCATATTGGGATTTCCCTTCTTGACATCGCCCTTTTCTCTCAGGTATTTAGTCAAGAATCTGTCAGCAGCCACGCCATAGCCATACTCGCCCCATATATACAGCAAGTTGCGTATGTCACGGACATACTTCTGCGTCACATTGAGTTTGTCGCTCACTATTATGCCCGTCACTTCCTGACGCGCTCCAAGCTTCTGCAATCTCGTCTTTGCCTCATTTATAGTAAAGCCTTGTCCCTCGATAATGCGTTTCAATTCTTGGCGAAACTCACCCGACTCTTGATACACGTTATGCATCGAGCTGAATGTGATGTCATCAGCATACCGAGTATAGCGCAAACCAAAGCGTCTTGCCAGCCCAGACAGCCTTCGGTCGAGCGTATCACAAATCATGTTTGTCAGCACTGGCGACGTCGGCGCACCCTGAGGGAGAATGTACTTAGCCCCACCACCTACAGTCTCTACCCTCATTGCACATAACCCTGCAAGCAAATTAGCAATCGGGCGTTTCAGACACAATGGCTCCAACTGAAGCCTCTTCCACACACGCGCTTGCGCAATACTCGGGAAGAAATCCTTCAAGTCGATGTTGAACACGTAATTCTGCCCTTTATGCATACTTGCATTTGTGACGACAGAACGTCCCTCAGCAAACCCCATTGC
Source organism: uncultured Porphyromonadaceae bacterium (assembly GCA_900550645.1). Lineage (GTDB taxonomy): Bacteria > Bacteroidota > Bacteroidia > Bacteroidales > Muribaculaceae > Lepagella. Next base: position 17,807 of record URTA01000022.1, read on the forward strand.
ATATTCTGACGGGGTATAAATTGCCATGAAAACCTCGTTCACATAACGGAGCATCAGCATAAAGCTTGCGTTTCGGGGGGCAGTAATCTGCCGCATACCGCCAGACTTCTTCTTGATGTTGAACTGCTTGTAACGGTGAAATGTATTGTTCGGGTTGCAATAGTAGTTCAAAAGCTTCATCGTAAACGGATGGAATTTGTCAGACATACCCGCATCTCTCATCTCTTCCTGTTTCAACTGGTTGAGAAGAGACAACAGGTCTTCCTTAGACTCCATTTGCCGTACTGTCAAAGCAATCTTATCTCTATCAATCATAATATGACAAAGTGAAGTTGACAATTCAGAAAACAAGCGAGCATTTCTTTGTATAGGAACGACCCCTACATGGTCAAGCTGAATAAACAACCTATAACCATATACATAATAAATACTACATGCCACCTGAAGTGGATAATTGATTGGGGCTCACCAGGCAACATTGTCATCTCAATGCTTTTCAACATTGAGACATCTTGCGAATAATACCCCCAAAGAGGCACGGCTTTCGCCCACAAGACGGAATCAAATTTGCACTTGTTCTCCGAATTGTCAAAGTTCTCCATTGTTCATGCTGCAAAGATACAGCATTCTGCTGAATGTAATGTATATCGTCCTGTGAAAACTTCAGTCGATGTTCCAGTACGCATCCGGATCGCCCTCAAAGGCATCGCCGATGACATCATCGCTATAACCAGCCACATCCTGCGCATAGCTTCCCTCATACTCGCCATATCTGCTGCCATAGTCTTCGTCAAAATCATCCTTATATTTGTATTCATCAGGCTCTTCAGGCACAGTCAGGATGTCTTTTATCGGTATGGAATAAATTCTATCACCTTTCTTAACACAGACAGAATCCGTGTCTTTTGCGTAGAAATTGTAGATGTAGTCATACTCGACAGGAAGGACTACATCTCCTTTTTCATTTATGAGTCCCCACTTGTCACCGTTCTTCACTCTGGCTAATCCCTCGTCAAAGCCACAAATCCAGTCAAACTTCCCAAAAGGTATAACCTCTACACCGGCTGCTGTTGTTACGCCATATTTGAATTCCATGTTCTGAAGTGTAATAAGCCTGCTGCCTCCATTGGCAAACACCAAAGTGAAATATTCCAACGGCAAAATTTGTTCACCTTTGTAGTTGATCAATCCATACACAGGCCGATGATACGTTGCCACACGCCCTCCAGCGCGTGGAAAGCCATACATATAAGTGGCTGAAACTTTTACAAGGTCTGCTTTGTCATAACATTCCCCATAATACATGGAATACTTGGGAGGGACAATTACCTTGCCTTCGCGATTGGCAAAGCCAATCTTATCCTCAGACGTATACGGTATAAGAAGCCGCTTGTCAGCCTGCAAATCGTATGATTTTGCCGGTACAAGAATCTTACCCGGCAGAATTGGAAGTGTATTGTTTTGCGTCATTGTATCGTTTGTTTTTGTGGTGCAAAATTACTTCGAGCTTGCGAACCCTATGTTCGCAGCCATTCTTCTAATAAACATCATCCTGAGAGTCTTTGTCTCCCTCAAGGTAAAGGTTTCGCACAACCACAACCCCATCTTTCCCAACAGCCAACAAACGCCTTTCATCAGATGAAAAAGCCGCAGAAGCAACACTCTTTTCACCTATACCGCGAATGCCTTCTCCAAAATCGTTGTACTGAGCGAGTAACTTCAAATCGCTTACACGATAGATGAATATATTACCCGACGGCTGATGCCCCCACTTACTATTCGGATGATTACTATGGGCTATGTATCCTTGATCTGACAACGCGATATATTTGCCAGTCGGGCTAAAACAAAGCAGACTTTTACCACCTATTTTGTGAACAGTTTCATACCCCGATTCTTTTGTAGCAATATATGTGCGCGGCCAGCTGTCATAGCACGCGACATCGCCATTCCGGCTGAATGAGGTCATCCATACAGCATAGAGACCTCCTTCATTACAAGGCAACACCTTACGCTCTTTTATGTCATATATGCGAAATACGCCATCCATAGAATGTCTCCAACGGTCCTTAATCAGTTTGGCCCCGAATGCCAAGTAGCGAGAATCATACGAAAACGACACGTAATTCAGATACCACACATTTCGGCCTATTATAATATGATGCTCTTCTCCTGAACTCGTTTCTTTGCAGCGAATATAATTGAGACTATCAACGAAAAGAAGCACAAAATTGTCTTCCTTCGAGAGATATTCATCATCAGCTCGCTTGAAATCTTTCACGCGATTTCCTTCATTATACTCATGCAAGTGAGCAAACAAACAATCATCTCCAACTTTATCGCGAAGCATTTTGCGCAGAACTACTTTCTCTGCTTTTTCTTCTTCGGTAGCATTCCGTCCCCAATTATACTTCTGACTAAGTGCTATATAGTCAGCATCAGTAATCACTTTGTTTGCAAGTCTATTAAAATACACGTGTCCCATCTGAGGTTCTGCAACATAATTGCCACCCGAACTCATGAATTTATAATGTGACATGTCCGACTCTTCAACCCATTTCAGCGATACTGGATCTCGCCATACCGGTATTTGGCTATTAGTCTCTTGAATTATCTCAGGCATATAACCATTGAAGTCTGCACAACGAGCAATAGTAGAACCTCCAATATCAAACGGAAATTTCACCATAGCCTCAAGGCCCATGATATCCGCAGTGTTATCACTATTGACAAAAACTACATTCTTGCCATCACCAGTAAAATATGCCCGAGGATATTTGGTCGTATCAAGCAGCCCATTAAAAAGCGGAATGCTTTCATTATCAGAGCTGTCATATAGGAGGATTCCACCATCTACCATCGTCACCATTTTATCTCCAGACGAGGAAGCTCCAAGCACTATCCCTTCGGGTATGTGACATCCTTCCGATTTCACCACTACAGGTGCTTCAGCTTTAGTATTAACACACCAATCCGCCTCATCAAGATCCAAAGCAGACCCTTCGCATCCATTGATTGTAAATGGGAACCAATGTGTTTTCACAGAATTGTAGAAAACCAACCATCCTGACAAAAACAGCTGATTGGACTCACCTTCTTTTATGGAGTAAAGACTATCAACTCTAACACCTGGTCCGCAAAGTTCAAAGCCCTTTTTATTAGCCAACTTAACATCGTCGCTTAAACAAAGTTTATCATATTCCTCACGTCGCGTATTACCCCAAATTGTCACTTTGCCCAAGAAATTCTCGATATAATGGGAGAACAATAATCGAGTTTTTGGGATATGCATTTCGTATTCATCAAGTCTAAACAACGCATACTCTTTCCGACTTCTAACACCATACAATAATTTGAGCATATAGTCTCTAGTTAAAATAACTTCGTCCGTTACACTACCGACAGCTTCAATCTCAGATATCTTGTCAGACGATATATTTAGTACACATAGTCTGTCGTTATCCACGAAATAAAAATGCTCTCCAAGGGAATACTGGCCTCTAACTTCCACAATCACTTTTTCATCTCGATAGTTATAGACAACCACAGCCTCATCTTTCTTGAAAATAACAAGATGAGAATTGCTGTATATGTAGTCTGTAAACTGGATTATATGCTTACCAGAAGAGACATTGTAAATTGAGTAATCATCCTCTGTCTTGAACAGGAAGTAATCACATACTGCACCATGATAGTTACCATATCCGCGAATTTCAGAGGGACAGATATTATGCTCAATCTCACACTCGCCCGTTTTTGTATTTGTTGCATACAACCGATCCTTTGTAACAACAAACACCCACGGATTCTCATCAAAAACGAACGCCTTGGCCTTGGCAATGCGCCCACCACCAAATTTCATTGCATCCTCGACCTCAACAACAATTTCTTCATCAAGCTCTTTACTGTACAATTCATGCTTTCCGGCACAGAGCTTTGTCACAAGAGGTTTGTCATTTACAACGTATTCTTCACCTGAGAGCTTATCAAAAACGGTTACAGGACAAACACGACTGCTCAAAACAATGTCCGTGTTCAGAAATGCGTGATGCGTATTTACAATAAGATTCTTGTCTTCCATATTTATCATTTTTGTGGTGCAAAATTACTTCGAACTTGCGAACCCTATGTTCGCAGCAATCTATACTTTTCATACATGGACTTTATGTGATCCAAGACCTTGCCTCTGATTTCGGAAGGCTCGAGGACAATTAGATCCTTGCCGAAACCAGTCAGTTCCCGAATCAATTCATAGTTTTCCTTGCAATCTATCTGAAAGAACCGACCTCCGGCTAACGAGGGATACTTGCCTCGCAGTTCCTGCTCTTCGTCTCCGATAATATTCTTTTGGGATTCATGAACCGGTTTTGTAGCGACATAATCTTTTGACAAGTCACTTACCCAGAAAAGGATTTTATAGACAGGACTGTCTTCACGGTATGTTATACCGATGACGTCTTCAAAACGCTCATTAATATCGCCATTATAAGCAATGTATTTATGCGCGGGCATCGGGACAACATCGTCGATTCTATCGAGGCTGAAGGTTAAAACCTTACCGTCATCTTCCGATGCAGCAAGCAGATACCACCGGTGATTGTACTCCTTAAGCAAATACGGGAACAGATTGGCTATCCGCACTCCATCTGCCTTTTGGAAGGTGTGATAATGCAACTGAACAACTTGCTTTTGTGATATTGCGGTAAATAGTTCTCCCAACAGGTTTGACTCTCCCAAGGGATTTCTCGTGAATGAGATAATCTGTTCCTCTTCATTCACACCGAGACTAAGCCGTAAATTCTCCAAGCCTACTAAATTAGGAAGGCCGTCAAACTGCCCAAGGAGAGATAATGCCTCTCTCAACAGGTATCGTTCTTCATTGGTCAGCTCCTTTTTGAATATTGAGAAGGACGGACTCGCGTAACGCAAACATTGCTTGGCATAAGACTTCTGCGTTTCAGAGTTGTAACCAGCCACCGAATATCGTTCTATCTCCGCCATGAACGGGCCTTCATATTCGAGATAGTGAATGTCCTTTTCAATAGTCCGCCGCACAACCCCATTCGCATCTGGATATAAGTCAGCCAAACGCTTGTTGACTTCCGCTGTCAGATCTTCGAGTGAATAGTTGTGATACCTGCTGCTCAGTAGCTCATCAAGTATCTTGTAGCGAGTCATCGCATTTTTGTTCGCGGGCATATTCTTTGTCTTTGGTTTTGCTTTGCAAAGTTCCAACCACCTTACGAACCCTATATTCGTAGTCTATTTTTGGGGAGGGGAGATTGGGGATATGAAATGAGGGGGAGCGGCGGGGAGTGCGGCTGGCGCACTCCCTGTCGCGAGAAGTCAGCGGGGTGCGAGGCAAGCGTCGAGGGCGGCGGTCAGCGCGGCGCGGTCCATGTCGCGGCCGATGAAGACGAGCTTCACCATGCGGTCGCCGTATTCCTCGTCCCAGTCGCGGGCAAACGCGGGGTCCATCTCCATGAGCCGGCGGCGGTCCTCCTCGGGAGCGGTGGCGTACCATTTGCCGGCCTCGGAAATCTTCTTCTGCACGCCGGCCTGTTCAAACAGTATCGACATGTCGCGGTTGTGGCTGAAGTACAGCACGCCCTTGGTGCGTATCACGCTTTTCGGCCAGTGGCGGGCGCAGAAGTCGTCAAACCGCTCGAAGACAAACGGTGCGCGGCGGTAGTATACGAATGTCGAGATGCCGTATTCCTCTGCCTCGCCCTCGTCATGATGATGGTGGTGATGATGCCCATGCTCGTCATGGTGGTCATGGTCATGCTCCTCATGGTCGTGGTCATGGCCTTCCTCGTCCTCATCGTGGTCATCGTCATGATGGTGGTGGTGATGGCCGTGGGCTTCAGCCTCTTCGGCCTGGGAGGCCGGGCGTTCCAGCTCACGTATCCAGGCAGCAGACGTGACGGTCTTGTCAAAGTCGAAGTCGCCGGTATTGAGCAGCTTGTCGAAGTCAACGTCGCAGTAGTCGCAGTCTATGATTTTGGCGTTGGGCTGAATGGCGCGTATGACGGCGCGTATCTGCTTCGCCTCCTCGGGCGACACTTCGGATATTTTGTTGAGCAATATTATGTTGCAGAACTCCATCTGCTGTATCACGAGATTCTCGATGTCCTCGTCGTCGATGTTCTTGTCGGTCAACGCTTTGCCGCCGGCGAAATCCGTCTTCATGCGCAGCGCGTCCACAACGGTGACGATGCAGTCCAGGCGCGGGCCGCGTCCCGTGGGCGAGCCGGCAGCCATCTGCTGCATTGTGCATACGGTCTGCGCAATCGGTTCAGGCTCGCAGATGCCGCTCGCCTCGATGACCACATAGTCAAACTTGCCGGTGTCGATGATTTCGGCAATCTGGCGTATCAGGTCGGTGCGCAGCGTGCAGCAGATACAGCCGTTCTGCAAAGCCACGAGGTCGTCCGCGCCGTCCTGTCCGACAACGCCCCCTTTCTGTATCAGCGAAGCGTCGATGTTGACCTCGCCTATGTCGTTGACAATAACGGCGAAGCGTATGCCTCGGCGGTTGGCGAGAATACGGTTGAGCAGAGTGGTCTTGCCGCTGCCGAGATAGCCGGTGAGCAAGAGTACCGGCGTGAGTAAGTCAAATTTTCTGTCCATAATCGGATGCTGTTAAACTGCTGCAAATATAGCCAATCCTGCGGGGCTTGTCAATACCCTCGACGTTTTTTGTGCCTGCGCACAAACCCACGCACCTGACACCGCTAAGGTGTACGCTCCAACAGGGACGAACACCGAAAATGCATCCCCGCAAAACGAATCAAGACAACTTCTTGTGGTAAATAATCATATGGCAAAATGCCCAGACTCCTGCACCTGTGACTACAGCTCCAATAGCCGTAAATCCGTTACGAAACAATATAATGGCTATTATGGCGCACAGTAAATATACCATCATGTATCGGGCGGCACTCTTTATGTGCTTTTTCATTTTGGCCTCTTTCAATTGCACCTCTGCATGGACTTCTGCAAATCGCTCTTTGACCACAGACGAAACATAGTCCTTGAACAGCTCATCATCAGAGGACACCAAATTGCCGGAGGAGTCAAAGGCGACGGAGGCTTTCTGGTCACCCATGCTTATTTCCACAAAGGTGAACTCCTCGTATGCCGACAGCGTTTCGGAGTTGGAGAACTTGCCGCTCACTTCATCGGGGTCTACACTCTCCTCTTCACCTTTAACTGCGATGTCGCATAAAAACGCATGCCGTACATCAGCTCCGGATTTCCAGACTTCCTCGGCAGAGATGTCCGGCTTCGGTGTATCCGCATACACGCCCTTGGTTTGCTTAAGCATCTGATAATCATTCAGAGACATTTTTCTGAACGCATACTGGCTAAATACAGAGCCTAATAGTTTCGGCGCGTTTTGAAGGGCAACAGCGGTGAAGATACAATCTCCATAGCCTTTTTTGCCCTGATTATACACGCTTTGGAACTTGCCCGAGTATATATATATCGGGAGGTACGATTTCCGCACCTTGCATTTAAGGTTGGCGTTTATTTCCGCAGATACTTCATCAGATAATTTAGATTTGATACTTTCCAGAAGCTCTCCACTGCATTTTCCAGACAATGCATCCTCGACGAATTCTGTTATCCTCTCATCAGACAGGATGTTTTCGCGGACTCTGCTTATTGCAATATTTTCAGTGAGCAATGATTCAAGAACTTTGCCCCCGGTACCTTTCGTATTTTCAACAGGCGAACTTGCCGGATTGGGCTCAAGCGGCAGCTTTGTGCCGCAGTATATGCACTCATGGCTACCGCTTGCGGTGACATCGTTCTCACCTCCGCAATTCGGACATATCACTGTTGCCATACCTTCATCTGACTTTATTTGAGACACTGTTTGCGGCTATCAGCAAAACCGCTTCAACCGCCACGGTTATTATAAGGGCTATCAAGACCCAATTGTCTGAAAACCTGTCGGGCATGAAAAGACCCATGAAATACTGGATCGCGCCTATGACGGGAATAATCAGGCTCAGGCTCACTTTGTAGCCGGCTCTCAGTCGCAGCCTGCCGTTTACAGCCAGCAGCAACACCGTTGTCAACGCTATGACGACAGTGGTGACAGCGATGTTCGCGCTGCCGTATGCGGTGACTATAAGCCCGATCAGGAGATTGACGACCCCGAAGAGCACGCCAGTGGTAATTATCGCCTTGTTCATATCTTCATTCTTGGATTATACTGTCGGAAACGGAGGCGGACAATTGTTGAACAGCCCCGAGAAGTCGGCGACATTCCCGATTTTGTCCCAGTTTGCCATGCCCGGCTTCCATATCAGCGTGTCGGCTGTCAACTGCCGCGCCGCAACCATGTTTTTGACGGCATTACAGTCATACGGGCCTTGCTGCTGTCCGTTGATGCCGAGATAATAGGACGTTTGTGCAGGGACGGGCGGAGGACACGGAGGACACGCCCTATTCGGGTTGAGGTATTCCTTCGCCATATTCCCGATCTGCGTGCCTACGCCTATGCCAGCACCGATGCCGACAGCAGAACCGACCATTCCGCCGCCCTCGTTGCCTGCCGCCGTGTCGAGAACGTCAAAAGTGCGCTCCATCTTGTAATTCTCGCTTCCCATAATCTCAATCCGCGCAAGCGAATCCTTCGTGTCTTTCAGCTTTCGGAAACTGGGGTCGTCCTCGTTCACGCTTATGGAAATCACGGTGAACATTTCAAGCTCAACTCCGTATGCTGCAAAGACTTCCGCAAGTCCCGCCTTTGCATATTCGGAAATCTCCTCCACATGGGAGTTGACGTTTATCACGGAAAGACCGTCCGCGTACAGCTTCTTGGAGATCAGGGCGGTAAGCTTTGACATTATCACCCCGCGGAAATAATTCGTGACTTTCTCGGCGGTAAAAGTAGGCATATTCCCGATAAGCCGTTCCAGGAACAGCCTGGGGTCGGATATATGGAAGCCGTATTGCCCGTATGAGCGGACAGGCACTATCACGCCGTACTTCGGGTCTTCGATTTGGATTGGCGTCGCCGTGCCCCACTTGCAGTCGAGCAGTGAAATCCGGTTTACAAACCACACCTCCGCTTGAAACGGCGACTGCCCTCCGAAGGGCATGTTGAAAACCTTGTTCAGCAGCGGTATGTTCTCGGACTTTATGGTGTAAGTTCCTGCCGAAAACTCGTCAAATATCTGCCCGCCCTTTACAAAGAAGGCGGTCTGGCTCGGGTACACTACCAACTGCGACCCCAAGCGGAGGTCTTCTATAGCCGATTTGTGAACCAACTCCCTGGTGTTGGCTTCCCATTTTACAACGTTTACTAATGACATATCAGCATTAAGTTATATCTGGAGAAGACATTTTCTATTCGAGAGAAATCAACATACTCGCCTAATACACCTGCAATATCAAGTATTATATTATAAGCGAATATCAACTCTCTTTCAAAGAGGTCTACATAATGACGTTGAGAGTCTACGTTGTCATAGGGATGTGATGGAGAACAAGCCAATTCAAAATCAAGCAATTCTAATGCCCATGTTATGTTTTGGGATGTAATTGCGTTGTGAAGTATGCCGTGCTTATGCAGCGTAGATAACGCGCGTACAATCACTTCCGCCGCAATTAAGTGCTTTGGCAATTCTTCGTGTATATTGAATTTAGAAGGCCACTTTCGGACATATTCCTCAACACAGCTCTTGTCAATGAACAGGGCATCGCTTACCCGGAAAGGACACTCTACTGAATATTGTAGCAATATGGGGTTTATACTACGGTCATGACATACCTGAATAGGATTATCAAGTTCGAGGACATACTCCATTCTGTTTGTCAGTATGCCTAACGATGCCACCTCATTGCCAAGCACAAAATCCCGAATAGCATCCTGCTTTAATAACAGTCCCCAAACATCAAATATAGACTCGGCAGTCTTGATATATGAGGCAGTAGTATAACTCAACCCATTACCTTTACTGATGATGTATCGGTTTTCCTCATCTCTTCCAACGATGAAACTGCGTCCATGTTGTGGAGAAACCACAGTAATGATTTTTTCGCCCCTTTCATCTCGAAAGAATGGATACACAGGACGCGGCACTGCTGAATCAGCAGCGCGAACAATAGAATATGGGCAGCTATGTGCACGTAAATTATACATAATACATATTCGAGAGAGTGATGAAAACATTGGTCGAAACCATTGCCTTCATCACTCAGTTAGAATTTAGGCCGAACGATATGCGATACCGCACTGCGACTGGAAATTCCTCGGGCAATTAGACATACAAACGATGTCAGTAGCCACAGAAACTTTGAGCGTTTTCATGCTTCGTCTTAATTTAGAGGTTGTCACCATAGTTTAGGGACATGGCGTTTATCCTATCCACATACTGCTATATCTCAAAGACTCGATAAAGAGCCTTACGTTCATAATCTGGGAGAGATTGGATCGCATCATCAACAGATTTGCCTCGTAACGGGTCATATCCTTCCTGCATCTTTGTTGCCAAAGAAAAACGTTCCTTCGCCATGTAACAGCAATTTTCAGCCGCCTTCTTCCAAGAGCCATGTTCACTATAACCAAGTCCAGGGCAAAGATTGCAATAACCGCAATAATCGTGTAATCCGCACTCGTCATATTGTCGCAAAGTCGCCTTTCTCCACTCCTTCAATGATTCAGAATTCGAGAGAATCTCCTCTAATGATGTTTCCATTAGATTGCCAAACTCCAGATGGAATGAACAACAAGGCATTAATGCTCCATTCGGAGATATGCAAAACGTGGTTACGGCTGCACCACAGCCATTTGCATCCAGATTACGCTCTTGCCCTCCGAAATTGGGAGCTTCTTTCCCTACGTACAATGGTATATTGTCATCTCTCAATGCGACTTCCAATTCGGAATGGTTTAAGCGAAGATATCGAGCACATTTGTCGCCTTCTACAGAATCACTGATGCTTAATTCAAATTGAGGGTAAGCCCCCAATTTATGCGCTAATTCAGCCACGCCCCTGTACGATTTTACGTTTGGACGCATAATGCAGCATTTTACATTTAGAGGCACGCTCATCTTTGATAGCCGCTCTAAAACATCTGTTGATTTCTGCCATGAACCGTCAACCCGTGTGATATAGTCATGAACTTGAGGTATTGCGCTATATATTGAGACTCCAACGAGAAGGGGATAATAGCCAGCCAGCCTTTCTACATCATTGACTATGCTCTGTCCATTTGTAAAGACCGCAAATGCTATTCCTTTTTTATGGATATAATCTATTATTTCCCAGCACAATGGGTTGGAAAATGGATCGCCACCTGATAGGGTTATCTTTGTCACCCCACTGTCGTAAAGCTGGTCAATCACATCATGATATTGACCGAGAGACATACTCTTGACCGAATTACGCCCATTATTCTCGCTGTCATTTCGCGTCGCCCCTACGTTATAGCAATGAATGCACTTCTCCGAACAATTATAAGTCAGCTCAAGCATCACAGCAGTAACACCGCCTACCTTCTCGGCGTATGCCATTTCAGCATTGCTCATTTCGAAGGGCAACTTTTCTATGGTCGGCTTCGGTTTAGTGAACTTATGTGTCCGTTTCCATTCTGAAAGCGTATGACGATATTCGTTGACTCCATTCTCTGTAACAAGTTCCTGTGTAACAAGATTCAGCTGTGCAAGTTGTTGTATGAAAGGATGCAAATCATTCTCTGACAATCCGCATTCCCCCGAAAGCTCAGCCAGGGACATTTTGCCATTAGTCGGAATTGATAAAATGACGCCCATTACATCCGCACTGACATCCTCAAAGAAATAAGCCATGCCTTCAAGCAGATTATACATCAGCGCAGCATGATGCTGCGCATCATAACGCCCACAAGTCCATTCGGGACGATAGAAATCGGTTGCTCTCATTGCTTTTTACCTTCAGTCAATTCTATCAGGGTCTTTTGAGGTTTTTCGTGCAAATAGAATTCCATCTGCCCTATAGAGTTCTTCTATATTAGCGACATCCACCCGAATGGAAGCCCCCTTTGCAAGAGTATCAATGACCACAACACTTCCCCCATTGCGTTTAATGAGATTTTCCCTCATTGCCTCTAATATCTCCTCTTGCTCTTTTTCATCACCAGCTATTCTGGCTTTTGTAAAGGCGATTTTTAAATTTCCGAACTCAATATCCATATTATTAATCAAAATAGTTTGTGCGCTTGCGGCTCGAGAGCGCGGGTGTTGGGTTAGGATATTAACAAAAAAAGGTGAGCCGCTTGCGTCCCTCGGCAGCGGCGTTCACTGCATTGCCCAATAGGATAGATGACGCGATAGCAACTCACGGCAAGCCATATCGTTGCCGCCCATTGGCGGCACGCTTGGTCGTGTGAGAAACAGTCCCGCTGTCTCTGTGCTATAGGTTGGACAAGGTGGTGATTTGTCAATGCCAGAGGAGGCGAAAACCTTCCTGTAATATGTCTGCCATTTCGCGGCTTACCGGTCACAGCCGCTTGATGACACCGCAAAATTAGGAATTACCCTCTGAATAATCCAAATATTTTACGTTAAAATTTCACAACGTGGCATTTCGGGCGTAGCCGCGTGTTTTCACTGCTTTTAGTTGCTGCGCAGTATGTCGATATAATATTGCACATATTCATCGACGGCTCGATCCCAGTCGAACATTGCCGCCCTCGCTTTCAGTGCCGCCGCTTTCGCTGTCGGGTCGGACGCATAATCTGCAAGTCCCTCCTTTACCACCTGCGCCATCTCGCGAGCGTCAAACGACTTGAAATAATAGCACACATCGCCCCCGATTTCGGGCAAAGATGTCAGCTCTGTTATGAAGGACGGCTTGCCGAAACACATAGCCTCTGCCACCGGCAGCCCGAACCCCTCTGAACGCGAAGGGAATACAAGTCCCTTGCAACGGCTGAGCAACGCCGCTTTCTGCTCGCTCGACACACGGCCTACGACGATGACATTGGTCAGGTTATTGGCTTCAATGGCCTCGTAAACAAGCTGTTCCTGCCGCTTGTCTCCAGTGCCGGCAAGCACAAGGTGCTCATCGGGCAAATGCCGCATCATCTCGAGAATCAACAGGACATTCTTCTTGCGAACCCAACGGGATATGTGAAACAGGAACTCATCGGGCAAACGCATGCCGGACAGCACGGAGGAATAGTCCGTGTCCGGGTTATAGAGGTTCGTCACCCCGTTGTATATCACGCGAGAGGGCTGCGGCGCGACAAGGTGGCTCTTGACATCGTCTCGCGTGGATTTCGATATGAACGAGAGATGCGTCATTTGGTTGACCCGACGCTGTGTCACAAACGTTTTCTTGCGCTTGTGAACGTCTGATATGTCGTTGTGCAGGTAGTTCAGGTCATGGATAGTCATCAGCTGAAGCGGCGCGAACTTGACACGGTACTTGAACATTTGGTTGGTCCAGTGCAGCATGTCAAATTTCGGCAGGAGCAATTTCCGGAATGGCTGGAAAACACCAAACTTCAGGCAGGCTTTCTTCAGCCCCTTTATTGTGAAATAATCAACGTCGCCGCCGTATGCCCCGACCTGCTTTTCATCAACGATGAAGGTCATCCTTATGCCGAAGTTCCGCTCCAACTCTGCTGCACGGCTTGCGAGGCGCATGGCGATGCTGTTTTCAAATTCGCCCAGGCCGATGTTGAGCAAATGGGAGTTGGTCATTGATATTGCAAGTCTTTTCATGGCTCTGCTTCGTGAATGGCTTCAGTTTGATTACGGCGCAAAGTTACAAAACGGGCTGCACATCCCCAAAAACGAGGCGCGTAAAAGGGCAGCCTGCAGATGCAAATGGAAGAGTCAAGGAGCGATAAAATTTGCCCGACGGAAATTTTGTTGTACTTTTGCAATGGCGTAGTCCGCCTCGGCGGTGCTGCCCGTAACCTCAAAACATTTATGACCATGAGCGAAAAGGAATCGAACAATACCCCAGGCACGCAGCCGGAATGTATGCAACCGACCAACGTGGCCCGCAACCAGAAGATAGGCATCCTCGCCAATTATCCCGACAGCGAGGAGACGCGCATCCTGCTGACCCCGGAGGCGTGCGGCATGATAGTTTCCTCGGGTCACCATGTGGCGATAGAGGCCGGGCTGGGCATCGACATCAATTTCAGCGACGAGGACTATTCGCAGTACGGCGTGGAGGTCGTCTCGCGCGATGAGGCTCTCGCCATGCCGCTGGTCTTCAGCTTCCGTCCGCTGACCGCTGCGGACATCCGCAAGATGCAGCCGGGCGCAGCACTGATATGCATGCTTGACAATACGCTATTCGACCGCAAGGTCATCGAGGCGTTGCTGGAGCGGCGCATCACCCTCGGCTGCCTCAACAACATGGCAAGCCACAACGAGGAGCCGGTGTTTGCCGATGTCATCGACGAGATAGACGGCCGCGCCGCCATCATGTACGCTGAAGACCACCTGTCATTCCTCGGCGGCGGCAAGGGCGTGCTCATCGCGGGTGTAGCGGGGATAAACCCTTGCGAAATACTGCTCATCGGCACCGGCACAAAAATCAACTATGCCGCCATTTCGGCCTTGGCCGTAGGCGCGTCGGTAACGATAATGGACAATGACGTGTCGGCACTGCAGCTGGCACGCCAGTTCTGCGGACAGAGTGTGACCACCTGCTCCATACACCCCAAAGTGCTGCTCAACCGCGTGAAGACGGCTGATGTCATCATAATGGACCATTGCACTCGCGATTTCGAGATGCCGCGCAACCTGCTGGGCGCGATGAAGCCTAATGTGTACCTGCTCGACCTGGCTGAGAACGAGCCGTCGCAGTCTGTGCCGCGCACCGTGGCTATGGCGATGTCGAACATACTGGTCAACTTCATCGACGAGATGGCAATGAAAAACGGCATCGACGGCATGATAACCACCACGCCCGGAGTGCAAGACGGCATCGTGACATACCGTGGCAAGCTGGTAGACAAGCTCATCTCGAGCTACCTGGAGATGCACGGCGTTGACCTCTCGCTCCTGATAGCCGGCGGCAACTGACGCAGCCGCGACGTTTCACCCAGACAGCAGCCTGTGGCACACAACGAAGACAAGCCCCAATACCAACTCGGACTACACCATACCTCATCGCCGCGCCTGATACACATCGTGGGCGCAAACCGGTGGGACGAGCCATGGCGGCACGCGCTGGACGTGTGCCGTCATTTCCGCAGCCTGGGGTGGAGCGTCACCGCCTACACTCGCGACGCCAAGGCGATAGACTCGCGTTTCCGCGCTGCGCTCATCGACATACGCCACTGTCCGCTGCGAGGCCTGTTTGACGTGTACTCGGCATTGCAGCTGTCGCGTGACCTGCGGCAGGAACGCTACGGCACGATAGTACACGTACACCGTTACCGCGACGCATTCGCCGTGCTTCTCGCCCGCCGCCTCGCCGGCCGCAGAGACATCCGCGTGGTCAGCACCCGCCACAAGCTGAAGCGCGGCGCGGCTCATGCGCTGGCGCGGCGGATATACCGCAACCTCGACGCGCAGACATTCGTGTCGCGCTCTGTCCGCGACCGTTTCCTTGCCACATGGCCTGACGGCAATTACCCGTTTGACGCCAGCCGGCTGCACGTCATCTCACCGGCAGTCAACATACCAGACACACCGCCCGTGGCGGAAGCGGACAAAGGGCCGCGAGTGGTCCTGTGCCGTGCGCCGCTGCTGCCGGGCATGGGGCTGGAGACGCTCATAGACTCGCTGACAGCATTGCGCGAACTGAAAACGCGGCTGCGCATAGTCAGCAACGGCGACACGGACTACATCGACGTGCTGCGCCGCCGTGCGCAGGTGCGCGGCGTTATGGACATGATAGACTGGAAACTGCGCCCCGACGACACGTACCCGCTCATCGACCAGTGCCATATCGGCGTTGACCCGACACTGCGCGGCGCGCCTTTCGGCCCGACGCACATAGAGTACATGGCGCGGCAGCGGGCGCAGGTCATCACCGCAGCCATATCCCCCTCCGAACACATCACCGACGGCAGCCAGGTGCTGATAGTGCCGCCGGGCGACGCTTACGCGCTCGGCGAGGCGTTGCGCCGGCTTGTCATCGACAGCGATTTGCGCCACGGCATCGCCGCCGCAGCGCGTCAGACATACCTCGACCATTTCTCGTGGGACGAGTGTGCCGAGACCATCCGCCGCCTGTACGCCTCGATACAGCCCCGCTGACCGGACATTCAGTCATTGTCAGTATTGCCGTAGGCAGCTTCCGGCTCTGCGGCAACAGACATAGCATCGGCATCGGCATCCGCCTCTGCGGCGTATGGACGCGGCAGACTGCGATCAAGGCTGCGGTCGCCAAGGTAAATGAGGCTCAACGTATATTCCAGCGACTCGAGGGTATGCTGCCGCGCCTTGGGCAGCAGCTGACACTCCCATATCGTGATGCAGTGCCACCCCATGGCTGTGAGCTGCTGCGTCACGCGCTTGTCGCGCTCGCGGTTGCGGCCTATCTTTGCCTGCCAGTAGTCTGTGCGTGTCTTGGGCAATGAGAAATGGCGGCAGCCCTCGTGGCCGTGCCAGAAGCATCCGTTGACGAAAATGGCAGTGCGGTATCGGCGCAGCACGATGTCCGGCCGCCCGGGCAGACGAGGATGGTTCAGCCGGTAACGGAAGCCGCGGCTGAACAGGAACTTGCGCACCACGAGTTCGGGCTTGGTGTCGCGGCTGTGTATCGCCGCCATGCAGCGGTGGCGTTGCTCCTCGGTCATCCTGTCCATTGTCCCGTCGTTTGAACCGTCTGCATTGTCAAATCATGGTCATTCAAAAGTGGTAAGGGAAATGAATTATTCTCATTTTAGTTCATCAGCCATGGCTGATGAACCACGCTAAATATGAGATTTCACCTTGTACACGCTCAACCTCGTATTGTAGCCCCATGATTTTCCACCACTAACTACTTACAATGTCAACAACATCACGAGTAGGTGGAGGTTTGGCAAGACATTAACGGTTCAGTCAATGTCCTGCCAAACAATATTGTGTTATTTCCGTTCCTTGATTGCTCCGGTGCGGTATGCGTGGAGCAGCTCTTCCAGCTCGCTGATCTGCTGTTGCAGCTCGCGGCCTATGTCGGTGTCGCGCACGCGCACAGGGTCAGAGTTGAGTTCGACTATCTGCGTGGTGGAAACGATGTCCGTGCCGCGCAGTACCGCGTCCTCGGCAGAGGTGAACGGCTCGTGCTGCACCATCTGGAAGCCACGGCTGTGGTAGATGAGCGTATATCCGGCGATGCCGGTAGTGTTGTGGTACGCCTTGGAGAAACCGCCGTCGATGACCATCATCAGTCCGTCCGCCTTGACCGGAGTTTCGCCCTTTGAGGCCTTTACGGGGACATGGCCGTTGATGATGTGCCCGTGTCCGCCCTTAACGCCGAAGGCTGCGAGTATGCTGCGACATACGTCGGCAGAGGTGCGCAACTTGTAGTAGAAGCCTTTCTCCTCATGGCGTATATCCTTGTCGTCGAGGAAGTAACGTTCAAAAGTCGCCATTTTGCCCTTGTCAAACAGTGGGGAGTCAGCGCCGCACCACAGATACCAATAGTAGTCGATCGCAAACTTCCGGTCGTCGGCAGCCGCGTCGGGGTTGAACGCCGAGCGCATCAGGTAGTCAACGGCATCGAGCAACGCCTTGCCCTTGTACTTTTTGCCGCGTATGTCCACCTCTTTGAGCGTGCCGTCCTCGTTGAGGGGTACGGAAGCATGGAAGAGCAGGTTGGAGTTTGTGACTGTGTACATAGAGCCGTGCGAGAACATGATGTCCATGTGCTGACGCAGCTTGTCGCTTATCATGAACGAGTGCGACAGCTTCTCGACCAGCTCACGCTCCTCCTCGGTAAGCTCGTATGGGTTCTCCTTTGAAACAGTCGGGAAATTTAGGTCGGGCATCTCGAAAATGCGGCCTTCTATCTCGACAGTGCCTTTCTCGCGGTCGATGGCGTGGAGAATGTCGCGAGCCTCCATGTGCCATTCCGGGTGCTGGGCTATGAGGGCATGTTCGAGCTTCCACTGTATCACGCTTATCGCCTTGTGCATGTGGGCAATGAGGCGGCGGCTCTTCTCGTTGTGTTCCGTGTCGTCGGCAGGGACCTTGGGCATGAATACCTCGCAGGGGTCATCGCCGTACACGTCCATTGCAAACGAGGCCAGCGGCACGAGGTTGATGCCGTATCCGTCCTCGAGCGTAGCCATGTTGGCATACCTCAGCGAGATGCGCAGCACGTTGGCGATGCAGCATACGTTTCCGGCAGCCGCGCCCATCCAGAGTGCGTCATGGTTGCCCCACTGTATGTCATACGAGCGGTATCGGCTCAGGTTGTCCATGATGATGTGCGCCCCCGGGCCACGGTCGTAGATGTCGCCCAGAATATGCAGTCGGTCGATGCTTAGACGCTGTATGACATTGCATATCGCCTTGATGAAAGCGTCTGCCTCGCCCGTCGAGATGATAGTCTCGATGATGCGGTTGTAGTATTTCTGCTTGTTGATGTCAGAGGGGGACTCGTGCAGGAGCTCCTCGATGATGTAGGCATACTGCTTGGGGAGGTTCTTGCGCACCTTGGAGCGTGTGTATTTTGAAGATACGCGCTGAAGCACCTTTACCAGACGGTGCAGCGTGATGTGGTAGAAGTCGGTCATGTCGCCCTCTTCCTCCTCCTTGATGCGGTCCAGCTTCCGCTCCGGGTAATAGATGAGTGTGCAGAGCTGCCGGATGTCGTCGTCGCGCATAGTGTTGCCGAACAGCTCCTGTACCTTGCGCTTGATGTTTCCAGACGCATTGCGCAGGATGTGGCTGAACGCCTCATGCTCGCCGTGGATGTCGGCGACGAAATGCTCCGTTCCCTTCGGGAGGTTGAGGATAGCCTCCAGGTTGATGATTTCGGCAGCGGCGGCAGTCACCGTGCCGAAGTTTTGAGAGAGCACCTCGAGCAGCCGCTTGTTGCAGGTGCCTTGTTGGCATGGCTGGTTCATGGGTATGTTTGATTAAAGGTTAGACAGTATGATAACCGCGCCGAGGCGGCAGTGCCGCGTAGGGGAAGCCCGTGGAAACCGCGCCGCAACGGATTATGATGCGAAGATAAGCCTTTTTGCCGATGCTGCCAAAAATAAACGTTTATTTCTGCTGCCGCCTGTGTTTTTCACCCTACCGGAGCGGAAATCTCGCGATTTATATCTAATTTTGCCGTTATTAGGACAGAAACGTTTAACCAGTAAGTATAACCCATCAATATCACGAATGTATGGACAAGATATTTCACAAGTTTTTTTCGGCGGCTGCGGTCATGCTCGCGGCCGTGGCGTGTCTGCTGACTTCCTGCTCCAGCGACTCGCAGGATGTGGCTCGGCAGCTGCTTTCCACCGTGCCGTCGAGCGCGGGCGTGGTGGCTGTAATCGACACTGAAAGCATTATCGATGATGCCGGCGGCGCGGAATACCTCAAGAAACTGGTGCGCGAACACGGCGGAAAGGCAAATGCTGACGACATATTCAAGGCGTGGGAGCCTACGCCGGTGGTGGTGTTCTCTGACGGCGG
>URTA01000023.1 GCA_900550645.1 uncultured Porphyromonadaceae bacterium
TGCTTTTCAAGAAGTTGGGTATGCCTCTTTGTGGTTTAGCGGACAGTAATAATTTACATTATTTAGAGTTGTGTCTGCGAATCAGCGGGCGAGGGAGAGGTTGATTGAGATGCCGTAGTTGGAGTTTGATGTCGGGTAGGAGGAGTTTGAGACGAGTGGCGTGTTAATCTGGTGGTCGAAGAACGCTGACAGCGTGACACGGCGGCTGAGGATGTAACTTGCCATGAAGTTGATCGAGAACGTGCGCGTTCCCTGTGTCGCCTGTGTGTAGGCTGTCTCGATGCGGCGTATCAGTGAGAGGTTGTTGGAATAGGATATGTCGAGGTTCAATGTCAGGTCATTGCTTACGCCTCCCTGTTTCGATCCTATCTTAAGTATGTTGTTGAAGTTCGCAATTTTGTACCCGGCTCCCAGTGTGAACTGCTTACTTGTAGTCTCAACTACCTGACCGGCAGATGAATTGAGGTTGAGTGTGCGGGAATCGCGATACTCTGTATTGAGAGTAATCTCGTTATTGAATGTCACTGACAGACCGATGAGCGGTGCGAACTTCTCGGTTATTGCCACTGAGGAAATGTTGAACGGCGATGAGGGTATGGGCTGCTGCGACTGCTCGTCCTGTATGAAGCCGAGGTTGCCGTCAATGCCAATCCAGTTCATATATGAAGAATACGAACCGATAGAATAGGTACACTGGTATGCGTGTGATACAGTAAATTTATTGAATATGTTACGCATATTGCCCAGGTTTATGAAGCCATCGTAAGTGACACGCCAGTTCGGACGCATAGCTTCGAGGCCAGGGAAATGGCTCAATGTCACCTTGTTCACGTCATATCCGCTGTATGCAGCGAGGAACGCAGGTATCAGAACATCTGACGATGTTTGGCTGACAGTGCCGACTTCTGGATTGTATGCGGTGCCGCCAAGCGGATTGCCCTCCAGGAAGCCGGTCTGCGGATAAGTGCTGCCGTTGTACTGGCTCTGCACACGGGCTGCGACAACAGGTATGTTGGCGAGGAACTGGTTGAACGCATCTGAAGCATAACCGTCTTCAGCCTTGGAACTCTTGAACGCAGTTTTGAGAGCCACGTGTGTGCGAGTGTAGGAGCCGCTGTATGATGTAGGCATGCCGGCATACATGAACTGCATCTGCTGTGTGCGGTTGTCTGTGAGGTTTGAGGTGAGGAGTATCTTTAGGCCGGCTATCGGCTCAAGGGTAAGCTCGAAGTTGAACTCCTTGCCCCTGTTCCATATTGCAGGGGAAGTCTGTCCGTCACCAGTCAGCAGCCAACCTCGGTCGAGAGCCTTCTGCACATAGTCCTCGTTGAAGAACCCGAATGCGAAGTCGAGGCCAGGTGACATAGGACCGTACTTTGTGCTTTGCCCGAACATGTCTCCGACATTAGGGGAAAATTGCGGCAAGGTCAGCGAGCGAGACGACCTCCAACGGAAAGAGACATTGCGTGTCATCATGAGGAAGCGCAGCGAGTAGTCGCCGATTTCTTTCCACACATTCTTCTTGTCTCCCTTTTGGTCTTCAACTACGGTGACACGGATGCTTATTTTGCCCTTGTTTAGGATTTCTATGGTGTTGTCGTCCACGACGCGGGTCTCGAGCTTGACGACAGTGTTGCCGGTCGTCCGCCCGGTAATCTTGACTTTCTTGGTCTTAAGGTTGTGCTTGACCAAGGTGGTAGTGTCAGGCGAGAGGGTAATGGCTCGCTCGAACCGCTTTGCTTTCTTGTCGCGAGTATTGTTCTTATTCTTGTTTTTGTCACGAGATGAGGAAGAGGATGTTCCCCAACGCTTGTTGATGTTCTGCAGATACTTCGACTTGTTGTAGAGCGTCTCAAAGTTGATGCGTGCATCAGCGTTCCATGTAGACTGGTTGGCGATAGTGTTGCCGAGGAACATGTCTTCGACAGTTGCGCCTTTGTCCCAGCGGTATGTGGAATTGTATGTCAGCGAGCCGCTGATGAAGCTCAACAAGGGAATCTTGCTGAACGGCGGTCGCCACGAAGCAGTGAACGTCTGGTTGTAGTTCCACGGTGTGCCGAAGCCCTTGATAGAGTTCCATACGGTGTCTTTCCAGTCGCGGTATTTGTCGGGGAACAGTTTTTTGTTCACAGCACCGACAGTTTCCTCGATGCGTGCAGTCGTATTGCTGGCGAATGTGAAGTTGAGCGACTGCGTTAGGTTCCAAGTCAGGTTGAGCTGCCTGTCCCAAAGGAAATTCTTGCTCACCTGTACAGGCAGACGGAAGTCAACGTCCACTTCGGAGCGTGTCTGTTCCTCGTAATAGTAACGGGATATGTTGGTAAGGAACGTCAGCGAATTGAACATCCAGTTGATGCCCCATTCCTTGAAGAACTTGGCGTTTTTGCTCTTGCTCTTAAGCCAGCCGAAAGGCTTCAGCGGCTTGATATAAGGCGAGTATGAGTACTGAAAACTGCCCCGGTAGTCGTTGGTGTTCTGGTATTCTGTGGTCGGGTCTACGTTCTTCTGCTTGTTGAACGAGAATGACACCTGGAAGTTTGCTGGATCCCAAGGCATCGGATTCTTGCTCTGCACATTAAACTTCAGTCCCGAGATTGAGAAGTTCTCAACGGTCTTGCGCGTTATGGCATAGCTGCTTATTGAATCGCGCTCGTGTTTGGTTGCTGCTGCGTCGAGAGCGTCTTTCAGCAATATGTCTTGATCAAGGGGGTTGTATTTCGGAGTGTTCTTTTCAGTCGAATGAGAATAGTAAATAGGGGCCGACAGTTTCGCACCGGCAGGGAATACCTTTCCCAAATCGCCTTGTACGGCAAAGTTGAGTTGCTCGTAGCGGTCGAGGCGGCGTTGTGACAGTCCCTGGTCAACGCCACCGAAGCCGTCAGTCTCTATGTGTCCTGAAACATTGACAGTGGCTATGTCGCTAATGCCGAGGTTGAGATTGCCTTTGGCAGCCCAGCCTCCTGACTCGTTGAAGTCTGTCACTTTCATTTCATTGACCCATACCGTTCCGTCTTTGACAGAATTTGAGCGGTTGCGAACACCGATAAGCATAACACGCACGTCGGACAACGACGGGTTGCCAAGCACAGCAACAGTGTTGTGGTCGTTGCCGGGGTCACGCATACTGAACAGGGTCGTGTAGCCGATGCCTTCTGTACCAGCAGACCGCTGGCGGTTGCGCTCGGTCTTTACATTGGTGAAGGTCTCCATCGCCACGTCAAGTCGGTTTGAAATGGGCCAAACACGAGCCCGGTCGCCGCTGTTCATATTATTATATCGTCCCTCGGGTGTCAGCTCGAGGGGTATTTCATATTCATAATAGTTGTTCTTGACATCCGAGCCAAGGCGTATGAACATTGAGAGGTCGCCGTTTGACACGTTGGTCACGTTGTCGATGAGAGCTTCGGCGTGTACCCACATCTGCAGACGCTTGTATATGCGCAGGTCGAGCTGGGTGTTTTTGTAAATGCCGCGTGCATCACCGGCCTGAAGACCTGTCACCTTCATTGACAGCGACTGCTCGTTGAGCTGTGTGGCCTGTGATTGTCCGGGGTCTTGTATACGGGTAACATCTGGCGGGAGCACGTAGTTGACCGGTGTGCGTCCGCTGTTTTCCTCGATGTTTACCACTGATACGTCAAGCTGGCCCTCGGCAGGAGAGTCATTGCGGCTGTTGAGGTTGAACTTGTAGTCGCGCCAGTCGCCGCGGACTAGTTCGAGCGTAGCGAAACGGAGGTGAGTCACTGCACGGAATCCGGTCATGAACATACGGGCGAAACGGATAGTCGAGAAGTCGTTGATGCCTCCGACAACTTTGTCCGGGTTGCTCAAGGGTATCTTGAATTGATACCACACCATGGTCTTTTTGCCGTCACGTGTTGTCACCTCCGATACCTGCTTGTCGGTTATGTAGTTCTTGCCGACCTCGAGGTCTTCAGGACGTATGGATACCTTGTACTGGAAGTAACGCTCGTATTCGTTCAGTGTATTGTCTTGGTTTATGTCTTCCACGTCCGGTACAGAACGCGAAGACTGGTACTGGGGGTTGTCGCTTTGGTCAGGGGAGAGGGAGTTGCCTTCCACGCCGTTGTAGTGCTTGTAACGGTCCAGGATAGAAGTCTGGTGCTGGTCATACCAAGCTGAGCGGTAGAAATGGTAGTTGTCGCCGGCGGGGTCGTTCATCGGAGAGAACGGGTCGTCCTGCATCTCGGAAATGACAGTAGGGGAGAGGCGTTGGCGCAGGCCGTTCAGATAATCAGAGTATGTGTGGAAGTTGTATTCGTCGTCATTAGACAGCCCGTCAAGGCCTAAGTCCTGCATAGGGCGGGCATTGGCAGCATTCTCGAAAGCGTAGGTAAGCGAGTTCTGCGTAGACACGCGCCCCCAGTTGGTTTCAGCCATGTACTGGTTGTTGCCGTCAATGGGGTTGCCGTTTTCGTAGCTTTTCTTGCCGTCTTTGAGGATGTCCTCGCTTATCTCGCCGAAGTTGAAATAGAGGTCGCCTCCCTCGGTATTGGGGTTGTCAGGGTCGAGGAACGGGTCGAGCATCCAGAACTGCACATACTCGATGTTGGAGTTCTCGAAATTGGTGTTGTCCAGCTTGCGCATTATGCCGCCCCAACGCTTTTCAGGGTTGAGCAGGCTGCCGTTGCTGTCGATGTTGTCGCAGTCAAGGTTGTATGGGCCTCGCTCTGTCGGGTAGAACGACAGGTTGAGTGTCTGTATGTAGTTCGACTCACCGTAGTTGATTTCGCGGTTGGGGAAAATCTCGTTGACTGTCACCTCGCGGACGTATGGGTTAGACAGCTGGGCAACGTCGTTTTTCAGATATCCTGGCAGCATTGAGGAGTTGCGCTGTGTGAAAATGCGGTCGATGTAATACCATGCCAGTAACGAGCGGTTTTTGCCGTAGTCAACGTTGTCAACGAGTGCGGCCTCGGGAAACAGCGCGTCTGCGCTCGGGTCATACGGGGTTGAAGCCAGAAACCATGAATAGGGTGAACGCAGGTCAACGCCAGTCTGTGAGTTCTCGAAGTCATCGATATAGCTAGACCCTTTGGCAGAGCCGGACTTCTGTTTGTGAGGAACGAGCTGTGCAAACTCGCCGGTCATGCTGATGCTCGACGGCGCAGTGGAACTGACGGTCGGAATCTTGTTGATGAGGTTGGTCAGCCACATGAACTGCTTGTTGAACGAGAAGTTGACGCCCCACATCGTATTGTTGATAACTTCGTCGCCGATGTTCACCTTCTCTGTAAGTGCTTTCTCCGAGAAATTCAACAGCGTAGCACCTAAGGTAAAATCCTTGCTGAACTTGTACTGCGCGTCAAGTCCGACAAGAGTCTTGCGCTGCATGGAGAATGTAGACTGGTTTTCGAGGCTGACGCTGACATTTGTGCCGGCATCGATGATGCTCTGGTTGGTTATAGTGACTATACCCATGGAGTAGTCCACCGTGTAGTCGCTGTTTTCCACCAGCGTCGCGCCGCCGGCTGTCACGACAACAGACCCTCGCGGCACATTCATCGCGTTGAGGCGTATGGTCGCGCCGTTTGATGCCTGGTATTCGCCCACTAGCGAGTATTTGTTCTTGTCGGCAAACTGCCGTGCCACCACGAGGGTAGAGTCGTACAGCTCATGGAAAACGTATGGTTCTGCTATGGCTGGGTCGCCTATTTTCCGCTCGAGGTTGTCGCCGAAAGGCTCTGCCACCGGGAATATAACCTTGCCGCTTGATGAGATGACTGTATAGCCTTCGATGTAGTCGAAGAAGCCGTCAGGGTTGGTCTCCTGATTGGAGTCGAGCCGGTCGAGGTTCATCAGCTGGAGTATCGGCTTGTCTGACACTGTGGGCGCAGGGATATAGTTTATCTCCTGCCCGGTGGTGTCGCTAAGGTACTTGATGTTCAGCTTGAAGTTCTTCTTCTGCAGCTGGTACGCGCCGAGCGAGTAGACGTTTTTCATCATCAGCTTCCACATCGGCAGTTTCGGGGATACTGTTGTTCCACGCAGCATTTTCAGATAGAGGGACTGGCTTGTGGCGCTTACGTCGCTCGAAAACTCGCCCACCTGGTAGACCTTGCCGTTGCACGTGTATTCGTATGCCACGGCAAGAACTTCGTCTGTTGATAGCGCAGATTTTAGCGAGATGTAGCCGAGAGTGGAGTTGAGGGTGTATTCGCTCGAACTCAGCAGCCGTGCGCTCTCCACTTTCTCAAAGTCACGTCCGCCGTTGATGCCGTATGCTTGCAGCGGTTCGAGCACTTGGGTGACGCGGCTTATGTCGCGGGCATCAGGATATTGCTCCTTGATGACGCTCAACAGGTTGTTTGACTGGTTCGAGGGGTTGTCATACGACATATTGGGGATCCAGTAGTCTGAAGCCAGACGCTTGTTCTCACCCAAGTCCATGAAGCCCACAAAGTTGCGGGACTCATTGTAGTTGCCGTTTTTGTTAGTCACCCAAACCTCTATTCGAGTGATGTTTATGCCCGAAGACACGTGCGGCAGCTTGGAAGCAAACTGGTCGTAGTTGTCATAGAAATATTGTGACAGGAAGAAGTGCCGGTTTGCATCATACTCATCGGCACGTACCTGAAATTTCGTAGTCTGCACACCGCCCTGCGTCGAGACTGTCTTGGATTCGCTGTTTTGCTGTGACAGCAGTCCTGTCAGTGTGAGTTTGCCGAACTGCAGCTTCGCCTTGACACCGAACAGGGCAGTCCCGCCGCGTATGAGGCTTGACCCGGTGGTCATGCTCACATTGCCGGCCTCGATGTTCTTGATGATTTCATCCTCTTTGCCCTCGTATGCCAGTTTCAGGTTCTTGGAGTCGAAGTCAAACGTAGCGTCGGTGTTGTACGTCATGTTGAACTTCATCTTGTCACCCACCGACGCAGCTATGTTTGCTTGTATTTTCTGGTCGAAATCGAAATATGTCTTGCGGCGCGACTTGAGCGAGATTGCTGGGTTATCCGTCTTGTTGCTCTTGATGCCCATGGAAATCTGGGCAGAGCCGGAGGTGGTCAACCGCACGCCGCCAGGGCCGAACACCTTTTCGAGCGGTCCGAGTGCGAAGTTCATGTCGAGGATGTTGAACGGTTCTTTCTCTTTCTTCTCGAAAATTTCGCTGTTTTTCGAGCGGAAATAGTCCCACATTTCCTGTTTGTTGACTATCGCGTTGTATTGCTCGGCACTCATCATGTACGGGGTCACGATTTCATTCTCGCCGAGCTTGGTGCGTATGACGTACATTCCGAGTTCGGGGTCATACGTCACTTCTGTCTTGATGTTTTCTGGAGTAGAGAGGTCGGCTGCATATTCCTTGCCGGCATAGTCGTCGTAATCGCGCGGGATAGTCGGCTGCACGGCAGACGGCATGGCAATGCTGTCCTGCTTGTTTGGATTGCTGTACTGGCTCGCCGGCGGCGGTGGAGGCGGGGCTATCGGCTTAGTCCCTGTGCGTGTCTGCGAATGTGATACAACGGTTGCCAACAACGCTGCTATCAGCATTGCCGGCATTGCCAGACGTTTTATGTAGATGTTCCTTCTACTTCGCATAAGGTCTGCAACCCATTGCAGTCATGATGCAACTCTGTGCGTCACAGCATTTTGAGAGCTTGCTTTATGGCAGCTTCTGTCGATATTCCAGGCTCGTCTGCGAATATCTTCGCAAGAGCCTTGCGGCTCAACGTTGCAGTGAAGCCCAGCATCTGCAAAGCTGTCAATGCCTCCTCGTATGCCTCGGACTGCACAGGTTGACTTGTAGATAACGCGAAGTCTACGCTGTTTATTTTATCCCGCAGATCTACAATTATGCGTTGTGCCGTCTTGCCTCCTATTCCTTTGACTGCTTTCAGCATAGCGTCGTTGCCAGTCGCTATCGCTCCTTCGAGCTGGTCGGCTGTCATGGCGGACAGAATCAGGCGTGCCGTGTTCGGCCCGACACCGCTCACGCCAATCAGCAGACGGAACAGCATACGCCCTCGCTTGTCGAGAAACCCGAACAACACGTGCGCATCCTCTCGTATGGATTCATGCACATACAGTTTGGCTTGTTTCATCGTTTCGAGGGTCGCATAATCGAGCAGCGTGATGTTTACCTCATAGCCCAGGCCGTTGCAGTCTAAGACTGCAGCTGTCGGTGTCAGTTCGGCTATTGAGCCGCTTATATAGTCAATCATTCGTGATGTCTATCTTTGTTTGTATCGTATGACAAAGTTAGTCATTTTGCATCATACGTGCAAGTGCGCTGTCTTTCAGTGAATTTCTTGTCTTCTGTGTCGCCGTTACAGTCAATGGTATCTGACAGGACTGACATTGCAGCAGGGTTGGAAAAGGTGCTTGTCGGCATTTGGCACGCTTATTGCTAACGGCGAAAATCAGAAATTAATCAAAAAACAAACGATATCATGAACATCAAACCGTTGGCAGACCGTGTACTCATAGAGCCGGTTGCAGCTGAAGAAGTGACAATGAGCGGAATCATAATTCCTGACTCCGCAAAAGAGAAGCCTCTGAAAGGTAAAGTGCTCGCCGTTGGCAATGGCACCAAAGATGAGGAGATGGTTCTGAAAGTTGGCGACACCGTACTCTATGGCAAGTATGCCGGCACTGAAATCGAGATTGAAGGTGAGAAGTATCTGATGATGCGTCAGAGCGACGTTCTCGCTATCGTAGGTTGAACATAAAACAGGCGACAGTATACTGCCGCTAATAATTCAAGGAGGAAATACACAATGGCTAAAGAAATAAAATTCAATATCAATGCTCGCGAAGAGCTGAAGAAGGGTGTTGACGCACTCGCTGACGCTGTCAAGGTAACTCTCGGCCCGAAAGGACGCAACGTAATCATCGAGAAGAAGTTCGGTGCGCCTCACATCACCAAGGACGGTGTGACTGTGGCTCGCGAAATCGAACTGGAGGACGCTTTCCAGAACATGGGCGCACAACTGGTCAAGGAAGTCGCTTCCAAGACAGGCGACCAGGCTGGTGACGGCACAACTACTGCGACAGTCCTCGCACAGTCAATCGTGAATGTAGGACTGAAGAACGTTGCAGCCGGCGCAAATCCCATGGATCTGAAGCGCGGTATCGACAAGGCTGTTGCCAAGGTCGTGGAAGGCATCAAGGCGCAGAGCCAGGAGGTCGGCACAGACTTCAAGAAAATCGAGAACATCGCCCGCATATCAGCCAACAATGACGAGAAAATCGGCGAACTCATCGCAGAGGCAATGGAAAAGGTTTCTCTCGACGGCGTTATCACAGTTGAGGAAGCCAAGGGTACAGAAACTTCCGTTGAACTCGTAGAGGGCATGGAGTTTGACAGAGGCTATATCTCACCTTACTTCGTAACCAACAGCGAAAAGATGGAGTGTGAGATGGAAAATCCTTACATCCTGCTCTATGACAAGAAGATTTCCAACCTCAAGGAGATGCTGCCTGTACTCGAGGCTACTGCACAGTCAGGCCGTGGTCTGCTTATAATCGCAGAAGACGTTGACAACGAGGCTCTCGCTACGCTGGTTGTAAACCGTCTGCGCGGCTCATTGAAGGTTTGCGCTGTCAAGGCTCCGGGCTTCGGCGACCGCCGCAAGGAGATGCTCGAAGACATCGCTATCCTCACTGGAGGTACAGTCATCAGCGAAACAAAGGGTATGCAGCTTGCCAATGCAACTATCGCTGAACTCGGCTCGGCTGACAAGGTGACTGTCAACAAGGACAACACTATCATCGTCAACGGTGCCGGTGACAAAGAGGCTATTGCTGCCCGTATCGGTCAGATCAAGGCTCAGATTGAGGCTACATCTTCAACATACGACAAGGAGAAACTCGAGGAACGCAAGGCTAAATTGTCCGGCGGTGTTGCTGTCCTCTACATTGGCGCACCTTCAGAGGTTGAGATGAAGGAGAAGAAAGACCGCGTAGACGACGCTCTGAGCGCAACTCGCGCTGCCGTAGCTGAAGGCATCGTTCCGGGCGGCGGTGTAGCGTTCATCCGCTGTCTCCCGGCTCTTGACGAGCTGAAAGGCGACAATGACGACGAGAACACTGGTATTGCAATCATACGCCGCGCTATTGAGGAACCGCTTCGTCAGATTGTCGAGAACGCTGGTGTAGAAGGCGCAGTCATCGTCCAGAAGGTGAAAGACGGCAAGGGCGATTTCGGTTACAACGCCCGCACTGCCACATTCGAGAACTTCTTTGCAGCAGGTGTCATTGACCCTGCCAAGGTAACTCGTGTGGCACTCGAGAACGCGGCCAGCATTGCTGGTATGTTCTTGACGACCGAATGTGTTATTGCTGAAAAGAAGGAAGAGAACCCGATGCCCGCAATGCCCAATCCTGGCATGGGAGGTATGGGCGGCATGATGTAAGCCGAGAATTGATCATGGCTTTGCAGCTGATTTTCAACATGTTCCAAAGCCGTAAATCCAATACGCAGGAGTTGTCCCCGATTATCGGGGGCGACTCCTTTGTTGTTTAGCAGAACCGCAATATCGCAAGAAAACTATGATATACTATTTTTCGGGTACGGGCAATTCCCGGTACGTGGCGGAGCAGTTGGCGGCTCATCTTGCAGATGCCGCAGTGCCGCTCGGTCTGTTGGCATATTCTGACGATAAGGTTTGCATATCATCGTCCGAGAGTGTCGGCATAGTCTGCCCTGTGTACAGTTGGGGCTTGCCTGTGCCTGTACTCAAATTTATTGAGCGGCTGTCGCATCGCGGTGAGAAGCAGCCGTATGTATGGTGCGTCTTGACTTGCGGGGACGAAACCGGCTTTGCGCACCGTATGATGAAGTCTGCATTGGCACATCGCGGGTATTGCCTAAACGCCGTGTGGAGTGTCATTCTGCCCAATAATTATGTCCTGCTGCCTGGGTTTGATGTTGATGCGGATGATGTTGCGCAATCGAAGATTGATACTGCGCCAAAACGGATTGAGGAGATTGCAGCTGCAATACGTAGCTGGGCGGAAACGACAGATGTGACTGTAGGACCGATGCCGTGGCTGAAGTCCCGGATTGTTTACCCTATGTTCAAGCGATGGGGCATATTCCCGAGGAAATTCAGCGTTTCTTCCGAGTGTGTCGGCTGTGGACGCTGTGCAAAAGCCTGTCCGCTTGGCAATGTGACTATGGTTGAGGGCAAGCCCGCTTGGGGAAATAATTGCGCCAGCTGTGTTGCGTGCTATCATGTCTGTCCAAGGAAGTGCATACAGTATGGCAAAGCTACGCGAGGAAAAGGGCATTACTATTTCCGTGCAAAAACGAATGGCAACGGATAAACGTTCTTGAATAAGATTGTCTAATCATCAGTAAGCTAACACTCGAATTATGAAAAGACTTTACTTCTCATTGTTTGCATTGGCACTTGCCTGTGGTGTGGCAAGTGCGGAATATGTAGTTGTGGCACGCGAAACGCGGGTCTTTGACGGACCTGCGGCCAAGGATGCAACCGCCGCGATGTCGGGGGCAGACGTTGTTGCCAAGCCGGGAATGGTGTTTGTCAAAGATTCGGCGCAAGGCGGCTGGAACAAGGTGGAATACCTTACGGGTATGAGAGCCTTCATCAGTGCTGACATGATTGCATCGGGTTCGGCAGTCACCCTTCCCGCAGCTGGTGAATACGGCATAGCAAACGGGTCGTCCAAAGTGACTATGACAACAGACGGCGGCAAATACACGCTGCACGATGCCAAGGCTACGTATTCAGGCAAGGCAGAGAACAATGCTGTGATATTCCGTGACGTATGTGGCAACGTGGCATATTCAGCCGTTGTCTTGAATGGCAAGACTTACGTTTACGACTATACTTCGCTCGGCTGGTAAAACGAGGCCGGCAGCGTCTTAATCCGCTATTGCCGCAACTGCCGCGTGGTAGTTGCGCAACGAGTGCGCCTTGTGTATGGCCTTCCATGCGCGGCGGCCGATAATCGGCTCGGCATAGTCCCAAAGCGGTCTCAGCTTGGAGAGTATCTGCACATCACCGCACAGGTCTCGCTCGTACACCTCGCCGATTTCCTCATTCAGTCGGACGAGTGCAGATATGCGCCGCTGCTCCGTCCATTCTTCGCCTGACACATATTCTTCGGCAAGCGACGGGCGAGCCAACAGTCCTCGACCTATCATCACGCCGGCAATGCCCGGGTATTTCGCATATATGTCGGCGATGTCAGCCGGGGTGTGGAGGTCGCCGTTGTATATTACCGGGTGCTTGGACTGCTTCAGGAACTCGCCGAAAGCATCCATAGCCAACTCGCCGTCGTACTTCTGTTTGCCGGTTCGCGGGTGAAACGCCACCTGCGACAGCGGCATCTCGTTGACAGCGTCGGCAATGTCCTGCCAGCCGTCTGAGTCGTTTTCGCCGCAGCGCATCTTGAGTGAAAATTTGACCTGCGGCATCTGGCGCATCTGCTCGGCAACATCTGCGAGTGTCTCTGGGTGTGACATCAACGCGCATCCTCGTCCGCGACGTGTCTGCATCGGGAATGGGCAGCCTATGTTCAGGTCTATCTCATTATAACCGGCTTCAACAACAATGCCGGCAAGCCGGCGGAACTCGTCTGCGTCAGAGAAAATAATCTGCGGCACAGTGTGTACGCCTTCATTCAGCGGTGATTGTAGCCGTGAAATATCCTGACGGCGCGGCTCGCCTTTCTCGATGCGGATAAAGGGCGTATAGTAAGCGTCAACGCCTCTGAACAAGCGTGCGTGAACGTTGCGGTAAACATGATCAGTATATCCCTGTAGTGGGGCAAAAAGTATGGTGTTCATCTATTTGTATCAGTCGTTTGATCCCGAAGGCATGAATGCAAAGTACACGGAGGCCACAAGGCACAGAAATGCCGCTATGTGGTTCCAATGAAATTTCTCACCCTTGAAAACGAATGTCACTATCAGGGTGAAGACAGTCAGCGACACGACTTCCTGAATTACCTTCAATTCAATGAGGGAGAAACCTCCGCCGTTCTCGGAGTAACCGATCCTGTTGGCAGGCACCATGAAACAATACTCGAAGAAAGCGAGACCCCACGAGAGCAGGATTACGGCAAACAGCGGCCAGTTTGAGGTGACGCCGGCGGTCTGCAATTTCAAGTGCCCATACCATGCGAAGGTCATGAACACATTGGAAATCAGCAGCAGTACTATTGTCAGAATCTTGTCATTCATGCCTTGGGACAGAATAGGCGTGCATCTGTAGGGTCAATGCTTTGTCGATAGGGACAAGTACGGTGTCTTGTCGGTGTCGAAGAGGTATAGGTTTTCATAGCCGGCAGCTTCAGCCTTGTTGCGGTATTCCTGCGCTTTGTCTGCATTGCCAGTCTGGGCGTAGTATACTGCGGCGTATGCCAGTGCTTCTGCTGTCTCTCCTTTGGCAAGCATGTTGGATATGGTTGCCTCGCCGTCTAATGTTTTGCCGGACAGGGCCTGTGCTATAGCGCGGTATGCCAAAGCGGGCAGTCTGTCTGCTTGTGTGTTTGCCGCACGTTGCAAGTCGCTGTTTGCGCCGGCATTGTCATTCTGCATATACCGTTTGACGTATGCCCGCAGCAGCAGCGCGTCAACAGCCTCTGCGTCTATCAGGACAGCCTCGTTGAGTGCGTCAGATGCAGCCTTGGCATCACCCTGCGCAATAGCGGCTTTTGCCATTGCCATGAGCGACTGTGTGTCTGGATTGGCTGCGGAGTATGATTTCGACGCGAAAAGCAATGCGGTAGCAGGGGAGTTGTTTGCCAGTTCAACGGCTGATTTGACCAGGTATGCGTCTGCCGTCGGCTGCATCGATATTGCCTTGTCGGCGTATGCCTTAGCCTCGTCTAGCTTGTTGAGCGACAGGCAGACGCGAGCAGCGCGTGTGAGCGATGATGCTGAAACGTCCTCGCTCTGCGCAAGAGTATGGTATGCGCTGTAAGCGTCGTTCAGATGCCCGGTATTGGCGCAGATTGCCGCACGGATGTATGACATGAACGAGTTGCCGGAGTTCTTGGACTCTGCAAAGTCGAAGCCTCTGCAGAATGCATCGTAGTTTTCGCGAGCAACCTGTTCGAGGCCTGCAAACGGACGCTGTATGTCATCGCCCAGAGAAATGGCTGTCAGGTAGTTCACTACGCTTTTCTCCATTTCGCCGAGGTCGTGATATACTTCTCCAATGCGGCAGTATGTCAGTGCGGATGTAGAGTCCACATTCTTCATTTCCTCGAGCAGCTGGTTTGCCTCTTCTGTATTCCCTTTGAGCGCAGAGGCTTTCGCCATGCCGAAAAATGCCTCTTGGCTGCGCGATTTCAGGCGTATCATGGATTGGAATGTGCTGTACGCATTGTCCGCATCCTTCATCGCCAGGTATATGTTGCCTTTGCGGTACAGGTCGGAGTATGATTTCGGGTTGATCGTGAGAGCCTTGTTCACTGCCTCGAGAGCCTTGGAGTTGTCTTCGAGCTGGATGTATATGTCGCTCATGAGCGAGTATTCGTGCATAAGCAGGTCGGCATCCTTGGCTGGTGTATATTTTATAGCCGTCTCGACATCATCGAGTGCGTTGGCATACATGTTGAGCCTGTAATACTCCACGGCACGCCGGTAGAGCGTTATATAGTCTTTGGGGTCTTCGCGAAGAGTCTCCTCGTAGGCACTGAAAATCGCCTTGGTGAGCTGGCTCATCTGCTGGGAATATGCACTCGCGGCTGACAGGATTGCCGCAGCGGCAAAAAGTGTTTTGATATATCTCATGATTGTGTCTTATTTCGTGTTGTTGTTTTCGAGGACGGCCATGCGCAAGCGTGTTAGACGATGCAACAGGGCTTCCACGTGGTCGAGCTTGAGCATGTTCGCGCCGTCGCTTTTCGCGACAGAGGGGTCTGGGTGGGTCTCCATGAAAATGCCGTCCGCACCAACCGCTATAGCCGCTGACGCGACTGTGTCGATGAGTTCCGGCAGGCCGCCGGTGACCCCGGACGACTGGTTCGGCTGTTGCAGAGAGTGGGTTATGTCCATAATGACAGGGCAGTTGCACTCATGTTTCATCAAAGGAATGCCCCGGAAATCTACCAACAAGTCGTGGTAGCCGAACATCGTGCCTCTGTCGGTGATGCTCACTTGGTCGTTGCCTGACATACGCACCTTCTCGACGGCATGGGTCATTGACGTGGGCGACAGGAACTGCCCCTTCTTGATGTTGACCATTTTGCCGGTCTTGGCGGCGGCTACCAACAGGTTCGTCTGGCGGCAGAGGAACGCTGGTATCTGCAGTACATCAACATACTGCGCTGCCATAGCGGCTTCGTGAGCCTCATGGATGTCGGTGACGACTGGCACGTCAAACTCCTCGCGGACACGCGCCAGTATGCGCAACGCTTTCTCGTCGCCAATGCCGGTAAACGAATCCAGGCGGCTGCGGTTTGCCTTGCGGTAACTCCCCTTGAAGACAAGCGGTATATTCAGCCGCGCTGTCACCTCCTTAAGGACAGATGCACATTGCAAAGCTATATCCTCGCTCTCTATCGCACACGGCCCTGCGAGCAGGAAAAAATTGCCTGTCTTGCTCGAAGAGAGGTACGAGGTCATGCCTTCGTCGGCAATACGGCTCAAAACTGTATCGGTAGTCGTCATAATATCAGCGGAGAGATTTGAGTTGTTCTACAATATGAAATGTGGAGAGGGCAAACAGGGCAGCGGTCTCAGTGCGCAGCCTGTTGTCGCCGAATGTAACGGGCTTATAGCCGGCAGCAATAGCCATTTCCACCTCTGCCGGAGAAAAGTCCCCTTCAGGTCCGATGAGTATAGTTACGTCCTTACCCACTGGACAAACTTCGGCAAACGGCTGGCGAGGTGTCTGACTATCGCAGTAGCCCATAAAGCGGCAACCGTCGCCAGGCTTGACAAATTGCGAGAACGGCATCATCTGTACGAGCTGCGGCATCACGGCTTTCAGGCTCTGCTTCATGGCGGAAACCATAATCTTCTCGATGCGGTCCGCACGGACATCCTTGCGCTCGCTGTGTTCGCACCGCAGCAACGCTATGCGGTCAATGCCTATCTCTACGGCTTTCTCCACAAACCATTCCAGCCGATCGATGTTTTTGGGCGGCGCAATTGCCACTGTTACAGAGCCACTCCATATTTTGGGTACATCCTCTGTCGCCAGCACCTCAACCGTGGTGTGTTTGTGGTGAGCTGAAGTGATGACGCATGAAAATCGATGCCCCTTGCCGTCAACGACGCTTATGTTGTCGCCCTCGTGCAGACGCAGCACCCGTGCGCAATGCGCGGAGTCTGACTCGGGCAGCTCGTGCGTTGCCAGTATGTCGGGAGCATAGAACTGTATCATATATGTGTTGACAACAATGGCAGCGCGAGGTTTATTTATTGTCGAACTCTATGTTGTGGTGCTTGTGTTCCTTGAAGAGAAGCATGAACAGCACAGCCACAATGAGAGCATAGCCGGCAAATATGAACCAGCAGGTCTGCCAGTCGCCGAGCAGGAAGCCGTTTTCCCACTTGCAGAAATGGTTTACGACTTCGCCTGCCAGCAATGTGCCGACACTTGCGCCGAGGCCGTTGGTCATCAGCATGAACAGTCCCTGTGCCGACGCGCGGACATCGGGACTGCATTTCTGGTCAACGAACAGTCCGCCAGATACATTGAAAAAGTCGAATGCTACGCCATAGACTATGCATGAGAGAATAAACAGTGTCACTCCAGGGAACGCCGGGTCGCCGATCCCGAAGAACCCGAAGCGGAGCACCCACGCAACCATAGCAATGAGCATGACGACCTTGATGCCGTATTTTTTCAGGAAGAACGGTATGAGCAATATGCACAGAGCTTCTGCAACCTGTGATATGGAAACGAGCATTGTCGCATTGTTGGCGGCAAATGTGTCTGCCATCGCCGGGTTGCCCTTGAAGCTGGTGATGAACGGCGTGGCGTAGCTGTTCGTGACTTGCAGCGACATGCCCAGCAGTGCGGAAAATATGAAGAACATAGCCATCTGACGGCTCTTGAACAGCTTGAACGCATCCAGCCCGAAAGCCTGTGAGAATGACTGTGAAACTTTCTTGACGAGAGGACAGGCCGGAAGCGTGAAGCAATAGGCGAACAGCAATACGCTCATCAGTCCGGACATAAGGAACTGGTAATGCGTGTACTGGAACTTGTTGTCGCTGTTTCCGAGCAGGAACGTGAAGCTGCCGTCCTCGATAGAGGCGCAGTTGACGAACCACATCATCAGGATGAAGCCGACAGTGCCGAGTACTCGTATGGGAGGGAAATCCTTGACCGTGTCCATGCCCTTGTTCTTCAGTATGGCAAATGCCGCCGTGTTTGACAGCGCGAGCGTAGGCATATAGAATGCTACGCTAAACGTATAGACGGTCATGAACAATACCGGGTCGGGCGTTGCGCTCTCGCAGCCCATGAAGAACAGCCCGAACATTCCGATGCCCGCCAGCAGGTGGCAATAGCCCAAAAGCCGTTGAGGCTGCACGAATTTGTCGGCAATCATGCCCATGAGGGCAGGCATGAATATGGAAACAAGTCCCTGGATAGTATAATACCACGATATGTCCGCACCCATCCCGGCATTGCCGAGGTAGTTGCCCATAGATGTCAAGTATGCTCCCCATACTGCGAACTGCAGGAAGTTGAGAGCTGAAAGTCTTGCCTTTATTCCGTTCATACTGTCTATATATAAGTAGAAGCAGACAACAGGACAAAATGCCCTCTGTTGGGTTCCGAACCTGTTATCATACAGACAAAGTTAGTTATTTTCTTGCAATGTCAGTACGCTTGTCGTCAGATTTATTCATTCTCATCCACAAAATCGAGATATTTCCACCTGTCAGGTATGTCTATGCGGTCGCCGCATGCCGCGATTACTCCTTTTTCTGCGAGGAACTTCACGTCGTCTGCAGCTGAAGAGGCATACACAGGCGGCAAGATGTCCAATAGCGAGGGGGCTATCTCGAGTTGAATCTCCTTGCAACGCTGGCTTGTCATTGTCAGCAGCCACCGTGCAATAAGCCCGGCGATGCCGTGAGCCTCGTACTTGCCAACGGCAATGCGTCCGCACTGGCTGCGCAGTGAGATGTGGTTCAGATAGTTCATCAGGAATATTTCGTCCTCGCGGAGCAAATTCATGTATTCCTCCTTGGCAAAGGTCAGAATGCTCGTGGTTGCCAGAGCCTGTATGTCGGTGGGGAATGTCCTGTCAATGCCAAACAGCGCATCTGCGCCGATCATGTCCCCCGCAGACAGGTTATACCCGATTTTCACTTGTCCGTCTGGCGAGGCGTATGTACAGCGCAGTTTGCCGCGAGCGATGAACCCTATGTGATGACATTCGCATCCGGAACTCACCACTTTATCGCCAGCCTTATAGTTGTTGAAGGTAATGTTGGTCTTTGCAAGTATCATAGATACGTGATCCTTGCTGATGCCCTTGAACAGTGGGAAATTCATGATTTGCTCATACATCGACGGCATAACCTGAAAGATAAATAGTTTCACAAATGTGACACATGGAAAAAGGCTTCCCGATATTGGGAAGCCTTTTCTGTAGCGGGACCGAGAATTGAACTCGGGACCTCCGGGTTATGAATCCGACGCTCTAACCGACTGAGCTATCCCGCCTTTCATGCAGCATCTCCTCGGAAATGCGATGCAAAATTACAACGATTCTGCGGACTGTGCAAGTTTTTCAGACGAAAAAAATCAAGTAATTTGCTGCCTGTTTGTCAATAGCCTAAATATCAAGTGATTATTGTGATGGGGAATTTCGGGAATGGGGGAGTGGGACAAGATTTAACGATTGTAGACCAAACTTACACCCTCGGGGTTGCCTTTATTCGGGATATTTCTTGTAACTTTGCGGCATAATTCTAATATCCCATGAGTAATTCTCTACCACCAATCAAAGTGTTCGCCGGGACCAAGAGCCATTATCTCGGCGAATCGATCTGTAAAGAACTCGGCATCGAGCTCGGAAAGATGAAAATCGAGCGTTTTGCCGACGGAGAGTTTGAAGTATTCTTTGAGGAATCAATTCGTGGTTCGGAGGTATATCTGGTGCAG
The DNA here is from genome assembly GCA_900550645.1 of uncultured Porphyromonadaceae bacterium. GTDB lineage: Bacteria > Bacteroidota > Bacteroidia > Bacteroidales > Muribaculaceae > Lepagella. Next base: position 19,074 of record URTA01000023.1, read on the forward strand.
TCTACGTTCCCGAATTGTGACAACCTGATGGAGCTTCTGTTGATGATTGATGCCGCCAAGCGTGCTTCTGCTGCAACCATCGTCGCCGTAATCCCGTATTTCGGCTGGGCTCGCCAGGACCGCAAAGACAAGCCGCGTGTGTCTATTGCAGCAAAGCTAGTGGCAGACTTGCTTAGTGTAGCCGGCATCGACCGCCTCATAACAATGGATTTGCACGCTGACCAGATACAGGGCTTCTTTGATGTTCCCGTTGACCACCTGTATGCTTCGTCTATCTTCATTCCTTACATCGAGGGACTGCACCTCAAGGATATGGTGATTGCCTCGCCGGACGTGGGCGGTGCAAAGAGAGCTCACTCATACGCAAAATATTTTGATGTGCCTCTCGTACTCTGCCACAAGCAGCGTGCTAAGGCGAATGTGGTTGAGAAGATGACCGTAATCGGCGATGTTAAGGGCAAAAATGTCATCCTTGTCGATGACATCGTTGATACAGCCGGCACAATTACCAAGGCTGCAGACCTGCTTCTGTCATTCGGTGCGACAAGCGTGCGTGCGCTCGCAAGCCACCCTGTGATGAGCGACCCCGCAACAGAGCGCGTATACGCATCAGGGCTTACGGAAATGATATTCTCTGATTCGATACCTTATCAGGATAACCATGTGGATTCCAAGACTGTGATGCTGCCTGTGGCAAAGCTGTTTGCAGACACCATCCGCCGCATCCACAATAACCAGTCCATTTCGTCACAGTACCTGTTCAAGTAATCAGACATTCAACGACAGCACTTGCTGCCGCTTCCGATACAACAGCCGCGACCGTCTTGCCGACGTCTCGCGGCTGTTGTTTTCGGGAGCTTCAAATCGGCATTTCGCCACGGTTCAATGGATATGTCAGTTCATTAGGGGGTGAATTTGCACACAAAGTGCAAATTCAAGTGAAATCAGCAGGATTCCAATGCGGTCAGGGAAGTAATGTCAGGAAAAATCCCTACATTTGCATTTGATATGCCGCTTCGAGATGTGGCTAACTCAAATCGCAACATTAATCAGTACACAATAGGAGAAACTATGTCAAACAAAACACATTGGGCATTGCGACTGTTCGCTGTTACAGTAGTTTCAGCCGCCGTTTTCCCGGCAATGGCTGAACGCATCAGCGAGAAACAGGCAGCAGCAGCAGCCTCGCGCTTTGTCCAGAACACCACAAGCAAGTACCGCAAGGCTCCTGCCAAGGTGGTAGCAAGAGCCGTCTATGCCCCCAAGGCAATGGACGAAACGCTCTACTATGTATTCAACAATGCCGACAATGCCGGCTTCACTATCGTCAGCGGTGACGACGCTCTGCCGCAGGTGCTGGGATATACCACAACTGGCAGTTTCGATGCCGAAAACATCCCCGACAATATGCAGTGGTGGCTCGACGGCTACAAGCACGAAATCGAGTATTTCTACCGCACGGGCAAGGGAGCGAGAGTGATTGTCAAGGAAGATAATTTCGAGCCTATCGAACATCTCATGACCTCAACTTGGAATCAGGACAGCCCGTACAACAATCTCTGCCCGAAAGACGAAAGCGGCGCGACTACATACACAGGTTGCGTAGCAACGGCGATGGCGCAGGTGATTCGATATATGCAATGGCCCGAGCGCGGTGTGGGAGAAGCCGGGGGAGTCAATCTCTCAAAAGTCCCGTACCGCTACGACCGTATGCTGGACCGGTACTCCTCAGGCGACAATAGTGTCAACGCTTCTGCAGTGGCTGTGCTGATGCGCCACTGCGGCCTGGCTACTGACATGAAATATTCTACATCCGGCAGCGGCACTACTGACCAGAAAATACAGTATGCCCTTATCAACCATTTCAACTACAACCCCGGTCTGAAACTCGAGTTCAGGGACTATATGACCGCTGGCGAATGGGACAATAAGGTATACAATGAGATTGCAGCAAACCGTCCGGTCATAATGTGCGGCACTGCTATCGGCGGCGGACACTGCTTCGTTGTGGACGGATACCAGGGCGACGGCTACTTCCACCTCAACTGGGGCTGGGGCGGCTATCAGGACGGCTTCTTCCTCCTCTATGCTCTCAACCCCGCCTCCGGCGGCGCGGGCAGCTTTGACGGCGGCTACAACTCAAACCAGTCCATTATCACTGGCATGATTCCCGCTGGACAAGCAGACACCAAGCCCCAGTCTATGCTTGTGTCTGAATGGGGATTTGAATATGCAGAAGGAACTGTAGAAGACGGAAACTCGCAGTCCAAAACAGTGTGCATGCTGCGAACACAGCGTGGCGGCATGTATTACAACCCGCTTGGCATGACACAAGCAGGCAAGCTCGGCGTGGCATTTGAAAATCTATATGACCCTCAAGATATAGTATATGTCCAATCTGAGGACTATGTGTTTGACCCCTATTACGGAAGCCGCGAAGTCCCGTTTGAGCAACCATCATTGCCCGATGGTGAATATATGGTTTATCCTGTGACAACTGACGCAAACACTGGTGAAGTGGGTCGCATCATGATTCCGACAACCGACCAGAAATTCATCTCTGCAAAAGTTGAAAATGGTGTCATATCATACGAAAATCCGGCTATCGGGACAAGTGGCGCGAAGTTGATAGCTACAGACATCAAGGGCGTGGACTGGTCATTCCGCAAGCGTTACACGACTTTCCGCCTTACTGTTGCAAATGTGTCTGACAAGGACTGGAGCGGCAATATCAAGGGGACAATCAAGGGCATCGACAACTCGCGCTCTGCATCTACACAGGCGGTCAATGCTGTCATTCCTGCTCACAGTTCCAAGGAAGTAGAGTTGTACATATACATGCCTGTTCCCGAGGGACAATACACATTCGAGCCTTTTGTCGTTGACAAAAACACTGAAGTGTCTGGCAAGGTTACGTTCACGGTCAACCCGATGTTTGACTTTGACCTTGACAGCAGCAAAATCAGTGTCGTGTCAATATCTCCTTACACCTACCATCTCGGAGAGGAAGAGAACATGACCCTCACACTGCGCAACCAAACCAACGAAGCGCAGGATGTGGCTCTCGAAATGGTAATAATGGATCGTGAGCTGAACCGGTTGACGTCTTATACCTCCAACACGGTTCGCATACCGACACAGTACAATGTGTCAGGAATGTTCGCTATAGACAATTTTGACCTCGAACCAGGAGAGTATTATGTGGCATTGGCTATCGATGGCTCGTTTGTCTGCCAGCCGTACCACATATACATTTCCAGATACGGTGAAAACGGCGAGCTGGCATACAACATCGTTTCCGAGAAGGACAAGACTGTCGAACTCGCACAGCCGCGCAACGGCTATTATATGGGAGACGTGACCGTACCCGCAGAAATCGACGGTTACAAGGTGAAATCGCTGACCGGCTCGGCCTTCACGCACTCCGACAAGATTTCGTCGGTAACACTCCCATCCTCGGTTGAGAAAATCGGTGACGGTGCATTCTACGGCGCAAGCAGTCTGCAGACACTTCGCATTGAGGCCACAGTGCCGCCGACTCTCGGCGTAGACGCATTCTCCAAGGAGGGCTGCGAGAGTACAAGCATTGAACTCCCCGAGGGTACAGCCAACCTGTACAAGCGTACTGCAGGTTGGGATTCGTTCCACATACCCTCATGGACTATCGTTGCTGGCGAAGGCATACAGGTGACATCCGGCCTTGCCGTCAATCCCGAAGACAACAAGGTATACGCACCTTATTATGTAAGCTCTGACGAGCAGCTGACACTCCGCGTTGCAGGTATTGCCGATGAGGTGGGCGGCGCATACATTGCCCTTTCGGACGGCACAGTCATAACCGTACCCGCCAAGGGCGGCATAGTGACACTTCCCGCGCTCGGTATCAAGGACGGCGTATGCCGCCTGACAGGCGACCTCGCCGGTGTGGCAGACATCCTCTTCGACACGGCTGCCTCCGCAGACATCTACTCACTGCAAGGCTCAGTCGTGAAACGTAACGCCACAGCGGCAGACATCCGCGACCTTGCTCCCGGCATCTACATCATCGCCGGCCGCAAGTACATCAAGCGATAACCGCACATCCCCTCATAAAGGAAAAGGCTGCCCCAACCGGCAGCCTTTTTCGTTATATCCTTATATTCGTCCCATGTGGTCAGTGGGTGGCGGACCAGTGGAGTTCGGCGGCGGCAAGGTCGTCGGGTGTGTCGATGCCGATGGTGTCGTACTGGCTGACGGCGATGCGTATGCGGTAGCCGTTCTCGAGCCAGCGCAGCTGTTCGAGGCTTTCGGCTTTCTCAAGCGGCGACTGCGGTAGGCCGGTTATCTTCGCAAGCACGTCGCTGCGGTAGGCGTATATGCCGATATGGGTGTGGAAGTCTGCGGTTTCAAGCCATTGTGCGCAGTCCACGCCCCGAACATACGGGATTATGCTGCGTGAGAAGTACAGTGCTTCGCCTCGGGCGGATAGCGTCACCTTGACCAAGTTCGGGTCAAACAGCGCGTCAAAACCTTTTGATGGATTGAACTTGCGGCAGAGGGTCGCGATTTCGGTCGCTGGAGAGTCGAAGCAGTCCATCAGCTGCCGTATCTGCCGAGGCTCTATGAACGGTTCGTCGCCTTGTATGTTGATAATTACATCTGCCGATGAGCCGGATTTCTCGTATGCCTCGCGTACTCGGTCTGTGCCGCTGCGGTGGCTGTCCGATGTCATCACGGCGCGGTAGCCTGCCGCTTCTACGCAGTCCTTGATGCGAATGTCGTCGGTGGCTACAAGCACCTCGTTGGTCACTTGCGATGCTTGGCGGCACACATGGACTATCATTTCCACGCCGCCGATTTTTGCAAGAGGTTTCCCTGGAAAACGCGACGAGCCGTAGCGAGCCGGGATGATTATGATGAATTTATTCTGCTGTTCCATTGCTTGACTTCTGTTCTGCGGTGTCGGAGCTGTGCCGTATTCGCTGGAATGTCTTGCGGGCCCAGCCGGGTACGATGATTGCGCCGATGACCAAATAAACGTAGTATGATATTATGCGCCAGAAGACCGCCAGTATAAGCACGAGGCCGGCGGAGAGGAGCATGTCGCTGTAGTATTCGGAAAAAATCCATTCGCTCAGACCAGAACCGCCGGGAGTGGGGCTGACCATGAGCACTACCCATATCACAAACTGGCGTGCGAGGATGACCCACTGGTCAGGAAGCGAGCCTGGAACAAAGCCGAAGAAGAGGGCGTTTACGACGAGGTAGCGTGACAGCCAGGACAGAGCCGTGCCGCCGAACACTTCGAGCCAGAAGTGGAAAGGCTTGCTTTTCAGCTCGACGGAGGTGGCTATCATGTTCTGCGACAGTTCGTCGGCTTGTGCTGACCAGCGGCGCAGCAGCCTCCAGCGGAATATGCGTGTTATCACTTTGCGTATCCAGTATGGCCGCCATATTATGCCGAGAAATAGTATGAGCGTCCACAGGAACAGCAGGGCATAGACTATCCAGAATGTCATCTTGATGCCGTCGGAAAACGTGTCGCTCCCCGAAGCGAACATGTCTCCAGCGGGCGTGAATAGCACGACAAGGGGACAGGCGATGACGAAAAACAGTTCATCGAGGAAGAGTGTCGTCATCATCAATGTTGTGGCGCGTCCGAACTCTATCCCCTGCGAGTTGAGGAATACCATGCCCAGCGAGCTGCCGCCGACAGCGGAGGGTGTGACGCATGAGGTGAACTCGCACAGCAGGTCCACTTTCCACGCTTTTGCCCAGGGCAGTTCCCTGTTTGTGAGGGCGCGAAACCGCCATGACAGCCCATAGTCGCGTCCGACCATAAACAGGCAGGCGAGGATGAGAGCCAGCACCGTCTGCCATGAGAAATCGATGTTCTGCCACACCGCAGCCATGTCCTCTCCCTGCGATTCGCTGTACAGCATCCAGAACACCACGGCAAGCCCGATGACCACCGGGAGAGCCACTTTCCACCATGAAAATGGATTTTTCTTCAGATCCGTGGATTGGGTGTCTGTTGCCATGTCTATTTGTACTTGTGTTCAACATTATATCTGGCTATGATTTCGTCATAGCGGGTCATCACTTCCTGCACCACGTCGTCCCACGTGCGAGTCAGCGTCTTGCGGGCATTGCGCCCTGCGTGGGTTATGCGGTCGCGGTTGTCATGCAGCGACGTTATGAGGTCTGCATATTCGGCAGGGGAGCGGCGGGTCAGGAAGCCGTTGTCGCCGTTGCGGATTATTTCCGAGGCAGTGCTTCCTTCTACGAGGATAGAGGGGGTCTGCATCGCTGCTGCCTCCTTGACCACGAGCGGCGCGTTGTCATAGAGCGAGGGGAATAGGAACAGGTCGGCTGCGGCGTACCGCATGCACAGTTCGTCACGGTCTGTTATGCCGCCGTGGATGCTGACCTTGTCTTCAATGCCGAGCGAGCGTACATATTGCCGCAGGTCGTCGAGAGCATAGCCCGTCCCTATGAAGTTCATGACAAAGGGAGTCTTGCCGTCAAGCCTGTGCAGCGTGTCGGCGATGACTTCTATCCCTTTTTCGCGTATGTGCTGTCCTACGAACAGCAGCGAAACCGCGTCATCGGGTATTCCGTACCGTCTCCTTGCTTCCGCTTTCAGCTTCGGTATTTCGTCGTCTGAATATTTCGAGGCCAGGTCGTTGCCGTTCTCAACCACTGTCACCTTGCCCTCAAACCCGTATTCGCGGACGGTGCTTTCCACTGCTCCCTGCGGTATCCATACATGGTCGCACGCATTGAAGAACGCCAATATGCGCTTCATGATGATGTCTACCATCCACGGCGTGCGGTGGAACGAGTGCTGGAGGTCAGACTTGTATTTGCTGTGGAAAGTGCCGACCAGGGGGATATGCTGCTTGCGTGCTGCGTATACCGCGAGCCGGCCGGCTGAAAAAGGGCTGTGGCTATGCACGAGCCTGAATGGTGTCTTGCGCAGCCTTCGCCAGATGCACGGATCCAGTTTCGGATAGCCGTAGCGATAGGGACGGCGGCTGTGTATCGGCAGCGAGAAATATTTGAGTACCGGGTAATCGACCGAGACCTTTTCCGGGTTCCATGGCGTGACCACGCACGGGTAATGCCCATGCTGCGCAAGCACACGGACATAGTTCATCACCGTCAGCGTAACCCCGTCATATATAGGGGGAAAGCTGTCGTTGAATATGCCGGTCAAAGCCTGTTGCCGGCCGGCGTATGCGGTGTCGATACCCATTTCAACTACAAAATTAATCCAATCATTCGGCATAACAAAATAATTTTCAACTTGACTGGGTGTCCTATTGGATATTTTTGCTACTTTTGCAATCATGGAAATCAAGACCGCAAAATACGAGATAAGCAACGAGAAGGCGAGTGCCTGCCCGCAGCACGGCCGCCCGGAATACGCTTTCATTGGCCGCTCAAATGTCGGCAAATCATCACTGATAAATATGCTGACGCGCCGCAAGGCTCTCGCAAAGACATCGCAGACACCGGGCAAGACATTGCTTATCAATCATTTCAGCATAAATGACGGCGATTGGTATATCGTCGATTTGCCAGGCTACGGCTTTGCCCAGCGAGGCAAGCAGACTCGTGAGAAAATCAACGCTATCATACAGGACTATGTCCTGACAAGCCAGCAGATGAGCTGCCTGTTTGTGCTTGTTGACATACGCCACGACCCACAGAAAATAGACATGGAGTTCATGGATTGGCTCGGCGAACACGAGGTGCCGTTTGCCATTATCTTTACCAAGGCTGACAAACTCGGGCCAATGGCTGGCCAAAAGAAAGTTGATTCGTACAAGCGTGTGCTGAAACTGCATTGGGAGGAACTGCCTCCGATATTCGTCACCTCCGCAGAAAAGGGGACAGGGCGCGATGACGTGCTTGACTTTATAGAGCAGGTGAACAAGGACATTGCGCAGTCAGCTGCCAAGTGAGTGTCGGGAGATTTATCAGGTATGATAGCTCGCGTCTCGCAGTTTTTGTTTACCTTTGTAGCCCAAAAGCAATTAAGACCGTTTGAAATTAATGAGCAAGGAACAGTTGTCTTCAGACCCGGAATTTTCGGGCATGCCTTCGGGCACATTCATTGCAGAAAACATCATAGACTATGACCCGGAGCTGAACCGTTTGCAAGCCAGCTCTATAGCAGTGCTGCCTACTCGCGGACGTGTCCTTTTCCCCGGGCAGGCCGTGCCGTTGCCGATAGGACGTGAAAAGTCGCTCCAGCTGCTGAAAAACGCTGCCGAGAACAACAAGTTCATCTTTGCTGTGGCGCAGAAGGATGCTGAGGTCGAGGAGCCGACATCAAAGGATGTATTCCGTGTAGGTGTAGTATGCAAGGTCATCAAACTCGTTGAGATGCCCGACGGCAACCAAACCGCGTTCCTGCTCACACTCTGCCGTGCCAAAGTAATGCACTATTGCGGCTCGAAGCCCTTCATAACAGCCAAGGTGATTCGCTATGATGAGACGATGCCGGCTAAGTTCGATGTGGAAATGTATGCTACCGTAGAGACTATCAAGGAGCTGTACGGCAAGATGCTTTCCTGTCTCGGAGAGGAGGAGCGGAACGACCTCGAGTTTGCAGTCAAGCAGATAGACAGCAACAAACGGCTGCTGAACTTCCTGTGCATGCAGGTGCCTAATGACTACACTCGTCAACAGCAGATGCTCGAGGAGGACAGTTTCAGTGAGCGCATGGTAATGCTGATACGTGAGCTGAGCATGCAGATACAATACCTTGAGGTGCGTCAGGAGCTGCACCAGCGCACACAGGAGGAAATCTCGCAGGCGCAACGGCAGAATTACCTCGAACAGCAGATGCGCCTGATACAAAACGAACTGCAAGGTGATGAGGATGACATCGCCGCTCTCTCGCAGCGTGCATCGCAGCTGACATGGGATGCTGCAATGAACGAGCGTTTTGACAAGGAGTTGCGCCGCTTGGAGCGTTACAACCCGCAAAGCCCAGACTATGCCATACAGTACGCATACCTCGACACCCTCCTCTCGCTGCCATGGCAGAACTATTCCGAAGATTCCTTTTCGCTCGATGATGTCGAGACCATCTTCAACCGTGACCATTACGGGCTGCGAGATGTCAAAGACCGCATAATAGAACAAATGGCGGTACTCAAACAGCGCGGAGACGTAAAAGCCGGGATATTGTGCCTGTACGGCCCTCCCGGTGTTGGCAAGACCTCGCTGGGCAAATCCATAGCCGAGGCCATGGGGCGCGAATATGTCCGCGTGTCTTTCGGCGGACTGCATGACGAGTCAGAAATTAGGGGCCATCGTCGCACATATCTTGGCGCAATGCCAGGACGCATCATCTCTGGTTTGCAGAAGTGCAAGACAAGCAATCCGGTCTTTGTCCTTGACGAAATTGACAAAATCGGCAATGACTACAAGGGCGACCCGGCAATGGCGTTGCTCGAAGTGCTTGACCCTGAACAGAACGAGCATTTCCATGACAATTACATAGACGTGGACTATGACTTGTCAAAGGTGTTGTTCATCGCGACTGCTAATTCTCTTTCCACCATATCATATCCCTTGCTTGACCGCATGGAACTCATTGAGATAACCGGCTACATCACGGAGGAAAAAATCGAGATTGCCCAGCGGCATCTGATTGACAAGAAACTCGCCGAGTGCGGTCTTGAGAAAGGAGAAATAAAATTCGATAATGCCGCACTGGAACGCATCATAACCGAATACACACGCGAGTCTGGTGTGCGCCAGCTCGACAAGAAGATTGCCAAGGTGCTGCGCAAAATCGTGCGCCTGAAAGTTTCCGGTAAACCATACCCGACACTCGTTACAGAGGCTGACATACCTCAGTTCCTCGGCAAGCGCGAGGTCTTCTCGGACATATACGAGAACAATGACTATTGCGGCGTTGTGACAGGGCTTGCATGGACGAGTGCCGGCGGCGAGATACTGTTCATTGAGTCTTCGCTTTGCCCTGGCAAGGGTGAGAAGCTGTCCCTGACCGGAAACCTCGGCGACGTTATGAAGGAATCTGCCACAATCGCGCTGCAGTATCTCAAGGCGAATGCCGATAAACTGGGCATAGACGCAAAAATGTTCAGCACCAACGACATCCATATCCATGTGCCGGAAGGGGCTGTGCCCAAAGACGGTCCGTCTGCCGGCATCACCATGGTGACATCGCTCGCCTCTGCGTTTACACGTCGCAAAGTCCGTGACCGGCTCGCCATGACAGGGGAAATCACTTTGCGTGGCAAAGTCCTTCCGGTGGGAGGCATAAAGGAGAAAATTCTTGCCGCGAAACGCGCCGGCATAACCGACATCATGCTCTGCGAGCAGAACCGCAAGGATATCGAAGACATTGACCCAATGTACGTTGAGGGTCTGACGTTCCATTATGTGGAAAACATCGGGCAGGTACTCGATTTCGCGCTCTTGCCCGCAACCGACGTCGATGACAAGTAACCAGTATATCAACTTGAATTACCATGAGCAAGCTATCAATCATAGTCCGTAACGAATACATGACCGACATACGGTCAAAATCCTTTTGGATAGGCACATTCCTCATGCCGGTCATATTTGTGTTGTTCGGCGTGTTCATCGGGTATATGGCAGAGTCGTCAGATACGCTTCTTGCTACGAGTAACCCGCTTGCATCGCCTGACAACCCCAAGACCGGGTGGCAGATAGCTGGTATGTTGGTCGGCATACTATTGACGCTATTCATCATGATATACGGTGCGCAGATATTCAACAAGGTGAAGAGTGAGAAATGCAACCGCATCATGGAGGTGCTGTCAACGTGTGTGAACGGGAGGACAATGATGCTTGGTAAAATCATTAGCGTAGCACTTGTCGGGCTGACGCAGATGGCTCTCTGGGCGGTTCTGCTGTCTGTGTGTGCCGGGGTTCTTATACTGCTGTCCGGCGTAAATGTTCCACTGGAAATCTTTGGCGACATACGGTTGTATACGAGCATGTTGTGGGGTATAGCGTTTTTTGCCGGCGGCTACATATTCTATGCATCCATGTTTGCAGCTACCGGGGCAATGACCGACAAGAACCAAGAAAACCAAGAGTACCTCACAGTTTTGACGTTCATCCTGCTTGGGTCTTTCTACATCGGGCAGTACGCGGCAGACAATATCACTTCGTCAGTAGCCGTATGGTGCAGCTATATTCCATTCACCTCTGCAACTGTCGGCGCAATAGGCGCGATAGGAGGTGACGTGCCGTTGTGGCAGTCGCTGCTTTCGCTCGTTTCGCTGTATGTTTGTGCTGCGTTAATGCTGATGTTCTCGGGCAAGCTCTACACATCAGTGCTGCTTTTGAAGGGCAAGCGCATGACACCTCGTGACATCATCACATTCCTGAAATCAAAATAAGGAGAGACGCTTAAGTCCCCTCTTGAAAATATAATCCCAGCTGGAGGTGGTGGTCAGTCTGGATTTTCCGTGTCTGGGGAAAGCTGCCGGTAGCCTGTCTGGAAGAAGGCGTAGCCGAAATCGGCTGGCCTGATTATTTTGCCGTCAAACATGACTATGTCTATATCCAACGGCACTTGGTGCAGACGCCGCCGCTCGTCAGTTCTCCCGAATTCGATTTCTGTCTGCTTGCATAGCTGTTCGAGCGCTACAAAATCCTTGTCCCATTCTCCGGCTATGACGGCGTTGGCATACGGCTCGCCGATGCCCGACAACGGGGGGGTAGTGTATACTGTGCTGCTCTGAGCCGTTGTGAGGACTTCGCTCATCAGCTTAATGGCTGAAGCCACGGCCTCTTCGCGGTTTCCGTAATTGCTGCCGAGGCTCAAAACGACCGTGTGTTTCATTTCGCAGCAGTTGACGACAGCGTTATCACGGTGATTTCGGGAGCAGCCCCGATGCGGTATGGCAGTCCGACCTCGCCGCAGCCTATGTTGACATAGCACGTCATAGGTTCGCCCTTGGGGCTTTTCTTGTGGAAATCGCCTGCCCACTCTTCATATTTGAGCTGCGAGGGAGACCACCGCCAGTTGCCTATCTTGAAAATCATCTGCATGGCGTGCGTATGTCCCGAAAGGGTCAGGTCGATGTTGCTCGATTTTGCCACAATCTGCCGCCAGTGTTCCGGGTTATGGCTCATAAGTATCTTGAATCTGCCGTCGTTCAGGCTTGTTTTTCCAGTTTCCGGGTATGCTTTTCTTAGGTCGCCGTACTCTCCAAACGGGTATTCGCCCCAGTTCTCTACGCCGATAAGCGGTATGGAATCCGAACCTCGCGTTAGGAAGGCATAATCATTGTTAAGCATCTTCCAGCCCATCTGTCGCTGGTACTGTCCCAACAGACGGCAATTTTTGATGCGGTCGCCTTCGCTGTCCCATTCCTGGTATAGGCCGTAGTCATGGTTTCCCAGCACGCCATATACACCGTCCGGGGCGTGCAGACGCGAAAGCGTGTGTATGAACGGTTTAAGCTCGGAGGTGTTGCGGTTTACGATGTCTCCGGTAAACAAGATGAGGTCTGGTTTGACGGCGTTTATAGAGTCTACAAAGCGGCTGACGAAAGTAGTGTCGCTGCCCCATGTGCCGAGGTGGATGTCGCTGAACTGGACGATGCGGTAGCCGTCGAAAGACCTCGGTATTTTGGCTGATGCCATGGAGTAATGTGTCACTTCTATTTCACGCCGCCCCCATATCGTTCCCCACCAAAGTGTGAAGAACACGATCAGCGACAATACAAGCGCGGCAATAAGCCCTGACGTCGAGTGCCGTTTATTCTTGGTCCATATCCGCGAAACCATTGCAGCCGCAGTGGTCAGTATGAAAATGAACTTGGAGATGTAGATGGTCAGATAAGCATACAGCATCCACATGACCGGCAATATCGAGCTGTCACCGTTGCGCCGTGGCAAGCAGAATGCCACGATTAGGAACAGCCAGCACACCGCTGCCGTAGCTGCATATATGCGCGTATGCCGCTTGTTACGGCGCGAACGGTTGCGCACATAGAAGTATATGTATGTGTCTGCAAGTATCGTTATCAGCGATACCACTAATATTGCGATGACTGGTACTCTCATATCCGCTGCGGCTTACTCTATGCCTCCCAATATTGTTTTCAGTTTGTTTTTCAGCGGGTTAGCGTACATTGTGAGCATCATTGTCTTGAGAAACTCATGCTCCTCGATGGTGATGTCGTCCAGGTCGATTTTGTCGAGCTGGCTGTGTATGTATTCATTCACCTTGTCGCGTGTTTGCTCGTCATATTTGCGGGCAAACCTTGTTGTGTCGTACAGCATGTCGTATGCAACATAATTTATGTCGAAAATCTCATAGCTGCGGTGAATGGCCTGGTCGATGAGACAGCATACATATTTTGCCGACTTGTTCGTATCCTTGAAATCTCCGATTTGGTCCAGACGTGTGTTGATGCGCGGCGTAAGCTGGAAATGCACCTTGCCCTTGAATTGCAGCAGACCTGTTTCCATTGAAAACAAGTCATCGCGCTGCGACTTTTTGAATGACGGGTCGCGTTGGCGCATCAGGAACTCTTTGGCTTTCAGATAGTCATTGGGGTCATACTCGTATGAAATGGCTATCGGCATAAGGTTTATTTCCTTGACCTTTTCGATAAATGAACCCTGTCCGCCGATCGACAGCATCTTGACAAGCGACTCCTGTGTGTGGTCGCTGCTGTCCTTGGCACGTCCTTCGCGTTGCGCTATCCATACAGACTCGTGCTTGTCCATAATGGTGTAATGGATGTATGCAGACAGCTTCTTGGCGGCCTCGAGACCTTCGCGCAGCCCGGTGTTGCGCTTCACGATGAAGCTCTTGTTCAGTCGTACCAGGTCTGTTATCCAGTCATATATCAGAAGGTTATTGCCTATGGCAATTTCCGAAGAGGGAATGCCGTGCCGCAGGAACGCGAGGTTGAGGAACGAGGCGTCAAGCACTATGTCCCGGTGGTTGGTTATGAATGTATAGTTGAGCGACGGGTTTAGGTATTTGATGCCGCCCATGGATATACCCGAAGTGGTCTTTTTGGCGAGCATCTCCAGAAACGGGAACATGACATGCTGCTGGAAATCGTACTTGGTATTGATGCGCAGCAGCTCGTCTATGAGTACCGGCACATCCTCCTTGGGCATGGTGTAGTTGACCGCATGTAGAAATCCAGGCTCCCGGACCAGCTGTTCCATTTTCTCATGGAACACCTTGTCGTCGTATGGGGCTATGTCGCTGAAATCGAACTTGTTCTCATTCATAACTTGTGCTTCTTCAAAAGAGTATTTTCATGGTGCAGACTTATCAACTCAAAGCCAGCGTATATTGTTGACAAAGTTAATACAAAAAACTGAGATTATCGGACAGTCCTGCTGATAAACAGACATTCTTCGCACGGCTCTTCGCGGCTCTTTCAATTAACTTTGCCAGGTTATCACCTTATTATAATAGCATGCGCTGCCTATTAGCGCACGGCACAGCCCATTCGGTTCTGATGCAGAGGAGCAACGGCTATGTTCTTGTATTCACGACGCTTGGAATAAGGTCTGCCCCCTTTGACACCCAATTATATGTTGTACAGCATGAATTCTCTGGCATAATCCGTGTCTTATGGTAATTTAACTTTTCGGGGGGTAATTTGGAATGTATGTGATAACTTTGCACTCGCAAGTCACGCCGCCGAAACCACAACCGCGATTTCCGGCAGCTACCACAAACGACAACACTATCCAAGTTATGGCTGAAAGCATGAATAAATCCGAATCTGGAAACAAAAGCATCCGCGACAAAGCGGAGAAGGCAAAGGTTGCCCTGAAGAAAGGTGCAACAACTGCTCACGGCGTACTCAAAACCGCAAAATCGCTTGGCGTGCCAGTTCCCAAGGCTGCCTTGAAGATTAGCGGCATGGTCGCAAACAAGGTGCGAGTGTACGGCAAGGCGCAGAACCGCACCGCGCTGGGAATAGTCCATGCCTATATGGAGATGAACCCCGACGCCACGTTGGAAGACTTGCGCGAGGCGTTCCCTAATGATTTGTGTCCTGACAGAGGCGTACCCGAAAACTTCCTGAACGTGGAGGAGGCGGCCTCATACAATGAGCGCATGAGCCTGTATTTTGCGAAACCGGAAGAAACACTGCATACCGGTGACGGACAAGAAATCGCCATGAGCCAAATTTGGTCAAAGTCAAGCCTCGACCGCATCATCTCCGCAGCAGCAAACTATGGCATCGAAGTCGCGAAGGTCGACAAGGCACACGAAACCGGCGAGGCGGGTTTCAGCCTGAAATACCTGAACGGGTACGTTCCGCCAGTAAGGAAGAAGAAAAAACGCCACAACTGGTGGATGTACGCTCTCATCGTAATCCTCATTGCAGTGATAATCATATTGGCAATTAGATAGCAACCGGATTGGCCTCTGGGCATAGGCTCGCTGCTTTGGCAATATTGATTGGGTATGCCAGACAGATGAGTTGGTATATGCCGTTTGCCAGAACCATAAACGGCGATACACTATGCCTCGAGGCTTAATCCTCGCTATTACGATATGTATGATGCTCGGTAACTCATTGAAACTCATCGAAAAACAAACTTGACCGAAATTTTTAATGCTACATCGATTAGAAAACGAGGCAAGTTTGATATATGCACATAGTGAACAACATACATAACTAAAACATCAAGATATGGCACTACCAGACAAAGCAATTAAGAACCTTTTTGCGCTCCCATGGTGGCTGTTCAGAGTCGGAATATGGATTGCATGCCGCCTGCTCTCCTTAGTATTGCTCCGCAGCCCGAAAATCCGCTTCCCGAGATACCATGGCAAGTGGTTTGAGAGTTCCAGCAAAAAGAAAAGCTCCGGAAAAAAGAACAGAAACGATGACTATGATGATGACAGCCGTTCATCATCAAGCAGCAGAGCATCAAAGCCGTCATGGTCTAGCTTGTTGTCATCTGCATCTTCAAGTTCAACCAACACAAACAAAACTAACATGAGTGAACAAAAATTCGTAAGGGTAGAGAACGGGAAAGTTGTCGTCCGCGACCAAAACCAAGGCTGGCTGTACCCAATAATCTGCTCGACACCAGCAGTCCTTGCAGACATGAATGAAAAATACATCGTCGTTACACTGGAGGATGGTCGCATAATGGTATGTAGTGCAAACGGAGGTGATGCCCACTACTACACTGGCAGAGCAAGCGGTGGCGGCATTGTTTCCGCAAGATGGCAAGGCGAATACATCTATACGCAATACCGCGACGGCAGTGCTGATCTGCTGACCCGGTACGGCACAACACACCGCCGATTGTAATTCTCCAACCCTGGCAACTCAAGACAACACAAATAATCAACCAAATAACTAACACGCAAATGGCTAAATTCAAGATTGGAATCAAGACCACCGTCGCGCAGCTTAAAAAGCAGTTCCGTGACGAGGTCGGAGGCGAACTCCGCGTCTATGACGGAGGACGCAAAGCCGACGACAGCGACTTGCTGGTGTCGCTGGGCGCGACAAAAGGCACGCTCGAGTGCCGCACAAGCCGCACTGTAGGCAAGTTTGAAGAGGCTATGCTCAAAGAGCTTAACCTGAAAGTCAAAGTATTCACCAAGGATGACTGGGTGAAGGTACTCGACGGCATCACGCTGTCAAAAGTGGCAGACATTCCCCGTCAAGCGAAAAAGTCCGACATGGAGTCGCAGCTGTCATACAAGCGAGACGATGCTGCTGTAGATGAAGCAGAAGCTGTCTCAGTGCCGGAGGAACTCGTCGGAATGCCCATAATCGACATCACTCTCGATTCAGCCGACATATTCCACAACTACGAAGAGGAACTTGAAAACTGTCATAGATTCACTTGGCCAGCTATCGCAGTATTGATATACGACGCTGAAAACGGCGGCACGTGGGTCATGAGTAGCAGAACAGACACTGACGAAACTATGATTGCCGCAAAGGAGTGGATTGATGAGGAATACGAATACTTGGACTTGGGCTACGACGATTTGGAGGAGGCGTTCGAAACGATGGAATACTATCAGTCCACCTTCTGCAAAGCATACGGCATCAACGATGTTGCAAAAGACAGCGACGAACTATATGGTGCTATTGGCGTCGCTCTGAACCAGCTGTACAACGGCAGCGACGGAGGAAGACACACCAACTGGTATTCGTGGCATTTGGAAGCCGAGAAAGTGCTGTTCCGGGTGCGAAACAACGGCAATGACCACACAGAGATTTTCATAGTGACATCTGACGAAGTATTCGAACCTGTTGACTGCACAACAGGGCAGGTAGACGAACTCATCCGCCGCTTCAAAACAGCAGTATGGGGCAACGGGTCATGTTTTGAAGGAGCAACCGATTTCAGCAACGGAGTTGCGTGGGTGAAAATCGACGGTAAATGGGGCTTAATAGACAAATCCGGGAAAGAGGTCGTCAAGCCGAAATACGGCAGAATTGACAGTTTCAGCGAAGATCTCGCCTCGGTGGAACTAGACGGGAAATACGGATTTATCGACAAGACGGGAAAAGAGATTGTCAAGCCGAAATACGACTCCTCGTCATACGATTTCCACGACAGCCTTGCATGTGTAAAACTAGACGGGAAATACGGCTTCATTGACAAGTCCGGCAAAGAAGTTGTCAAGCCGAAATACGACAGTACTGGCAGTTTCAGTGAATGTCTCGCCTCGGTGCAACTTGACGGTAAATATGGCTTTATCGACAAGTCTGGCAAAGAGGTCGTCAAGCCAAAATATGACAGAGCCGACAGTTTCAGCGAAGGCCTTGCCAGTGTGAAACTCGACGGGAAATACGGCTTCATTGACAAGTCTGGCAAAGAGGTCGTTAAGCCAAAATACGACAGAGCCGGTGATTTCAGCGAAGGTCGCGCCTGGGTGAAACTTGACTGGGATTACGGCTACATCGACAAGAC
>URTA01000024.1 GCA_900550645.1 uncultured Porphyromonadaceae bacterium
AGCCCTTTTTTCTCGCCAACTCTCCGAAAAGTTTAGCGGACACCAATAATTTTCAAGCAACCCGATTGCCCCGTTCATCTATTCGCTATTCTGACATGAGCAAGCTGCACAGCATACTCCACGCAACATCTATGACAATAAGCAAGTTATTGGTCACAATACTGCTTATAGCCATTTATATGATTGTGATTATTCCCTATTCGATGTTCATAGGGTTCAACCGTACCATAACAACAAGAAACCACATCTACGATAAAGAGTCCCTGAAGCGGATGTGGTAACGTCCGGACATGCGAGGCCGGACCTGAGCCGTAAGTGCTACATCTGAGCATCAAGCGGCCCAAGCCGCCTTGTGGTGAAATTATGTCTGGTCCAGCGCATGTCGCGCTTCAGGGGCAAAGTTACTAATTTTTTCGGGATTATGGCGGTTACGGCTTTTTTTCGTAACTTTGCGAGGCTGTGCCGGCTGACTGCCGGCCGGCGGCTTTTGCCCATGTTGGAACTGCTGTCATACCCTTTCTTCCGCAATGCCCTTGCCGGAATCGTCCTCGTGTCGCTGACGTGCGCCCTTGCGGGCACTTACGTAGTGACGCGGCGGCGCGTGTTCCTCACGGGGGGCATCACGCATGCCTGTTTCGGGGGGCTGGGGCTGGGGTATTTCTGCGGCGTCAGCCCGGTGCTGTACGCGGCGGCTTTTGCCGTGGCGGGGGCATTGGGGGTTGACTGGCTGCACCGCCGCCAGGTGCGCAGCGATTCCGCCGTCGCGGTGGTGTGGGCTGCGGGTATGGCTCTCGGCACGCTTTTCGTCTCGCTCTCTGACGGCTATGTGCCTGACCTGAATGCGTTCCTTTTCGGCAACGTGCTGACTGTCACTCCGTCAGACTTGTGGCTGTACCTGGCTTTTGCCGTGGTTTTGGGATTGTTCTACCTGCTGGCTTATCCGTATATCGTTGCCGTAAGTTTCGACGCGGACTTTGCGCGGACGCGGCGTGTGCCTGTCACGGCTGTCGACACTGTTATGACGGTGCTGACGGCGTTGTCGATAGTGCTTACTATCAAGATGATAGGCATCATGCTGCTGATTTCGCTGATGACGTTGCCGCAGATAACGGCAGAGCTGTTCACGTCGCGTTACCGCCGTATGCTGGTATATTCCGCCGCTTTGTCAGTGGCGTGCAGCGTTGGCGGGCTGCTGGTGTCCTATTTCATCTCGGTGCCGGCGTCAGCTGCTATAGTCTTGCTGATGATATTGGCGTATGCCGTCGCCCGCGTCATTCGCGCCGCGAGCCGCTGACATTACTCTTTATTTCCTGAAATGGCTGTGCTTTTTAGTCGTATCTATCTGCACCAGCGACACAAAAACAGCTGACTGCGGATTAGACTCCCAACGCAACACACTGCATATCAATATCATACAAACAAGCTTCCAAATAAGCAGATTTAAATCTGCTTATTTGCACCTCTGACGAGGCGTTAGGGTGATGTGAGTGTCAGAAGGAGCGGCTGAGGTTGCGGATTGTCGTCGGCACGAGGCTGGACGGCGCGGTGCGGTCGAGCAGCGTCGGCACTATCGACACTATGCCGTGGGCGAGGCACCACTCGTCGGTGTCGGTCGCTTCCGGCTCCTCGTTGATGAACTGCCCTTTCAGCCAGTAGAAGTCTTTTCCCACGGGGTCTTTGTAACATTCGTACTCGTCGGTCCACTTTCCCCGGCATGCACGCACCACCCTCATCTCTCGCGGCGGCACGGCGCTGTTCGGTATGTTGACGTTTAGGCAGACCCCCTCCGGCAGCCCGCTGGCAAGCACCTCGCTGACGATGCGTTTCACAAACGGGCGGCAGGGCTTGAAATTGGCCTTCATGGAATGGTCGGTGAGGGAGAAGCCGATGCTGGGTATGTCAAAGGCGCACCCTTCGAAGACCGCGCCCATGGTGCCGGAATACACCA
Organism: uncultured Porphyromonadaceae bacterium; assembly: GCA_900550645.1. GTDB lineage: Bacteria > Bacteroidota > Bacteroidia > Bacteroidales > Muribaculaceae > Lepagella. The sequence goes on from URTA01000024.1 coordinate 1,949, forward strand.
CGTTTATAGCGGCGTTAGAGCCATGGTTGATGCCGGCGACCACCAGGTCGGGCAGACGCGGCACGACGGTGTTAAGAGCCAGCTTGACACAGTCCACCGGCGTGCCGTTGACGCGGTACATCTCGGCGATGCCGTAGTCCTCCACGCGGATGATGCGCATGGCGTTGTTGACTGTTATCGCCATCGACTGCCCGGAGCGCGGCGCGTCGGGGCATACGGCTATGACATGGCCGAAGGGTTCGAGCATCTCGATGAGTGCACGGACTCCCGGCGCAAGGTATCCGTCGTCGTTGCTTACTAATATTACCGGTTTGTAATCAGACATATACAGGTGCTTTTATAAGTGTGATATGTGTCGTTATTTCTTCATGCCACGCAGGTACCGGTCCACGATGATGTTGCGCTGCGCACCGGGGAGGCGCGACATGTACTCGTGCTGCGGCAGGTCGGTGTATTTGCGGCGCATACGGCGGAAGTCACGGTGCGCCCGCAGCACAGCGGCAGCGTGGCGGAAATTGAACTTGGCGGCATACATCATGAACGCGAGCGTGTCCATCAGGCGGCGGCGCAGCAACAGCTTGCGCCCCTCGCGCCGGGGCATGTTCTTGTGCAGCAGCAACAGGTTGTTGCGGAAGTTGAGGTACGTCTTGCGCGGGTCTGACTTGTCGAGCGACGCGCCGCCCACGTGGAATACCGTCGAGTCCGGGACACAGCAGATGCGCCAGCCGCGAGCATGAATGCGGCAGCAGAGGTCTATCTCCTCCATGTGGGCGAAGAAGTCGGCGTCAAGCCCTCCGGCGGCGAAATACTCGTCGGTGCGCACCATCAGCGCTGCGCCCGAGGCCCAGCAGATGTCAGCCGGCTCGCCGTCATACTGCCCCTCGTCGCGCTCCACGCAGTCGAACAGCCGCCCACGGCAATACGGGTAGCCCAGGCGGTCGATGTAGCCACCGGCTGCGCCGGCATACTCAAACATCTCGCGGTGGCGGAAACTGCGTATCTTGGGCTGCACGGCAGCCACGTCGGGGTGCTCGCGCATGAACGCCAGCAGCGGCCGCGTCCACCCGGGCGTGACCTCGACATCAGAATTGAGCAGCAGCGAGTACTTGTATCCCGCCTCGCGTATGGCGCGGTTGTACCCCTCGGCAAAGCCGTAGTTGCGGTCCAGGCGGATGATGCGTATCTGCGGCATCTCGCGCTGCATCCACGCCACAGACTCGTCGTCCGACCCGTTGTCGGCGACTATCAGGTCGGTATCCTCGTCTATGGTATGTTCCGCCGCCGTGGGGAGGAACTGTTTCAGCAGCGCCACGCCGTTCCAGTTGAGTATTATTACTGCGAGTTCTTTCATTTTACAACGGCATTTATCATGTCAGGGTTCTGCGCGTCTGCCCCTTGCAGGTATGCCGGGGTGACGGTGTTGATGAGTTTCGTGTCGAGCGTCGCAATCACGCGCAGGTAGTTGTCCGTCAGTCCGTGCATACGCCCGCCGGCGTGTGCGCTTTCCCATAGCACGGGGCGCACGGTACCGGTCATCGAGGCGATGAACGACTGCAGCTTCCTCTCCGAGAGGGCGTTGAGCGCAGCCACGCGCAGGTTCTTCTCGTGCTGGTCCACTGCGCCGCCCAGGTGCAACGCCGCCGTGCCGGGACGCTCACTGTACGGGAACACGTGCATCCGCGTCACCGGCAGCGACTCAACAAATCGGTATGACTTTTCCCACTCCACCGCGTCCTCGCCGCGTGCGCCGGTCATTATGTCTATGCCTATGAACGCATCGGGCAGCTCGCTGCGGACAGCGGCTATGCGGTCGGCAAACAGGCGCGTGTCGTAGCGGCGGTTCATCAGCCGCAGCACCTTGTCAGAGCCTGACTGCAGCGGTATGTGGAAATGGGGCATGAACGCCCGCGACTCGCGTGCCACCCAGCGGATTATCTCCGGGGTGAGCAGGTTAGGCTCAATCGACGATATGCGGAAGCGGTCTATCCCCTCGACAGCGTCAAGGGCGCGTATCAGGTCGAAGAATGTATGCTCCGTCCCCCTGCCGTAATCACCTATGTTCACGCCGGTTATCACTATCTCGCGGCCGCCGGCTGCTGCTGCCTGACGAGCCTGCGCCACTATGTCGGCGACAGAGCCGCTGCGGCTGCGCCCGCGTGCGTAGGGTATGGTGCAGTAGGTGCAGAAATAGTCGCAGCCGTCCTGCACCTTCAGGAAATAGCGGGTGCGGTCGCCTCGCTCGCACGAGGGCATGAACGGCGTGCCGACATCCATGGGCGACACATCGACTATCGGGCGGCGCATCTCGAGCCAGGTGTCGAGGTATTGCGCTATGCGCAGCTTGTCATTCGCGCCTACCACTATGTCCACCCCCTCTATGGAAGCCACCTCCTCGCTCTTCAGCTGTGCATAGCAGCCGGTGACGATGATGACCGCCTCGGGGTACTGGCGGGCCAGCCGCTTGATGAGGTGCCGCCCCTTCTTGTCTGCCGTTTCCGTGACCGAACAGGTGTTGACCACACACACATCGGGCGCGTCGTCCTCTGCGGCACGCGATATGCCCCTCTCCGCGAGCATCTTGCCAACAGTCGAGGTCTCCGCAAAATTGAGTTTGCAACCGAGTGTGTAATAAGCGGCAGTGAGGCAGTCCTTCTTTTCCATAGGCACAAAGTTAACAATAAATCGGCACATACGGAAACGCCCGTGCCGCGCTGCCTCGGCGCGTCAACGTCCGGAAAGCGCGTCGGCAACCGCCGCCATGCGCACCCACACGCGGTCGGGTATCATGCGCCACAGCGACACCACTGTCCGCCACTTCCAGTCCACCACAGCCACGCGCTCGCGGCGCACTATCGCCCGTATGATGCGCGGAAGCACCCTGCCGACAGTCATCTCCATGGGATAGCCCGCGCCCTCGTGCAGCAGCGGAGTGCGCACCCACCCGGGGCGTATGTCGGTAAACGAGATGCCGGCTCTTTCGGCACGCGACAGCTGCTCCATAGCCGTCAGGTATGTCGAGGCAAATCGTTTGGAGGAGGAATAAGCCGACATCCTCCCGATCCCCTTCGTTCCGGCTATCGACGTGACAGCTGCTATGTGTCCGCGCACTCCATGGTCGCGCATCCAGCGGTAGGCAGCGCTCACCATACGCGCAAACCCTACGGCGTTGGTCTCCGTGATTTCCGCCTCACGTTCCGGCGACAGCGAGGGATTGTCATAGCCGATACCGGCAACGTGTATGTAATAGTCCATGCCGCCGACCTCCCTGACAAGTGCGCAGAGACGGCCGGCAGCATCAGTATCTGTTATGTCTATCTCCGCCACGGTGACGTTGCCCGGATATTTCTCCTGCAACTCGCGCAGCGGCGCGGTGCGGCGGGCAGCCACGCCGAGGCACACTCCGCGAGAGGCGAAAGCCTCCGCCAATGCCAGCCCTATGCCTGACGATGCCCCGACGATTACAACCCGCTTCATCTACATCCTTTCATTACTGCTTAGGGTATTCGCATGCCGCCTCGTGTATTTGCCATAATTGACACAACAGGTCACTTCAACACGAGCATCGCGTCGCCGTATGCGCCAAATTGGTATTTTTCTTTTATTGCAACCTCGTATGCCTTCATCACTGTGTCATATCCGCCGAAAGCGGCTACCATCATCAGCATGGTGCTGTAGGGCATGTGAAAATTAGAAATCATTGCATCACAAACTGTGAATTCATACGGGGGGAATATGAACCGGTTTGTCCACCCCTGGTAGGTCATGATGTGTCCGTTCATGCATACCGAGCTGGCTATGGCACGCATGGTGGATGTGCCGACGGCGCAGACGCGGCTCTTGCGGTCCTTGGCAGCATTGACCATATCGACAAGCTGCTCGTCAACGGTCATGTCCTCGGAATCCATGCGGTGCTTGGTGAGGTCTTCTACGTCGATGTCACGGTAGTTGCCGCGTCCGGAGTGCAGAGTGAGGAACCCTTTTTGTATGCCTTTGATTTCAAGGCGTTTCAGCAGTTCGCGGCTGAAGTGCAGACCAGCGGCTGGAGCCATGACCGCGCCCTCGTTGCGGGCATACAGGCACTGGTAGCGTTGCGCATCCTCTGGCTCGACGGGGCGGGTGATGTAGTCGGGCAGCGGGGTCTGGCCCAGGGCGTATAGGGATTTCTGGAACTCGTCGTGGTCGCCGTCATAGAGGAAGCGTAGCGTGCGGCCGCGAGAGGTAGTATTGTCGATGACCTCGGCCACAAGAGCCTGGTCAGAGCCGAAATATAGTTTGTTGCCGATGCGTATCTTGCGTGCCGGCTCCACCAGCACGTCCCAGAACTTGCTCATCGGATTGAGCTCACGGAGCAGGAACACCTCGATTTTGGCGCCGTTCTTCTCCTTGATGCCGTAGAGGCGAGCCGGGAACACTTTCGTGTCGTTGAAAACCATCACATCGCCGTCGTCAAAATAGTTTATGACATCCTTGAATATATGGTGGCTTATCTCCCCGGTCTTGCTGTTGACGACCATCATGCGGCACTCGTCACGGTTTTCCGAGGGGTATTGCGCTATTAGCTCCTGCGGCAGTGTGAATTTGAATTGTGATAGCTTCATATTCTTGTCAGTTTCGTTACTGGTTGTTTTTGATGTTGGTTGTGTGTGTCAGTTGCTCGCCGGCTGGGTGTACCCTTCGGGGAATGTCAGCACGGCGGTCGATATATGCTCGATGGCCTGGTCTATTGTCATCGCGCTGTCTGCGCGGTAGCTGCCGACGCGAGTGCGGCGCAACGCCGTGAGGTGAGCGCCGCTGCCGAGGGCGTTGCCGATGTCGCGAGCCAGGGCGCGTATGTATGTGCCCTTGCCGCACACCACGCGTATGCGCAGTGTCAGCCGTCCCTCCTCGTCACGGCCGAAGGAGAGCGTCTCCAGCTCCTTTATCTCGAGCGGCTTGGCACGCAATTCCACTTCCTGGCCGCGCCGCGCAAACTTGTACGCCCGCCTGCCGTCCACCTTGACGGCAGAGAATACCGGCGGCACTTGCATTATGTGTCCCCGGAACGAGGCGAGAGCCACCTCCACCCCCTCGGCAGTGATATGGTCTACCGGGAAAGTGGCGTCTACCTGTGTCTCGAGGTCGAAACTCGGGGTTGTCGCGCCCAGGCACAGGTCAGCCACATACTCCTTGTCTCCGGCCTGCAGCTCCTCGATGAGTTTCGTGGCGCGTCCTGTGCAGACTATCAGCACTCCCGTGGCGAGAGGGTCGAGCGTCCCGGCATGGCCGACCTTGAACTTGCGTACGCCCAGGCGGCGTTGCACCGCGCCGCGCAGACGCTTCACCGCGTCAAAGCTCGTCCATCCCAGAGGCTTGTCTATGCAGATGATTTCTCCGCTTACCAGGTCCATGTCACCACATTATACATATAACACCCATGATGACGCAGTATAGGGCAAACCATATCAGCTTCCCTTTGCTCACCAGCGAAATCATCCACTTGCATGCGCAGCAGCCCACGATGAACGCGGCGACAAAGCCTATGGCGAGCGAGGTCGGCGGTATCGCCTCGCCGGCTTCGCCTGACAGTATGTCCTTGAGGTCGAGCAGCGTCTCGCCGAGTATCGGGATTATGACCATGAGAAACGAGAAGTGCGCCACGCTGCTCTTCTTGTCGCCGAGTATGAGGCCGGTGGCAATGGTGGTGCCGCTGCGGCTGAGGCCGGGAAGCACCGCTACCGCCTGTGCGCAGCCTATTACGACGGAATCGCGCCATGTCACCTCATGCCCGCGCTCGTTGCCGCCGCGTGCGCGGCGTGCCGTGGCATACTGCGCGAAACACAGCAGCAATGCCGTGACACACAGGCAGATGCCCACAGTCAGAAGGCCGTTGCCGAAGAATTGCTCTACCTGGTCCTTGAAGAACACGCCCACGATGCCCACTGGCACCGCGCTCAGGAGCAGCTTGCAGACATAGTAGAAATTGTCGTCGCGGCGAAATGTGAAGAACGAGCGGCACAAGCCGGAAAACATGCGCCACAATATCACAATGGTACTCAGCACCGTAGCGGCGTGAACTACGATGTCAAACTGCAGTATGCGGTCTGACGGCAAATCCACGCCGAGCAGCTCACGGCATATCTCGAGATGACCGCTCGAGCTGATAGGAAGGTATTCGGCAAGTCCCTGGACTATGCCGAGTATAAGCGCGTGTAACCAGTCCATTGCTTACTGCTCCTTTCCTTTTTTGCCCAGCAGACGCTCAAACGTCGCCGGCTTGACGATTATGGCGAAAACCATTAGCAGGAAGCCGAGGAACGCTACCAGCGGACCTACCACGATGCGGCGCGTGCTGAATATGTCGGGGTTGAACCCGCCTTCAACCGAGCTGCCAGGGCCCGCCATTAGGGCGAAGCCTATGATTATCATAGCCAGGCATACGCCCATGCAGATGAAATTGTACTTGCCGAAAGGCCGCGTCACTGCGGGTTTCTTGTTCTCCTCACCGGCCGGGAGGTCTTTCATCATCATTGTCATATCGTTGTCGTGTATCTTGTTTCTGTTGAAATATTTACGTTATATAGATGCTTACGAGCGGAACAGCTCGCCGTAGTCGGCGTGCAGATACTTGCGCGTGGCTATCGCCGCAGCTGCCACACAGATGACCGCTCCCGCCGCTGTCAGCCCGCCGGCAACGGCACATACCACCTGCCATTCGCCGCATACTACAGACACCGCCATACCCCCGGACTCCAAGCCCCACAGAGCCAGCCCGAGTATCGCCGAAGCGGCGACACCCGAAACAATGCCGTTCAGCAGGTTGTCGCGCAGGAACGGACGGCGTATGAACGCATCCGTAGCACCAACAAGCTGCATGGTGTGTATTGTGAACCGCCGTGCATAGATAGCAAGGCGGACGGTGTTGTTGATAAGCACAAATGATATAATCAGCATAACCGCCGCTATCGCTCCCAGCACACCGGCAAGCCCGGCAATGTTGCGGTTCATGCTCTCAACCATCGAGGCATCGGGAACGGCGACCTCGCTCACGCCGTTCATCTTGCCCACCTCCGCGGCAATGGACTTTATGGTTTCCGGTGAGGCATAACCGGCTCGCAGACTGACGGAAATCTCAGGCGAAAACGGGTTTACGCCCAGCACCTCCTCGAGGTTCTCGCCCGTCTCCTCATTCCATTCCTGCATAGCCTGTTCGCGAGTGATCACCTCTGTGCGGGCAGCATACGGCTTTGAGGCAAGCAGCCGGTTCAGCGAGTCAACAGTTGTGGCGGGTATGCTGTCCTTAAGCACCACGCTCACCTCAATCTGCTCCTGCAAGCGGCGCGTCTCACGCCGTGCGGCATAGCCGACAACGGCAATAATGCCAATCATCAGCAGCACCAAGGTCACGGAGACGATGGTGGTGAGATGAGCAGCGAGGTATGAGATTTTGAACTCCTTTCTGTCTTTCATCCGCTGTGGCATTGCCGGCGGCGTACGCGGACATCCGCCGGGTTGCAAAAGTACGCTCAACTGAGCAGCGAGTGCAAAGATAATACATCGCCGCCCCCTTGTCAATACCCCAGGGCTAAAAAATGCTGAAAAGCACGCCCTTACCCCCTAAAAAAACGCCGTACTATTCACATATTTGCAGTACTATGACTTTGTATAGTAAGAGGCAGTTCAATGTCATAATTGAACTGCCATCTCAAAAAAGTATGGGACAGGGTCAGTTTTTTGCGTTGGGAACTTCGCCGAAGCGGTTGGGCTGCATCTCGCTCTCCTGGCATGCAAATACCAAAAGCACTATTGCGCCCACAATGGGTATGAGGCCGATGAATATCCATCCGCCGCCCTTGCCTATGTCATGCAAGCGGCGCACAAACAGGCCTAGACCGGGAAGGAGCGCAACTATGCACCATATCCACTGAAGAACGACGAATATTCCGGCACCAGCCATCGCACCGCCGTAGCTGCCGCCAGCTGCTGCTCCGCCAACTACGATAATCTGCATTATTTGCAGGGCTGCTACAATCAGAATGTTGAACAGGTAGAACCACCAGTATTCCGAGCGCGAAGCGCGGCCCGAAAAACAGCAGTATTGGGAGAATGCACGCTTGACAGCTTCTCCAAACGAAACTTGTAATTGAACCATGATTTTGTTTGATTGATTGGGTTTATATTGTGTTGTTTGATTGATTGTGATGCAAATGTAGCTATTTATCGGTATATATGCAAACATTTGAGAGATTTTTCATGAATATATGCTGCGGCGGCAAGTTGGCGCGGCATTTTCGCCTGTCGGAAGAATGTGCTAACTTTGCAGCTGATATGTGGCCTTGAATACGCAGTCTGAGACTGCGTATGCGCCAAGGCTCTTCATTTTTTCATCATGGAAACGAACAGAACACACCACCGCTCGGATTTTGAAATCATGGCACCCGTAGGCAGCTGGGAATCACTGGCATCGGCTCTCAACGCCGGCACTGACGCTGTATATTTCGGCATCGAGGGGCTGAACATGCGCTCACGCTCGAGCGCGAATTTTACAGCCGACGACATGGCGCAGATAGCCGCTGAATGTACCGCACGCGGCGTCAAGACTTACCTGACTGTCAACACTATCATATTTGACGGCGACACGGAGCTGATGCACCGCATCATCGACCGCGCCAAGGAAAGCGGCATCACGGCCATCATCGCCGCCGACATCGCCGCGATAATGTATGCGCGGAGCATAGGCGTGGAGGTACACATATCCACACAGGTCAACGTGACCAATATCGAGACGGTGCGGTTCTATTCGCAGTTTGCCGATGTCATGGTGCTGGCACGCGAGGTCAATCTGGAGCAGGTAAAGGCAATCACCGATGCCATAGTGCGTGAGAACATCTGCGGGCCGTCTGGCAACCGCATACGCATAGAAATGTTCTGCCACGGCGCACTGTGCATGGCGGTCAGCGGCAAGTGCTACATGAGCCTGCATGAGATGAACTCAAGCGCAAACCGTGGAGCCTGCAACCAGATATGCCGCCGCGCATACACCGTGCGTGACCGCGAAACGGGCGACGAGCTTGACATCGAAAACCAGTACATCATGTCGCCCAAAGACCTGAAAACCATACATTTCCTCAACAAGATGGTGGATGCGGGTGTAAGCATATTCAAGATTGAGGGACGCGCACGCGGGCCGGAATATGTCAGCGAGGCCGTCAAGTGCTATTCAGAGGCTTTGCAGTCTATCTGCGACGGCACATATTCCGACGAGAAGATACATGCCTGGGACACGCGGCTCGAGCGCATATTCAACCGTGGTTTCTGGAACGGCTATTACCTCGGGCAGCGGCTCGGCGAGTGGAGCGCGAAGTACGGCTCGTCAGCCACACGCACCAAGCGGTACATAGCCAAATGCACACGGTGGTTTCCAAAACTCGGCGTAGGTGAGTTCATCCTCGAGGCCGGCGAGCTGCGCCCGGGCGACGAGGTGGTTCTGATAGGCAAGACTACCGGCACGCTCATATTTGACGTTGAGCAGCTGCGCCTCGAGCGCGACCCGGTGCCGCAGGTGGTAAAAGGCGAGTGCTTCGCCATGCCTGTCCCCTCGCGCGTCCGCCCCGGCGACCGCCTCTACCTGTGGGAGAAGAACGAAAAATGATTATCCGCATCATTCCTAAAGAAGTGGTTGCCGTTACCTTACAGCCATCAATCTTTCATTGAATTCCAGGATTGGCCGCATTAGTTCCTCCACGCTTTCTTTCACAAAGGTAGCCGCCATCATCTTCAGGATAGTGATAGAATCATCAACATAATCATACAAGCAAGCAAATGACCATGTAAATCCACTTTGGTTCCTGTAATTGAAACGTCTAAGATTCTTGATCCGAGGGTTTCCCCCTGCATCGAAAGTTTGCAACAAATCTTTGCTCATGCAAATCGCTGGTGTGACAATTGAAGAACCCAACGCTTCGAGTGCCGCAGTGAGATTGTCAACTTTTTGACGGGCTCTATTTCTTGTAATTGGGTAATACATTAAGGCGTTTGCATACTCATCAATTGTCCTTCTTACATCAATCGAGATAATCACGTCCATATTTTTTTCAAAATTATTTCATCTATTTTATTATATATTTCTTGGCGAAATTCTTCCAATGTCATTGTTCCGTTAGGGCAATAATACTGCCGCCATTCGCTTGCAGTCCATTGGCTCATCTCTTTGTCTCTTTCTTCTTCAGTCAGTGACTGAAGGTAGCTCTCGCTCAAATTATGTTTCATATTTATATTATCTATTTGCATTTTATTCTACGCTCTACGCAGCCCAGTAAGTCAGGAACTTGAGTAGAGCCGTGCATCACGCTTGCATTCTTATATTCGAGGCTTCTTTTCCAGAAATTATTAGTTAGCCCGGTTGCCGTTATCTTACAGCCATCAATCTTTCGTTGAATTCCAAGATTGGCCGCATCAGTTCTTCCACGCTTTCTTTCACAAAGGTAGATGCCATCATCTTCATGATGGTAATAGTGTCTTTTTCATAGTTATATACACAAGCAAATGACCATGCAAATCCACTTTGGTCTCTGTAATTGAAACGTCTAAGATTCTTGTTCAGAGGGTTTCCCGCTGCATCGAAAGTTTGCAACAAGTCTTTGCTCGTGCAAATCGCAGGTGTGACAATTGAAGAACCCAATGCTTCGAGTGCCGCAGTGAGATTGTCAACTTTTTGACATGCCCTTTCATCGGAAATAGGGTACTGCGCTAAGGCATTTGCATAGTCATCAATTGCTTCATCTACTTCAGTTGATATAATCACTACCATATTTTTTTAAAATTATCTTTTTAACCTTATTGTATAGTTTCTGACGAAATTCTTCTAATGTCATTGTTTCACCACTTGGGTTATAATACTGTTCCCATTCGCTTGCAGTCCATTGGCTCATCTCTTTGTCTCTTTCTTCTTTAGTCAGTGACTGAAGGTAGCTCTCGCTCAAATTATGCTTCATATTTAAATAAACTATATGTTGTCATCGTTATCAATTTTCTCACTGCAAAATTACGCGGATTACTTCACATGCAGAAATATTCTAAGTTAAATAATATTAAACCACAAGAATCGCCCGTTTTTTCTTTATGAAGTGCATATTTCAATTAATCAGACACTTAAAAAATCAATTTGGAAAAGATGCGGATAATCAACAACAAAATAGGGAGACGGCCGACCGAGGCCATCTCCCTGAGCAAAACCGCTCCTCCGGATTCATATCCTCTTTTTACTCATCCACAGTCTTCAGCCGGATTCACGACTTGCCCGTATAGGTATTGTCGCGCAGCTTGGCGTATGCACGCAGGTAGCGGCGCAGCGACGACACCATCTCGCGTGTCTCCTGAAGCATGTTCAGGTACACGTACAGCACTGTCATGTCGGCGGGGTCGCCGTCGTGCAGACGTGTATATAGGCGATGGTATATGTCTGATATTGCATCCTTGGCATCGTCGCAAGAGCGGCGCAGTGCGCTGACATTCTCGGTGTTCTCGTCATTCATCATGTCCTGCACCGAGAGCATGAGGTCTGACACGCGGGTCATCGTAATATCATATTCCTCCATGTATTCAGCCGGCAACGGCAGGAAGTTGTTTTCCACGTGTTCCTTGCACATCTCGTTGATGCGGCGCAAGCTGTACAGTATGCTCATGCAACTGTTGTTGCCGAGGTGAAACCAAGCACTCTTCTCCAATGCCGTCTGGCGGTTCACCTGCCGCAGGCACATAGTTTCCTTGCGGCGGTCGGCTTTCAGCAGCTGCTTCTCCTTCTGCAGTGAGCTGTCGGTCTTGTCGAGCGCACGCACATCCTCATCCACGAATGCGCGGGTCATCTTGCGGTAGCTGTCAGCTGCATATTCCATGAACTTCTTCTGACGCTCGGTGATGTATACCAGCAGCAGCGGCCATGTGCAGCTCTTGTCCTCGCCGGTAATGATGCTGCGGAAAAGGGTGTCGCCGGTGTCTTCCTCCTTCTTGGCGCGGAAACGGCGGTTGCTTCTGATGAGCAAGAATATTGTGAACGCAGCCAGCGCAAAAATCATCCAGTGTCCGCCCCAATGCATCGCAAACACCACAATGCCGGCACCTATGAACGCCACGCCGGCGGTCAAGAACCAGCCGCCGATGACGGAAATCACGCCCGTGATGCGGAACACCGCGCTCTCGCGACCCCATGCGCGGTCGGCAAGCGATGTACCCATAGCCACCATGAAAGTGACAAATGTGGTGGAAAGCGGGAGCTTCAGCGAAGTACCGCCGGCTATCAGTATGCCCGCAAGCACCAGGTTGACCGATGCGCGTATCAGGTCAAATGACGCGCCCTGCTCTATCTCCGCGCCCTCCATGCTGAACCGCTTGTTGAACCAGCGGCGCACACGCGGCGGCGTAACACTCTTCACCCAGTTGTAACAGGACAACGACCAGCGCACGAGACGCCGGGCTATGCGCGAAGACCCGAACATCTCGTCGCCGCCGTTCTGGCTGCCCAGACCTATCTCGGTCTTGGTGACATTGTGCGCCTTGCGCGAGGTGGCGAGAGAAACAACCATTACCAATCCCGCACAGACAAGGAATATCACAGGCGTGTTGGCCGGACCGTTCAGCGAACCCATCATAAACCCATGAGCGTCGCCTCCTCCGTTGGCGACATAATCCTGAAATGCCGAAAGACCCGACAACGGAACGCCTATGAAATTCACCAAGTCATTGCCGGCAAATGCCATGGCAAGTGAGAATGTGCCCATAAGCACCACCACTTTCAGCACGTTCACCTTCATGAAATACAGCAGCTGCATCAGGACGGTGAAGCCGACAAAGCAGCAACCCATAATAAACAATGTGTTGGCCTTAATCCAATCTTTTACCTCCGGGGTCATGAACGTCAAGTCTTTCGCCCCTTTTATTAGCATGAAATACACTATGGCAGTAGCGCATATACCGCCAAATATGCCGATTTTCCACTTGATGTTGCGGCTGAAACGGAACGAGAATATGGTACGCGAAATGAACTGCACCACCGTACCGAACACGAAAGCTATCGCCACCGATAGGAATATGCCGAGTATCACCGACAACGCCTTCTCAGTATTGAGGTAGTCATTGAAGCCCAGCGCGTCAACGCCCGAAGCCATCTTGATGAGCGACACCACAAATGTAGCTCCCAGCAGCTCAAACACCATCGACACGGTGGTCGATGTCGGCATGCCGAGCGTGTTGAAGATGTCGAGCAGAATGATGTCAGTCACCATGACTGCCATGAAGATGCATATCAGGTCGTAGAACGAGAAGTTCTCCGGGCGGAAAATGCCGTGACGGGCGATGTCCATCATGCCGTTGCTCATCGCCGCGCCTATGAACACGCCTATCGAGGCTATCACCAATATGCGTTTGAAAGTAGCCGCCTTTGATCCTATGGCGGAGTTGAGAAAGTTGACCGCATCATTGCTCACGCCCACCGACAGGTCAAACACCGCCAGCAGGAACAGGAACACAATGACGCACAGAAACAAAATATCCATATACTCGTCTTGCTAAATTACGCTGCAAAGTAAGCACCGTAGTGTTTCAAAAATGTTTCATCCACCTTAATTCTACGTTACAGAGCAGGCCTTACGCACACGCCTATTTGTACACAACTTGTCAATAACCTGACTATAACCACTGTTTTTACAGTAGACAACCCTGTATAAAACACCTATATAACTAAATGGCGATGATTTGCACAAACCGGGAAATTGACAAAGCAGCACGTCATCCAGTCCGCCAAATTATGCGGCCTCTTTTTCATGACATTCTTTCTACACCATGGCAGGCGGTTTCCTACACTTTTTTTACAGCTACCTACACTGCTTTCGCCAGTTATTTATTAACTTTGCACTTATCTACAGCGTGTAGAGAATGTCCGCATCTCGCTGATTTTCATTCACACCGCCTGTAGACAGCATGTCAACAACAGGCAGCCGCCAACCAATAAGTCACATATCCAAATTTCGGAGGAAATAATTATTGAACTTATTGACAGCCTTTGTTCTAGGTGTTGATAGAGTATTGATATTATTGTAATGATTAATCATCTAAATAACGATATAACAACAATGGAGACCTCAACGCAGGGCATGACCGCCGACCAGCTGCGCAGCGAAATCCTCCGCCTCAAGCGGGAGAAGAACGCCGTCATCATGGCCCACTACTACCAGATACCGGAAATACAGGAGATAGCTGACCATATAGGCGACTCACTCGCGCTGGCACGCATAGCCGCCGACACCGATGCCGACATCATCGTGCTGTGCGGCGTGCATTTCATGGGAGAGACTGCCAAAATACTTTGCCCTGACAAGAAGGTGCTGATACCTGACGCAGCAGCAGGGTGTTCGCTTGCTGACTCATGCGACCCGAAGGAGTTCGAGGAGTTCATCAAGCAGCATCCCGGCTACACGGTCATCAGCTATGTCAACACCTCGGCAGCCGTCAAGGCTCTCACCGACATCGTGGTGACTTCCGGCAACGCCCGCAAGATAATAGACGCATTGCCCAAGGATGAGAAGATAATATTCGGACCGGACAAGAACCTCGGCGGGTACATCAATTCTGTCACGGGGCGCGAGATGCTGCTGTGGAACGGCGCCTGTCATGTACATGACAGGTTCTCCATAGAGCGCATACTCGAAATGAAGAAGGAACACGCGAGCGCAAAGGTGCTGGTGCATCCGGAGTGCCGCCGTCCGTTGCAGCTCATAGCCGACAAGGTGGGCTCTACCGCCGCGCTGCTCGAGTTTGCGCGCACTGACGAGGCGCAGGAGTTCATCGTTGTCACGGAGAGTGGCATCCTCTTCGAGATGCAGCGCAAGTGCCCCGAGAAGACGTTCCTCCCCGCGCCGGCAGAGGATGCGGAGTGCCAGTGCAACGAGTGCGAGTACATGAAGATGAACACTCTCGAGAAACTGTACCGCGCCCTGCGTGACGAGCAGCCGGAGATCACCGTAGACCCCGAACTGGCTGAAAAGGCCGTGCGCCCGATACGCCGCATGCTCGAAATGAGCTGAGACCGACCGCGCTGTGAACAGGCAGAAGAAGAACATGATAGAGCTGACACGCATCAGTTGCGACGATTACCGCCAGGTGGAGAAGCTGCCGTTTGCGGTCATGGCGGACAATGTGCGCTCGATGCTCAATGTAGGGTCGATGCTGCGCACCGCCGACGCATTCCTCGTCAGCGAGATGATACTCGCCGGCATCACCGGCACGCCTCCGCACCCTGAGATAGCCAAGACAGCCCTTGGGGCGGAGAACAGCGTCAGGTGGAGGCATACCGCCGATGCTGCCGCTGAGTGCTGCCGCCTCAAGTCGGAGGGGTGGAAGATATGCGCCCTCGAGCAGGCGCACGATTCCGTGCCGCTTGATGCGTTCACCCCTTCGCCGGGCGAGAAATACCTGCTGGTGGCGGGCAATGAGGTGGAAGGGGTGAGCCAGGAGATAGTGGACATGGCAGATGTGGTGCTTGAAATACCGCAATGCGGTGTGAAACACTCGCTAAACGTGGCTGTAAGCGCCGGCATTGCCGTGTGGCATTTCTTCAGCCGCCTCCGGCAGAGTTGACGCGAAAAAGTATGCTGAAAAATATTTGTGCAGTGGGAGGAACTTTTGTAACTTTGCAAAATTCACCGGCAGGGACTGTTTTTGCCGTCCGCTGGCGGCGTACACATAGAAAAAACTGAAATATAAAATACATACAATCCATGGAAAACAAATGCTGCAAGGGCTATCGCACGGAATCTGACCTGATCGGAGAGCGCGAAGTGCCTGAATGTGCATTATACGGAGTGCAGACACTCCGTGGCATCGAGAATTTCGGAATCAGCAAATTCCACCTCAATGAATACCCCATGTTCATCAAGGGTCTTGCTATTACCAAGATGGCTGCTGCCCGTGCCAACCACGAGCTGGGTCTGCTCACTGACGAGCAAGCCAAAGCCATAGAGCAGGCTTGCCAGGAAATCATCGACGGCAAGCACCACGAGCATTTCCCCATCGACATGATACAGGGCGGCGCCGGCACTACCACCAACATGAACGCCAACGAGGTGATAGCAAACCGCGCCCTCGAAATCATGGGTCACAAGCGCGGCGAATACAAGTTCTGCTCGCCCAACGACCATGTTAACTGTGCACAGTCTACCAACGACGCTTACCCAACTGCCATCCATATCGGCATGTACTTTGACCACCTCCGTTTCGTGGAGCAGTACAAGAAGGTCATCGAGGCTTTCCGCAAGAAGGGCGAGGAGTTTGCCCACATTGTCAAAATAGGCCGTACACAGCTTGAGGACGCAGTGCCTATGACGCTCGGCCAGACTTTCAGCGGTTTTGCCGCTATTCTCACTGACGAGATACGTCACCTCAACGAAGCTGCCGAGGACTTCCTGACTGTCAACATGGGCGCAACTGCTATCGGTACAGGCATCTGTGCAGAGCCAGGATATGCCGAGAAGTGCGTTGCTCAGCTCGCCAAGATAACCGGCTGGGACATCAAGCTCGCAGAGAACCTCGTGGGCGCGACTTCCGACACTTCATGCCTCGTGGGCTACGCTTCAGCCCTGAAGCGCGTGGCTGTCAAGATGAACAAGATATGCAATGACCTGCGTCTGCTGGCCAGCGGCCCGCGCTGCGGCCTGGGCGAGTTCAACCTCCCCGCCATGCAGCCCGGCTCGTCTATCATGCCCGGCAAGGTGAACCCCGTTATCCCCGAGGTGATGAACCAGGTTTGCTACAAGGTGATCGGCAACGAGCTGTGCGTAACCATGGCTGGCGACGCTGCACAGATGGAGCTCAACGCTATGGAGCCTGTAATGGCGCAGTGCGACTTTGAGTCAATCGACCTGATGATAAACGGCTTCCAGACAATGCTCGACAACTGCATCAGCGGCATCACTGCCAACGAGGAGCATTGCAAGGAGAGCGTGCGCAACAGCATCAGCATCGTCACCGCGCTCAACCCCGTAATAGGCTACAAGAACTCAACCAAGATAGCCAAGGAGGCTATGGCAACCGGCCGCAGTGTCTATGACCTGGTGCTCGAACACGGCATCCTCTCCAAGGAAGACCTCGACACAGTCCTTGCTCCCGAGAACATGATCAAGCCCGTGAAGCTCGACATCAAGCCCCTCAAGCAGCTCTGATGCCAGCCGACAACGGCAGAAATGATAAGGAAGCCACCTGCAATGCGGGTGGCTTCTTGTTGTAAATCAGCGAGTTGTGTATATCGTGGAAAATTAGTAAATTTGCAGACGAAAAATCCAAATCATTTTCACCAGAAACTTATGAAAAAACTCGTGATCTCTTCAGGTGCCGGCATCTCTGCCGAGAGCGGCATCAAGACATTCCGTGACAGCGACGGACTGTGGGAAAACTATGACGTGATGAAGGTGGCAAGCGCCGAAGGCTTCGCCCGTGACCCGGAGCTGATACACCACTTCTACAACGAGCGTCGCCGCGCCCTCCACACCGCGCAGCCCAACGAGGCGCACAAGATACTTGCGCGTCTCGAAAGCCAGTATGACGTGCGCATCATCACGCAGAACGTCGATGACCTGCACGAGCGTGCCGGCTCTACCCACGTGCTGCACCTGCATGGCGAGCTGATGAAGATACGCTCCGTGTCAGACCCCAACTACATCATCCCCGTGACAGAGGAGACCATGGAGACGACACCGCAGACACGCGGCCCTCGCGGCGACCTGATGCGTCCGCACATAGTCTTCTTCCATGAGGATGTACCCAACATGGAGAAGGCGGCTATGCTGGCATACGAGGCTGACATATTCGTGGTCGTAGGCACCTCGCTGGTGGTCTACCCTGCTGCTGGTCTCATCAACTTCGTGCGCCCAGGAGTGCCTATCTACTACATCGACCCGCGTCCTGCCGACGTGTCCGGCATACCGGGAGTGAACGTAATCGCCATGTCCGCGACCGAGGGCATGGCTCGTCTGGCCGAAATATTGGCCGAATAACAGTCCGTTAGGGGTGGAATGCATAGAATATGTTATGTAACATATAAATGCAGCAACCACCCCAACGGAAAAAATGATTACTTTTGTGCAACCTAACAATCAAAGACTCTAAATATGGCAAAAGTAAAAGGAGCAATCACCGTGAATACGGAGAGATGCAAGGGATGCAACCTCTGCGTGGTGGCATGTCCCACCAAAACTCTCGCATTACAGCCCAACGAAGTCAATGACCGTGGCTACCATTACGCCTACATGGCCAATCCCGACAGTTGTACCGGCTGCTGCTCATGCGCTTGGGTTTGCCCCGATGCTTGCATCGAGGTTTACCGCGTCAAGGTGGACTGACCCCTGGCGGTAACGCATCCAACACCCCAAACACTTTATTCTAACTCAATTACCAACAGACAAAAGAAAAAACATCGATATGGAAGAGGTAAGACTCATGAAAGGTAACGAGGCTATAGCCCACGCCGCCATCAGATATGGCTTCGACGGCTATTTCGGATACCCTATCACCCCTCAGTCGGAAGTGCTCGAAACTCTCGAAGAACTCATGCCCTGGGAGACAACCGGTATGGTAGTGCTCCAGGCTGAGTCTGAAGTAGCGGCCATCAACATGGTTTATGGCGGCGCATCAAGCGGCAAGGCTTGTATGACATCATCTTCATCTCCCGGTGTCAGCCTCAAGCAGGAGGGTATCTCCTACATTGCGGCTGCATCACTCCCCGCGCTCATCCTCAACGTAATGCGCGGCGGTCCGGGTCTCGGCACTATCCAGCCCTCACAGGCAGACTACTTCCAGGCTACCAAGGGCGGCGGCCATGGTGACTACCACCTCATTGTCCTCGCTCCCTCTACCGTTCAGGAAATGGTTGACTTCGTAGGTCTCGGCATGGACCTCGCCTTCAAATACACCAACCCCGCAATGATTCTCGCCGACGGTATCGTAGGCCAGATGATGGAGAAGGTTGTCCTCCCCGAGCAGCGCCCGCGCCGCACAGAGGAGCAGATCCGCAAGGAATGCCCCTGGGCAACAACAGGCCGCAAGGACCTGCGCAAGCGCAACGTGGTAACATCTCTCGAACTCGAGTCAAGCCGCATGGAGGTCATCAACCACGAACTCCAGGCTCGCTACCGCGAAATCGAAAAGAACGAAACACGTTGGGAGGAAATCAATGTAGAAGGTGCTGACTACCTGATTGTTGCTTTCGGTACAATCGCACGTATCTGCGCCAAGGCACAGGAAATGGCAGCCGAGCAGGGCATCAAGGTAGGCATCGTCCGCCCGATCACACTGTGGCCGTTCCCGACAGAGGCTATCAACCGCGCCGCTCAGGGCAAGAAGGGCATCCTCTGCGTGGAGCTCAACGCCGGCCAGATGATCGAAGACGTGCGCCTCGCCGTCCATGACGCTATCCCCGTAGAGCACTTCGGTCGCCTCGGCGGTATCATCCCCAGCCCCGATGAGGTACTCGACGCTCTCAATGAGAAAATCATCAAGAAGTAATTAATGCTCTAACCTATCGAAATCAATGGAAATACAAGATATTATCCGCCCCGAGAACAAGGTATATTCCAAGCCCGAGCTTCTCGAAGAGGTACACATGCACTACTGCCCGGGATGTAGCCACGGTGTTATCCACAAACTCGTTGCCGAGGTAGTTGCAGAAATGGGACTCACAGAAAAAACCATCGGCGTTTCTCCTGTAGGCTGCGCCGTATTCGCATACAACTACATCGACGTTGACTGGATCGAAGCAGCCCACGGCCGTGCACCCGCAGTGGCTACAGCTGTCAGCCGCCTCAACCCCGATAACGTGGTCTTCACATACCAGGGCGACGGTGACATGTCAGCTATCGGTACTGCAGAGTCTATCCACGCTGCAAACCGTGGTGAGAACATCGTCATGATATTCGTCAACAACGCCATTTACGGTATGACCGGCGGCCAGATGGCTCCTACCACACTGATTGGCCAGAAGACAGCCACATCTCCCTACGGCCGTCGCGTTGACCTCAACGGCTATCCCCTCGAAATCACCAACCTCATGGCTATCCTCGACGGTACTTGCCTCGTGACACGCCAGGCAGTGCACACTCCTGCAGCTGTGCGCAAGACCAAGGCTGCGCTGAAGAAGGCATTCGAGAACGCTCTCGCCAAGAAGGGTACTTCTGTAGTTGAGGTAGTAGCTACCTGCAACTCCGGCTGGAAGATGAGCCCCGAAAAGGCTAATGAGTGGATGGTAGAACACATGTTCGAGAAATATCCTCTCGGTGACCTCAAAAACGTTTAACCCCAAACACAGGAATCAACCAATGAAAGAAGAAATCATCATAGCCGGATTCGGCGGTCAAGGTGTCCTCTCTATGGGTAAAATCCTCGCCTATTCAGGACTTATGGACGACAAGGAGGTAACGTGGATGCCGTCTTACGGCCCCGAACAGCGTGGCGGTACTGCCAATGTGACTGTCATCCTCAGCGACGAGAGAATCTCCTCTCCCGTACTCGACAAGTATGACATCGTCATCGCTCTCAACCAGCAGAGCCTCGACAAGTTTGCTCCCAAGGTGAAACCTGGCGGCATCCTCATCTTTGATACCAACGGTATCCACAACCGCCCCACCCGCGACGACATCAAGATTTACCCCGTCGACGCTATGGAGGCTACCCTGGAAATCGGCAACTCCAAGGCTTACAACATGGTGGTAATGGGCGCACTGCTCGAGGCAATGCCCTACAAGCTCCCCATGGAGAATGTCATCAAGGGTCTGAAGAAGTCTCTCCCCGAGCGTCACCACAAGCTGATACCTCTCAACGAGCAGGCTATCGAGAAGGGACGCACATTGCTCAAATAACGACTCGATTCTTTTGATTCTTAATTCATAGTTAGGAGAGGTTGCGCCGACCGGCGCGGCCTCTTCACTTATTTGGTTAATTCTCATCGGAGTTCTCGGAGTACTCTGAGTTCTCGGAGGAAACGACGCACTTTGCAGTAAGGGCGGTTTTTATTATTTTTGCAGCACGATATGGATACAGCGACACAAAACAATACGATACCTGATACATCTTCACTTGATGCAGCGGCGCAGGACACGCCGAGGCTGACTCTGCGCAAGGCAGACCGTCTGCACCACAGGACGCTCGTTAACGGACTGTATGAGGATGGCAACTCGCTGTATTCCTACCCGCTGCGTATGCAGTGGCGTGCTCTCACGTGGGAGAAGCTTGCGGCTTCGTTCAGAGGCGATGCCCCCAAGGGTATAGCTCCGGTGCAGATGATGGTGACGATACCGAAGCGCAAGCAGCGTCATGCCGTAGACCGCGTGCTGATGCGCCGCCGTGTGCGCGAGGCATACCGGCTGTCGCGCCGTCAGCTGCTGGATGCCGTATGCTCTATGCCATACGCTACCGTGTCGGTGTCATTTGTGTACATAGCCGACAAGAAGTGCGGCTATGCCAAGGTGCAGTCAGCAGTAAACGTTCTTCTTGGCAAGTTGCACAAGGCACTTGCGGAAAAGCAGGAGGCTATGCCATGAACGCAGTGCTGCGCCGCTGCCTGACGTTTCCGGCACGGCTGCTGCGGTGGCTTGTCATCGGGCTTATACAGTTCTATAGAGGCGCGATTTCGCCGCTGTTTCCACCCTCATGCCGCTATACGCCGACGTGCAGCCAGTATGCCATAGAGGCAATACGCATGCACGGTCTATTGCGCGGCAGCTGGCTGGCATTGCGCCGCCTGTCGCGGTGTCATCCGTGGGGCGGCCACGGCTATGACCCTGTTCCCCCGAAAAAGTAAGCTGGTTTATTTTCTGCGCGGAATGTGCAGCCGTGCGGCGACTGCGCTGCGTTGTCCCGGCGTGAGGGCGAGAAGCCACACTGCGGCGGCATATACGGGCAGCAGCGCGAGCACGGTGACTATGAGGCGTAGCAGCGGCTGCATATTGCCGGTGCATTGCCATACGAGAGCGACAGCAGCAGCGCACACGGCAGTGACAGCAGCGGCGGGGAGTATCGCCCGGCGCAGGTATTGCCCTTCGGGCAGTCCGCAGCGTATGCGCAGGTAGATGATGCGTGCGGTGAGTATTGCTACCTCTACCCCTACCTTGACCCAAGCGGCGGTGATGAACGGCATGCCGCAAGCGTACAGCACCCATGTCAGCAGGAAATTGAGCGTTATGAGACTGCCTAAGATGAGCTGGTAGTTGCGTATGCGTCCGGTGGCGAACACGGCGGAGTCTATAGGCAGCGTGAAGCTGACCACAAGCACCTGCGCTATCGTCAATATGCTGAACATGGCAGCGTCAGGAGGCAGCGTCTCGCCGAGCCACAGGTGCAGCAGCGTCTCGATGTTGAACATTGCCGGTATAGACAGCAGCAGAATGAGCAGGTAGGTGAATTTGCCGATGTTCAGCACCAGCGACTTCATCTCGTCGAGCCGTCCGGCGGCATAGTCCTTGACTATTCGCGGCGAGGAGGCCTTGCTGATGTTGGTGACGAGTATGAAGACTGCAGTATGCACCTGTACGGAGATGCCGTAAGCCGCGTTGCCGGCTACGCCGAAATACATGTTTATAAGCACGTTGACCCCTTGCAGTGAGAGCATTGAGGCGAGCGACCCCATGATGTTCCATCCGCTGAACGAGGCCATTTTTTTCACCAGCGACCAGTCGCGTATGCGGCTGATGCGCACGTAGCGGAACTTGCGGCGGCTGAAAGTGACGTATGTCAGCGTGATGACGGTTTCGGCAGCCAGTGTCAGCAGCCCGTATGCCGGCAGCTTCAGGTCGGCGGCGGTGTACGGCAGCACGAACACGATGCCGAGCAGCAGCACAGCTTCAAGCAGGCAGACAACGGCATAGAATGACATCCTCTCGGAGGCTACGATGACCGACTCGTAGGGCATACGCATGGTGTTGGCGACCAGGACGAGTATGCAGAACTGGAACGTCCACGCGGCTTGCGTCTCCATGCCGGGAGGTATGGTCATGCGCGAGGAGAGGAACCACAGCCCGAATGTCTCCAACACGGCGACTGTCAGCAGCGCGACGGCGACGAAAAACCAGAAGCCGGTTGCGAATATGCGCCGAAGGTTCTCCCCACCCTTGCCCATATCGAAGTTGAGGAAACGCTGCACGGCAGCCACGAGCGTCGGGGAAATGAACGTGAAACCGGTGACAAAGCCGGTAATCGCCGTCCACAGACCGTAGTCATCGATGCCGAGTATGCCAAGGACAACGCGCACGGTGTACAGGCGGACTATCATCATGACCGCCATGCGTATGTACAGGTACATCGTGTTGCGAGCTATGCGCTTGTTGTCGCTGTTACTCATTAGAGTCGTGCTTAGTCGTGCTGTTTGCCCTTGCCCATGCGCAGTTTCAGCAGCACGAGCCACCGCTGTATGGAGTAGTCGCGTGTTGAGCAGTTCAGCTCGTGCATCTCGAAGCGGCCCTTTCGTTTTTTCAATTCCATGTTGTCCGCGCTATCGACATCACCGCGCTTGAAATCTTTGTATATGTACCAATCGTATGATCTGCTGAAATAGTGGTTGATGTACGCCCTGCGTCCTATTCCGTGCCGCCACAATGTAGGCGCATACGGCACAGGAAGCTTGTTGTCAGCCACAGGGTACAATCTCATGCCGAGGTATCGTGCCCAATGTTCGTGTATCCAGATGCGGCAGAAGTCATAATCGTTGTTGATGAACGACTTGCCGAGGTGGCAAAGCCACGGCCAGGCGGCAGTGTACCGCTCTGTGACGAGTTCGCCAGGTTGGTATTTCGTATGTCCTGAAGTGCCGAAGTCGCGCCAGTGAAGCACCAATGAGGGATAGCGTCGGAAACTGTGCAGCAGCGTCTTGATGCTGTTGTCGCGGCGCAGGTTTATGAACTCGTCGGCATCTATGTAGCCTATCCAGTGCGCCTCGTTGCGGAAACGCCGGTAGCAGTCGTTGTATGCTTCCACTTGAGTATATTCGTATGGCCATTCCGTTAGAGTCACTGTCCCGTTGTCGATGTACGGCTGCAGCACTTCGAGGTAGTTATCGTCGGAAAGGTTATTGTACAGGTAGAAATGGTCAACGCCGATAAGAAGATAATATTCAATCCATTCGCGCAGAAATTGTGCTTCATTGCGGAATATAAGGCACAGGGCCACCTCATGCCGGTAGGTGCGGCGTTTAGTGAAGAGTGTATGCAGTACTATGAAAATCCATTGCAGACACAGTGCTGCTATGGATAATATGTTTGCTGCCATCATCCTCAACCGAGGCTTAGGAGTGTTTGGAATCCCTTGGTAGTATAGTATTCGCATAGTTTAATTCTATATTTTATGGCATAAAACATCTATGAGTCTCTGGCACTCACGGTTACGCCTGCGCCGCTCGCTGTCGAACAGCCAGCCCCATTTGTTGAAGTACTTGAACGTGCTGTTGAGGTGGTAGCGCAGCAGCCGGCGGTTGTGGTAGCTCCCTTTGGCGTATGCGTGGTATACGCTCACCTTGGGATAGAACACGGTCTTGGACTGCGAGCCTATGCGGCGGCACAAGTCGAGGTCTTCGGCATACATGAAGAAGCGCGGGTCAAAGTATCCCACCTTGCGCAGCACGTCGCAGCGCATGAACATGAAGCAGCCAGAGAGTGACGGCACCTCCATAGGGGTGTCATAGTCAAATCCTCGCAGCTCGTAGCGTGTGTTCAGCCGCCGGCGCACACCTTTGACAGGGATGAAGCGTCGCACTATCAGGTCTGTCGGCGAGGGGAGCATTTTGCACAGATATTGTGTTTCGCCGTCCGGATAGAGGATTTTGGGCATCACCAGCCCGCAGTCGGGGTTGGCATCCATGTAGTCAGCCAGTGACTGGATTACCGGGTCTGTCCAGTACACGTCGGGGTTTACCACAAGGTGGTAGTCCGCACCGCTCTCCACTGATGCCGCAATGCCGTAGTTGTGTCCGCGTCCGTAGCCGAGGTTTTCCTCATGGTGGTATATTATGCGGTCATTGCCCTCAAGGCAGCTTTTTATGGAAGTGTCGGGGGAATGGTCGATGACGTATATGCGGTGTACGGGTGAACGTTCCAGCGAGTCTATCAGCTTTTTCAGCTCGTCGGGAGGAGTGAGGTATGTCACTATCGAGGCATTGATGGTTCGCGTCGTGTTCATTTTCGTGTCAGTCGAAGGCAGATATGCCACAGCAGCGCGGCTCTGCTCATTATTTTTTGTGTCAGCGAGAGGCGGCTCTTGCCGGCGGCAGAAGAGCCGGCAGCACTGTGGCGGCGGAAGAGCAGCCCCTCAAAGGGCAAGAAGGCAACGCTGCCGCACAGCGCGGCGTTGAGGCCTATCCAGTTGTCATGGTAGAACAGGCGTGATTGCGGTATTGGCAGTACATGGTCCAGAAGCGAGCTGCGGAATGCCATACAGCATCCTGTGTAGCGGTTGCGCATCAGATTGGCCCAAAATCCGGTCTTCGCTCCGAGCTGCTGCAAGAGCGTATCGCCTGTCGGGTTTAGGCTGCTGTCAGTGATGCGGCAGTCGTGCATGACGCATACATGGCCGGCAAGCGCGGCTATGCACTTGTCAACCTTGCCGGGCAGCCATACGTCGTCCTGGTCGGCGAGGAAAATGTATTCCCCGCGAGCGTGGCGCAGGGCGTAGTCGAAATTGGCGTTCACGCCGTGCGGCGCAGGGTGGTGCAACAGGCGTATGCGGTTGTCGCCGATAGCCTCAACGGCGGCTGTTGTGCTGTCTCTTGAGCCGTCGTCGGAGACAATGACCTCGTCATCCTCTGCCAGTTGGGCGAGGATTGACTCGAGCTGCTGGCGGATGTACCGCTCTCCGTTATATGTCGCAACGCATACGCTTGTCATAGTGTCACCTGCTGAATAAACGCGGTATCATGTACCGTATTTTGTATGCTATGAATCGTGCAGCGGATATGCCGGTGACAGCGCGTACATCGTCATACCACTGTCTGTTGTCCCTCCACGAGGCGCGTATGCGCGACAGCTTCTGTGCCGCAGACCTTTCGGCAGTCGCTCCGAGCACGTTTGACGAGTGCTGGCGGTACAGCACTGTTGCTTCCGGAAGCCAGTCTATCGTTCCTCCGGCAGCGGTGACAACGAGGCTCAGCAGCCGGTCGTGGAGGCAATGTACTGGCGGCGCAGCAACCATCAGGTCGCGTGCACGGCGGTTGAATGCCGCAGTGCAGCCTGTTACGGTCGGGTATGCGCAGGTATACGCAAGGCGCGACGCTTTTTCCGGCTCGCGGTGCGTCAGGCGGAAGAATGACGGGTGCAGCGGCTTGAGGCTCTCATCCACCACTTGGAGGTCTGTATGCACGGCAGCTGGCGTGCTGTCGCCAAATGCACGCAGCCTGTCGAGCGTGCGTTCCACCTTTTCAGGCAGCCATACGTCGTCCTGGTCAGAAAACAGGTAGCAGTCGGCATCGACAGTCTCTGTGAGGTAGCGGAAGCTGCCGCTGCAGCCACGGTGCTTGACCGTGTCAGCTACCATACGTATGCGGCTGTCCTGTGCGGCGTATTGCGCGAGTATCTGCGGCGTGTCGTCAGTCGAGCCGTCATCGCGTATGTACAGGAGGAAGTCGCGGTATGTCTGCGCGAGTATAGAATCCAGCTGCTCGCGCAGGTACTTGCCCCCGTTGTATGCCGCCATCAGTATTGCTGTCCTCATAATGCCATAATCAATAATATGTTTGACTTTCACGCACCTTGTCCTTTACTGGGTTGACGACCCATGAGTATGGGGCAAACGTATGGTAATCTATTGTCATGCGTATTGTCTCGTAGGTATTGAGCAACAGTACAGCGGCGAGCATGGCGTATGCCATCATCTTTCGCCGTGATGCGAGGCGTATTCCCGAACCAAGCATCGAGGCTATCCAAATGAAAAGGAACGGCATCGGGTAGTTGGTCATGCGCACAAAAACCTCCTGGAATACGAGGATACCGGCGCCGAATAGTATGTAGAGGCATACCATTGGCTCGTACTTGATTTCGCGCTTCAGCCAGTATTTCCATATCAGGCACAGCGAGGCCGGGAATACCACATATCTGATAAAACGGAGTATCAGCCAGTTATTGTTTACACCGCCTGTGCCAAGGTCAGAGGAGTATTTCATAAGTTTCTGACCGTATGTTTGCCCGAACATGCTTGCCAGTTCAAGTACATATCCGCGTGCGAACAATAATACGCCTACGACGGCAAGTACGCTGATGATTAGTTTTTTGTCAAAGCGCAGGTTGAATATAATAGCGAGCGGGTAGGCTGCGAGTATCAATGCCGAGACATGGAACATCGCCGCTGCTGCCACACAGATGTAATAGCGTATCCACCGCCGCTTTTCGAGGTGCTTGTAGCTCATCATGAAGATGGCTATGGCGATGCTCTCGCGCATGATTTCGGTATTGAAATAGATGCAGTAGCACAGGTAGTATATCAGCAGCCCACAGAACCAGTAACGGGTGTTGCGCTTGATGAACCAGAATATGACGGCATTGATGAATGTGCTGTGTATCAGCTGGTAAACCCAGAACGGCGCACCGATTGACTTGAGGCACAGCCACAGAAACTGTATGCCTGGCTGCATCTGTCCGAACTCATCGAGCGAGGCTTCGCTTGCTGTGGCGAATGTAGGGAAGTCCTCGTAGAACATCATGTAGCCGAGCGTGTCCCAGCCGATGCGGTAGCGCAGCCCGAACAGCACGACTATGTATAGATAGATGAACCAATAGAGCCAGCGGCGGTTTGTTGTACGGTTCTGGACATCATAAAACATGATGCCGGCGATGATAAGTATCAGGGGTATGACGTACGGTATCATCAGTCGCTGGTGTCGAGGAGGTTACTGTTCGCGTGGAGGCTCTGCGGAGTCGTAAAGGGCATTGTCGTCTTGTGCGAAGGTTTCGGGCGTGTCGTCCTCGAGGATATATGTGTCGTCTATGCTGTTGCAGTTGTCTGCATTGTCGCCGTCATTTCCCTTGTCGCGGTGCTTGCTTATGCTGCCGGATAGTCGGCGGCGGAATGACTGCGAGAAGAAGAGCGGAAAGCATACCTGCACCGCGCCGGCGAGGAACATGATGAGCATCCATGCGGCGAGAATTATGGTCTTGCGCGGCGCGTATGCCTTGACAGGGACGGTGGACGGCTCTACGACGGCAAACGCCGGTGTCACCTCCTGCACCTTCGCCTCACATTGCTGCATACGTTGCGAGGTCTGGTTGTAGAGGTTGAAGGCGAGCTGCATGTCGTTGTTCAGGCGGTCGCGCACTGTCTGCGCGGAGTAGAGGGCAAGACCTTGGTTGCGGTCCATATAGTCGGCATACGCCTGTTGCGCATCGAAGTACTGCTTCTTCGCCTCCTCGTTGATTGTTATTGCGTGTTCCAGGTCGTTACGTGCCTTGGCGGTGCGGTAGTCGATGATGTATTCCTGCAATCGTGCTGCAATGGTGTCTGTGAGCAGTGCAGCCACCAGCGGGTCTTGCATGGTGACGGTTATGGAAACTTCGCCGGTACGCTTGTCGATGTCGGTAGTGATGCACTTGTTCAGGGCTTTGTAGAGCGCGGTCTCGCCTTTGGTGAGGCGGAACGGGTCGATTATCTCACCGGGCTTCTTGGGTGTTTCGTCTTCATTGCTCTTGCTGAAATCCCACCACGGCGAGGCGGTGTGGTGTTCCATGTATTCGCGCACGGTGTAGGTGGTGTCAGAGAGCGATGTCTGCACTTCCACATCGAACAGCCCGGTGATGAAGGGTATTGAGCTGACGATGTCGGGGTACAGCGTCGGGTTGTAGGCATCTTCCGTAGACACCTCCGTGCCCATGCCGAGGGCGGCAAGCGTGGCGTTCATTCCGGATGCGGACTCCGTAGATTCCGGCACCATGCGCATACGCGCCTTGTATTCCTTAGGCGTACCGAAACCGATGGTCAGCCCGATGCCGATGCCTATTGCCACCCATATCATCAGCACATACTTGCGTGTCCACAGGCGTGCTATGACATCGGCAATGGTCACTTCGCGTGACCGCTCGTTATGGTTGTTGTCTTCCATGTCTGTCAGGTGTTTTGTTTGCCGGCTACTTGAGGAACGAGGCTATGGACGCAGCCATCACGCCGAGCGATGCGAATGAAGTGATGTATCCCATGATTTCGCCAAACGAATAGCCTTTCTTGGCTGTCTTGGTCGGCACGATGATTTGGCATCCCGGTTCGAGGGGCGTGTTTCTCTTTGCCTTGGCTATGTTGCCGTTCATGTAGACTATGTACACTTTCTTCTTGTTGGCTCCGTCGGTATATCCGCCGGCATAATCAATATAGTCTTTGACGCGCTTCCCTTTCTGGTATGTCACCGTGTTTGGTTTCATCACCTCGCCGGCGATAGATACGGTGAACGTCAGCTCGGGTATGAATAGGCGGTCGCCGCGCTTCAGCACGATGTCATGCTCGCTGCCGGGGTTGGCAAGAGCCTTCTCGAGGTTGATGCCCACATTGTAGTATTCGTTGAAGGCAATGCGTTTCACGGATATAGAATCCTTGCCCTCGGAGAGCTGTGCCATTTCTATTGACTCGCGCCGTGTCTTGATTTCCTCTTCGGTCATTCGGCGTATGAGAGACGCGCCTTTCAGGTATGCGTGGTCAGTAGTGCCGCCGGCACGCTTGACCACGTCGGAGAGCCTCTCTGTGCGCGAGGTGAGCGCATACGGGCCGGCGAATGCTATTTCGCCGCCGACGGTGACAAACTCCTGCTGCTGGTAACCGGGGCTGCGGCGTATCGTCACCACGTCATACGGCTCGAGCTTGAAGCCTGACCCCTCGCCTACCATGAGGCCCTTGTCTATGGCGAGGGTGTATGTTTCCGACAGGCGGTCGCTTGCCTCGGTGGCAGCGGGGTCGGTGATGCGGCGCGACACCTCGACACGCGATGTTGACGCTCCCTGCAGCAGTCCGCCGGCCTGGACTATCAGGTCTTCGACGGTAGAGCCGGCAGCATACGGGTATGTGCCGGGACGCGCCACTTCGCCCTCTATGGTCAGCTCGCCACGGTCGTTCAGCTCATGCACGCTCGAGACGACCAGCATGTCGTTGCGGCGCAGCTCGATGTCGGCAGCGCGGCCCTGCAGGATTGCCCCCAGGTCTATGGCCTCCACTTCGAGCGACAGGTCTTTTGCCTCGCGGTAGAGCATCACACGTCCCGTGTATGCGTCCTCGAGCAGACCGTCGGCCTTGTTTATCAGGTCGCGTATAGTGAATATCTCTGTGCCGAGGGCGTACATTCCTGGACGCTGCACCGCGCCGCGCAGCTCCACGCGGTTGCTGTAGCGGTCCATGATAGTGCCTACGGTCAGCACGTCGCCGTCATGCAGGCGGAAGGTCTTGTACTGCTGTTTTTCGACGTTGACAAGCTCGTTCTCGCGTCCGTTGCGGCGAGAGACGCGCACCATGTCGCTGTATGCGTCGCCGGCGAAGCCTCCGGCATAGTTGATGACATTGCCAACGGTCTCCCCCTCTTTCAGTTCATAGTACATCGGACGCTTGACGTTGCCGTCCACACGCACGAGCTGCTTGTAGGGCGAGACGATGATCACGTCACCCTCCTGAAGGCGTATGTTGCCGTTCTGCCGTCCGCGGAACAGGTAGTCGTATATGTCGACGGTGGCGACTTTCTTGCCGCCGCGCAGCACCTCGATGTTGCGCAGCGTGCCTATGTCGTTGATGCCGCCGGCATTGTAGAGGGCATGGAACACCGTCGCGAATGGCGACATCTGGTATGTGCCGGGAGTGGCGACCTCGCCCATCACGTCAACCTGTATGGAGCGGGTTTGCCCGAGCGAGAGGCTGATGTCGGAACGGGAATCAGCCACGCCGCCGTATTTGTGGGAGAATTTCTCGCGCACCACCTTGTCGGCTTCCTGCACTGTCTTGCCGCTCAGGTATATAGGCCCGAGCTGCGCCACCATTATGTTGCCCTCTGGCGAGATGGTCTGGCGGATATGCTCCTCGTTCTCGCCCCACAGGTCGATTATTACCTCATCGCCAGGGCCGAGGCGGTAGTTCTGCGGTGTCGCCAGGTTCTCGCCCGGCGCAAACGTGAGGTTGGTCTCGCTGAACACGTTGTGGCCGAATATTTCGCGCTCTTCAGTGTTCTCGGTATATTCCAGCTGCTGGTCGTACATTCCGCTGTCGCGGTCGTAGCTGTAGGTGTTGTCAACGCTTATGTTGTCAACGCGGTTTGTCTCGCGCTCGCTGTGGCTGTCACGGCTGTTGTCGATGCGTCCGGACTGCGAGGTGCGGGTGGAGCGGGTGCTGCTTATCTTGTCGGTTGCGGTGCTGGTAGCCGTCTTGCGCTTTGACTGCGAGTCATACTGAGCCTTGATGCGCTCTACCTGCTCCGGGGTAACGCCGCGTGCCACAAGCTCACGGCCTATCTGCTGCTCGGACTTGCCGGCATCGGTCTGTCTCTGTATGTAGTTCATGACCTCCATGTCGGTCATGCGTGCCGACACCATTACGGCTGTCAGCAGTGCGAGGGCAACGAATAATATCTTTTGTCTCATTACAGTCTGTATTGGGGCTGCGCTGCCAATGCACGGCAGCGGCACTAATCAGCCAAACGCACGCGGTTCGGCATATTATGCCACAAAATTAATAAAAGTATGCGACTGTGCCAACAAGCCGCCCTCGGTAACGTGCGTTTTTCGCGAAAAACGGCTGTTTATGAAACGTGTTGCCCCTTATTGTCGTTTTTTTCAGCCTGTGATGTCGCGTCGCGAAACCGGGTGGCATCGCGTCGCGTCTTCTTCTCAATGGAAGCCTGCAAGGCTTCCGTCAGGTCAACGCCCGTCTGGTTGGCAAGGCACATCACTACCCACATCACGTCTGCCAGTTCGTCGCCGAGCTTTTTGTCGAGGTCTCCCTCCTTGGCGACTTGGCGGCCGTATACGCGCGAGATGATGCGTGCCACCTCCCCGACCTCCTCGGTGAGTATCGCCATGTTGGTCAGTTCGTCGAAATATCCGTTGCCGTAAGTCCTTATCCAGCGGTCAACGGCTTGCTGCGCTTCCCGTATCTCCATGTGTCACCACAACGGAATTTTTCCAGCAACTCCCAAATCAAGAGTGGCTTGGCCTATTCCCAATGCTTGAAAGACACGGCTCATGGTTGGCAATGTTATAACACTCTTGCCTTTTTCCAATTTGGATATCTGTGAGCGTCTTACACCGATGCGTTCACCTAGCTGCTCTTGTGTTAGACTTTGTGCGAGTCTGGCTTTACGAATGGCATCGCCCACACTATGTGCATTTATTTCCTCAGTCAGATGTTTTTCCATAGCATCTCGTTTTGGAGTGCCTTTCTTGCCCCATACTTCATCTACGAGTACAGACAGAGGAGTCAAATTCATATTAGTCATGCTGTTTGTTGTTTTTGAGTTTAAAGTATTGTTCTCTAATGCTTTCTGCTTTAGCAATTTCTCTCGGTGGTGTTTTCTGGGTTTTCTTGACAATACCGTGAGTTGCAATAACCAGGGTCTCCGTTTCTGTATCCCAAAACGAAAACAATCTGTAGCAATTGCCATTGTACAAGGTTCTTAATTCCCAAATGTCGGTGTTACGCAACTTTTTGAACAAATCCTTGTCAAGGAGACCTTGCTCAATCTTTTGATAGTTGTAGGTTATTTTTTCCTGCACTTTAGATGGGAGCGACTGGACAAACGCCAATGCTTCATCTGTCAATACTATTTTTATCCTGTTGTTCACCACGAGTATTCAAATAACACCGCAAATATAGTCAATTGTTTCCATGTAGCGAAACAATTGCGCGTAAATCTTTCTAAATTAGCCATACCGCTTTTTCAAAGACATGACATACATCTTTTATTTGTGGCATGTGCCGACATATTGGGTTATTGGGATGTTGGTATAATGAGGGCACTCCAAATAGCTGAAAAACTTTACCGCATGGTGGTAATCATTGTTTCTAATTACTTATCGATGAAAGTCTGCCATTTTTGAAATAAAGATATGTCCCGCTGCCATAAACCCATTGTTCGTGGACACCCCAAGAGCCTGAAGACGAATTGATTTTTGATGGCTTTCCCCATGATTCCTCACACATTTTTTTGTGAAACCAACTTTGACACGACCTTCGATGATAAGTTTGCCATTTGCTTTGCCGTATT
The DNA here is from genome assembly GCA_900550645.1 of uncultured Porphyromonadaceae bacterium. Taxonomy (GTDB): domain Bacteria; phylum Bacteroidota; class Bacteroidia; order Bacteroidales; family Muribaculaceae; genus Lepagella. Next base: position 35,157 of record URTA01000024.1, read on the forward strand.
TTCGAATCATTGTTTTTTCCCAATCTGTTCTCTTCTTATTTTCCGAGACGAA
>URTA01000025.1 GCA_900550645.1 uncultured Porphyromonadaceae bacterium
CTTCCACCATGCGTACTGCCAGTTTGCGCCGACAGATATGTTCTTGCCAAGGTAGAACTCAACGCCGATGTTGGGTATTGCTGCAACGTCGTAGAGCATGTTAGTGCGGATGTCCATGTAGAAGGGGCGGCAATGCTTTTCCTCCACCACAACAGTATCCACAGGCACGGTATCAACCTCGACGGTGTCAACCGGCTCGATGTAGACCTGCTCCGGTTCAATGTACACAGGCGACGGCACACGCTCGTAGGAGAGCAGCAGCGTCGAGGCACGCAAAGCGGGGAACAGTTCGCGATACATATATAAATAGGGCTTGCCGCCACGCAGCTGCTTGAGGCGGCGCAGAGGGTCTCCCGACTTGGGGCGGCTGCCATTCTGCTCGTCGATGATGTTGCGCACCAGGCGGATTACATCCTCGCGGTACGGCACTTTCTCGTCCTGCTCTACAAGTTCGAGCAAACCATTCCAGTCGCGTCCGAGATAGGAGAACGTCAGTGCGGAATCCGCAACAGAGAAAGAATCAGAGAAATAGTCAAACAATACCTGCGCACGCTTCTCGGAGAGACGGCGGTTGATAGCCACAGAGCCTTCGGGCGAGGCACCACCGACGACATTCACGCTCCGCAGGGTCAACATGGAGTCTGCATAACTCGTGCTGAGACTGTCAGATATACGCCGCAGAGCCTCGCGGTTGTCCTTAAACTCTGGGTCAAGGTTTGACCGGCTCTGGCGGAAATGTATCTTGACGGAATCATTTATTACCGCAGCGGACAGGCATCCTGCCACGGCGAGAAACGATATGAATGTTACTTTCCTCATTACAACACAATCAATGTTCAATTCATACTCACACGCTCTACGCCTGAAAGCCAAGAAACCAGCGTGCGGCACGGCACGCTTCTTCAGCTTGAACCCGCTCCGGCGGCAGAACGTCTTATAAATCCACCGTAATACTTGCTTCGTTATGCTCAGTCAAATCTGAGTTTCCATGGATTAGTCGGACTTGCATAAATTGTTGGCTTAGCGTCAATCAAATTCCCACAAACCTTACGGATAAATTTTATAATCGCTACAAAATTAGAACTTCTCGCAGATATAGACACGGATTTCAACGTTAATTTATCTAAATACTTCACTCATTCGCCGCAAGTGCTTAATGTTCAGGAGCAACGGTGGCGTACATTTGACATGATGCGCCGACGCGCAGCGCAGATGCACGGCCGGTTCAAAGGAACCAATCATATATAATCAGATTTAATAGGTATGTTGGCAAGGTAGGGTCACGGGGTGTCGTGTCCGAAGGGCAGCGAGCAGGTATATCATTGAATTGCAGCGATTTGCAGCGAACACGGCACGCCATGTCCCTACCTTGACCGCACATCAGTTGGGAAGTGAGAGAAGGCGAGAATAGCGCGTCCAGTTGGTTTTCTCGGCAGCACGCCCTGTATCTCACGAAAAATTATTACCTTTGCGCGTTAAATGAGACAACAATGGCAAAGGAACTAAAGAATTTCACGAAAAGAGCAGACAACTATTCACAGTGGTACAACGAGCTGGTGGTGAAAGCTGACCTGGCAGAACAGTCGGCTGTACGCGGCTGCATGGTAATCAAGCCCTACGGCTATGCCATCTGGGAGAAGATGCAGCGGCAGCTTGACGACATGTTCAAGGCCACAGGGCATCAGAACGCCTATTTCCCGCTGCTGATACCGAAATCATTCCTCAGCAGAGAGGCCGACCATGTAGAGGGCTTCGCCAAGGAGTGTGCCGTTGTCACTCATTATCGCCTGAAGAATGACGAGAACGGCGGCGGTGTGGTGGTAGACCCGGCTGCGAAACTGGAGGAGGAACTCATCATACGACCGACCTCGGAGACCATTATATGGAATACATACAAGAACTGGATACACTCATACCGTGACCTGCCTATCCTCATCAACCAATGGGCAAACGTATTCCGCTGGGAGATGCGCACCCGCATGTTCCTTCGCACAGCGGAGTTCCTCTGGCAGGAAGGACACACCGCCCACGCCACACGCGAGGAAGCCGAGGCTGAAGCAATCAAGATGCTGAACGTGTACGCCGAGTTTGCAGAAGAACACATGGCAATGCCTGTGGTCAAAGGAGTGAAGTCGGCCAACGAGCGTTTCGCCGGCGCAATCGAGACATACACCATAGAGGCAATGATGCAGGACGGCAAGGCATTGCAGTCCGGCACATCGCACTTCCTGGGACAGAACTTCGCCAAGGCTTTTGACGTGAAGTTCATAAACGCCAACAACGAGCCTGAATACGTTTGGGCAACATCGTGGGGCGTATCGACACGCCTGATGGGTGCGCTCATAATGACGCACAGTGACGACAACGGCCTCGTGCTGCCGCCGACCCTCGCCCCTATCCATGTGGCTATAGTGCCTATATATAAGGAGAAGGCTCAGCTCGACGCAATCGCGGCCAAGATGCAGCCAATAATCGACGAACTTCGCCGCCGCGGGCTGACGGTAAAGTTCGACGATGCAGACAACCGCCGCCCGGGCTTCAAGTTTGCAGATTACGAGGTCAAGGGTGTGCCTGTGCGTCTCGCCGTCGGAGCAAGAGACCTGGAGAACGGCGCGTGCGAACTGGTGCGCCGCGATACGCTCGAAAAGGAGGAGGTGAAGTTTGACGGCATCGTTGACGAAATCATGCGCATACTCGACGACATCCAGAAGAGCCTATACGACCGTGCGCTGCAACGCCGTAAGGAACGCACCATCACCGTAGACAGCTACGATGAGTTCAAGGAGAAAATCACACAAGGCTACTTCATCCTCGCGCACTGGGACGGCACTTCCGAGACCGAGACCCGCATCAAGGAGGAGACCAAGGCGACTATCCGCTGCATTCCATTTGAGGGAGACACCACGCCGGGCGTGTGCATGGTGACAGGCAAGCCTTCGCCTCGCCGTGTGCTTTTCGCCATTTCATATTGACAATACCCTATACGCCGTCCGCTCCACGAATGTCGTGGGACGGACGGTTTTCCGCATACATACCGTAATACCATGAAAACAACTACGACCATACCAGCTCTGTTGCTCGCAGCCGTATCATTGCCGGCAACAGCAGCACCTCTCACCCCTGACGACTATTGCGACGTAAACCTGACCAAGCCCGCAGGAGTGCGAGAAATGCGCCCGCTCGCCGACGGCGTTTCGTATGCCGCACTGAGCGATGACGGCAATGCCATCGAGGTGTACAGCTACAAGAACGGCGCGAAGACCTCTACCCTCTTTGACGTGAAAGCCATTAAAGGGGATGTCAAGATAGACAGCTTCGACGGCTATGAGCTGTCAGCCAACGAGAAGAAGATACTGCTTTGGAACAATTCCAAGAAGATATACCGCTACTCGTTCACCGCAGAATACTATGTATATGACATAGCGCGCGGCACAATGAAGCGCGTGTCAGAGGGGGGGGCGCAACGCGGCGCGGTGCTAAGCCACGACGGCAGAGCTGTTGCATATATGCGCGGCAACAACGTGTACATCTCTAACCTCGACTACGGAACAGACATCGCCGTAACCAAAGACGGCAAGGTCAACGAGATAATCTACGGCACTCCCGACTGGGGGTATGAGGAGGAGTTCGGCATACTGAACACCATCAATTTCTCTGCCGACGACAATACGCTCGTGTTCATGCGTTTCGACGAGAGCCAGGTGCCGGTGTACTCATTTGACAATGTGCGCAGCTACTGTGACGACGAGCCTCTTGGCGACCCCTACCCGCAGTCATACGAGTACAAGTACTCGCTGCCGGGCTATCCCAACTCCGTGGTTAGCGTGCTGGCTTACGACCTGAACAACCGCACGACTAAGACCATGGACATACCGAAGACGGACTCTGACTACATTCCCCAGCTTTCGTTTGCCGGCGACGGCGCAACGCTCATGGTGTCGGTGCTCAACCGCGACCAGAACAACCTGAAGATGTATGCCGTCAATACGGGTTCGACAGTGGCAAAACTCATCTATACAGACGAGTCGAGCGCATGGCTCTCCCCTGCCGCCTACCAGATGATAGATTTCGGCAAGTCATCGTTCATCATCGGCAGCGAGAAGTCGGGCTACCGCCACCTGTATGAATATGACTATACTGGCAAGATGATACGCAAGGTGACTGACGGCAACTTCAACATAACGGAGTACTACGGGCGCGATGCACGCGGCAATGTCTATGTGCAATGCACGAAGCGCGGCGCAGTCAACCGCAATGTAGCCCGTGTAGACAGCAAAGGCGTGATGAAGATGCTCAACGACGTTGACGGCACGGAGAACGCTTCGTTCAGCTCCAATTTCGAGTATTACCTGCGCAACTACAGCAATATCTCTACCCCGAACCAGTACACCATCTGCACTACGGACGGCAAGAAATCGACCGTGGTCAACATGAACGAGGAGTATGCCGCCAAATACGCCTCCGCTCCGAAATTAGAACTGATGAAAGTTCCCAATGCCGTTGGCGAGGAGATGGACGCATACGTCATAAAGCCGGCAAACTTTGACGCTTCAAAGAAATACCCGCTGCTGACATACCAGTACAACGGACCGGACTCGCAGCAAGTGCTCAACAAGTGGAGCATGGACGGCATGTTCTACCTTGCGAGCGAGGGCTACATAATCGCGTGCGTAGACGGGCGCGGCACAGGCAACCGCAATCGCGAGTGGGCGAACAGCGTCTACAAGCACCTCGGCGAGTATGAAACAGCCGACCAGATAGCTGGCGCACGCTATTTCGCATCGCTCCCCTATATCGACGCACAGCGTGTGGCTTGCTTCGGCTGGAGCTACGGCGGCTACATGACGCTTATGGAGATGTCTGCCCCCAATTCGCCGTTCAAGGCTGGTGTGTCAATGGCCCCTGTGACCGACTGGCGTTACTATGACTCAATCTACACGGAACGCTATATGCTCACGCCGCAGCAAAACGAGGGCGGATATGAGACTGCATCAGCACTCAACCGGACAAAGGACCTCAACGGCAGGCTGCTGATAATGTCGGGAACTTCTGACGACAACGTACACTATTACAACACGTTGAAGTATACGTCCAAGCTCAACCGCGAGGGCAAGATATTCGACATGATGTCGTTTACCGGTTTTGAACACAGTCTGCGCATGTGCAATGCCCGCGTGCAGCTGTACAAAAAAGTGCTTGATTTCCTCAACACTCAACTCAATTGAAGTGTTGATAAGGCTATATGGATGACCTGCACAAAATAGACAGTATAAGGCTTTTCAACTTCTGGCGGCTGCTCGCGCTGTGCCTCGGCGTGCTGACAGCTATGTTTGTCGTGACACGTTTTTTCCCCACGATACTCTCGCCAATATTCTCGTTGCTGAGCGCACTGGTCATCTACAAGATAATGAATGTCGCGAGAGGGCGGTTCGGCCTGTGCGCCATCGTCCCCTACGCGATTTTCATGAGCCTTGTCGTATATTCCCTTATAGCCGTATTCGTAAACCTTTCCAATGCCGTCGGGCTGGTCAGCCTCCCCGATGAGGTAATCTTCTACCAGGGCGCATATATGCCCTCGCTCATGTACCTGCCTACTGCAACCGTCACGATGCTTATGACGTACCTGCAGCGCGAGAAAATCAACTTGTGCCGCGACTGTAAAATCCGTAATTCAGAGTATATCGGAGGCAACAGAATCAGCCGCATATACAGTTCTGAATCACATTTCCAGCTGCGCAATTTAACTGTCATGCTGCTGTGCCTCACAGTTTTGGTATGGGGATATTTCCTTATTTTCTATGTCAACGCAAGCCAGAACGCTCGCGACTGGTACATCTTCACATGGATAGTCGTCATAGTTTTTCTTCTTGACATAGTTTACTTTACCGCTCGCTACTACAACCTGTATCTCGACCTGCGCGAAAATGATGAAATAATCACGCCCGAAGAGATTGAGGACATGACTGCCAAAACCTACCTGCGTTTCTATGTCATCTGCGGCAACAACATCTATGTGGATGAACACTACCCTACTCCGGACAATAAATGCGGAGAAGTGATGGAAACACCATTCCTCTCCAAGCGAAATGTAAACGGATTGCCGACAAGTGCAGTTGGCGAAATCATACGCGAAATGACGGGGTTGGACGGGGAGCTGCGGTTCTTCTACGGTCGGCGGACGGGCATCAAGGGACATACGCTGTTGCGCTATTTCTATTTCGTGAAACCCGGCGACGGTGGCAGATGTCCGCAACTCAAGACAGCAGGCAAGTGGATGGACTATGAGGATATCAAGCAGATTTATTCCACTGAACCAAGCCGGCTGTCACGTCTGAGCGTGATTGACACGACACGCCTCTCGACAATAATTTTGACCAGCAAGATATACGACGAGCAGGGGGTGCGCCGCTCGGGTATCCGCAGCTACCGCCCGAATTTCAACCTATGCGACGTTTACAAGTCTGAAATCGACTTTCAGGACGACAAGTGGATTCGCATCTCCTTATTCAATTCAGATATGCCGATGTTCAGGCTGCGAAGCTGGTGGCGCAAACTGCTCGGCAGGGAAAAACATCACGGACACGGCTCAAACATGACCGCAAGATGATAAATGAAGTAGCAATAGTAGGGCCTACGGCATCAGGTAAGACACGGAGAGCTGTGTCTGTAGCACGCGCATTGCACTCGGAAATAATAAGCGCGGATTCGCGCCAGGTCTACCGAGGCATGACCATCGGCACCGGCAAGGATTTGGACGAATACGGCGAGATTCCCTTTCATCTCGTGGATGTGGCGGAGGCCGGCGACAAGTACAACCTGCACCGCTATGTGACAGACTTCCGCCGTGTGGAAAAGGACATCCTCTCACGCGGACTCGTGCCGGTAATCTGCGGCGGCTCTGGGATGTATGTCGAAACCGTACTGGCAGGGGTGACGCTGCCGGAAGTGCCTGAGAACCCGGAATTGCGCAAGGAGTTGACTGGATGCTCGCTTGAAGAGTTGACTGCAAAGCTTGCAGCAATGAAGCAGCTGCACAACACAACTGATGTAGATACAATTAAACGAGCGGTCCGCGCCATTGAAATCGAAACATTCTACCGAACCCATCCCGAACAGGCGGCTCTTGCCGACCGCAGCCGCACTCGGCATTGCGATGCGTTGATAATCGGCATCGACATCGACCGCGACTCGCGCCGGCGGCGCATATCCGAGCGGCTGCAGTCACGTCTGGACGAGGGAATGGTCGAGGAGGTAAAGTCGCTGCTTGACAACGGCATTTCGCCCGAAGACTTGATTTATTACGGATTGGAATACAAGTTCCTGACACTGCACGTGACAGGCAAACTGTCATACGAGGAAATGTACAGAGGACTCGAAACGGCAATCCACCAGTTCGCCAAGCGACAAATGACCTGGTTCAGAGGTATGGAGCGACGCGGCTTCACCATTCACTGGCTGCCATACGACATGCCTGAACTGGAATTTGTAGACCGGGTACTGGAGCTTATGCAGTCGGCATAAAACGCTCTCCCTGTCACGCCACAATCATCTATCACACAATTTCATATCGCATACGGGTCATGCCACGGCGATGCTGTTATTGAGCCACCAGAATTGTGTGTGAGCTCGAGGATGCGCTGGTTGGACGATCCTCGGAACAGCAAGTCCGGATCGCGTAGCTTCTCGACATAGCGTCCGTCAACTATCACGTCAACGTCAGCAACAGCAGCCGTAAGAGTTGCATCTGCACTGATTTCATTCCAAGTATAGCCAGTGTACATCCACACGCCGAAACCGAGCCGGTGTATCGCAGCTGCAAGAGCAGCCGTCGCATCAGGGTGACAGAGCGGGTCGCCCCCTGACAATGTCACGTCATAGCCCTCTTGACATACGACATCTAAAATCTCTTCAAGCGACATTTGCTCGCCTGCATTGTCATCCCAAGTTGACGGGTTATGGCATCCAGGGCAGTGATGCCTGCAACCGGCGAGATATATGGAGGTGCGGAACCCCGGTCCATCGACCGTTGTTCCGCGCATTATCCTCATAACATTGTAGGTTCTGCTCATTTATGCACTACCCTGTCGGCAAGTTCCGCGAGTTTGCCGGAGTTCCAGCGGTCAGTAGTCCCGACGAGATAGCCGGTGATGCGCTGAATGGTCTCAAAATGAGTTCCACATTTGGGACATTCGTGCATACCGGTGTCCGCATTCTCATATCCGCAGTTCGGGCAGTGATTGCGGTTGTGGTTGACAGAGCCATACCCCATGTTGTACTTGTCGAGCAAGTCCACAATCTGCATTATCGCTTTCGGGTTATGGGTAGCGTCACCGTCAATTTCCACATAAAATATGTGTCCGCCGCGAGTGAGGTCGTGATACGGAGCCTCGACTTCAGCCTTGTGCTTAGGCGAACACTGATAGTAGACCGGCACATGGTTTGAGTTGGTGTAATAGTCCTTGTCCGTCACACCCGGGATAACACCAAACTCTTTGCGGTCAATGCGAGTAAAACGCCCCGACAGACCCTCTGCCGGCGTGGCAAGTATAGAGTAGTTGTGGCGAAATCTCTCACTGAATTCGTTGGCCCGGTCACGCATGTGCGATATTATCTTCAGTCCGAGCTGCTGTGCCTCGTCGCTCTCGCCATGGTGATTTCCCGTAAGCGCGATCAGACACTCTGCGAGGCCGATAAAACCGATGCCAAGCGTGCCCTGCGGCAGGACGCTCTCGATAGTGTCGTTCGACTTCAACGCTTCTGCTCCAGTCCAAAGCGATTTCATCAGCAGCGGGAACTGTTTCGCAAGAGCCGTTTTCTGGTATTGGTAACGCTCGTCGAGCTGACGTGCCGTTATCTCGAGCGTCTCGTCAAGGTGACGGAAGAACGTATCGACACGCTCCTGCAAGTCTGCTATCTTCATCACCTCAATGGCGAGCCGCACAATGTTTATGGTAGTGAACGAGAGGTTGCCCCGCCCTATGGAAGTCTTGTCGCCGAAGCGGTTTTCAAACACGCGGGTGCGGCAACCCATTGTTGCCACCTCATAACGGTAGCGTTCAGGATCGTCGGCACGCCACTGCTCATGGCGGTTGAATGTAGCGTCGAGATTGAGGAAGTTCGGGAAGAAACGGCGAGCAGATACCTTGCACGCCATCAGGTACAGGTCATAGTTGCGGTCTTCGGGCAGGTAGTTCACCCCGCGCTTCTTTTTCCATATCTGTATTGGGAAAATAGCAGTGGCCCCGTTGCCTACACCCTCGTATGTAGAACGCAGCAACTCGCGAATTACGCAGCGTCCTTCGGCAGATGTGTCAGTGCCGTAATTGATTGACGAGAACACAACCTGGTTACCGCCGCGAGAATGGATAGTATTCATGTTGTGAATGAACGCCTCCATTGCCTGGTGAACACGCTCCACAGTGCGGTTGACGGCATGGGTCACATACCGGTCGTCGCCGCTAAGTCCGTCAAGGGGTTTGGACACATAATCCTCAACAGCATAGTCATACAGGCGCTTCAGGTCTGCTCCCATTATTCGCTCGAGTATCTTGATTTCCTCTACAAACGAGCTGCGCACAAACGGAGCGAGGTAGAAGTCGAAAGCAGGGATGGCCTGACCTCCGTGCATCTCATTCTGCGCAGTCTCAAGCGATATGCAGGCTATCACACTTGCTGTCTCAATGCGCTTTGCAGGTCGCGATTCGCCGTGGCCGGCGTTGAAACCATGCTTGAGTATCTTGTCGAGGGGGTGCTGCACACACGTCAGCGACTTGGTGGGATAATAGTCCTTGTCGTGTATGTGTATGTAGTTGCTCTTCATCGCCGAGCGAGTCTCGTCAGAGAGCAGGTAGTCGTCAACAAAAGGCTTGGTCGATTCGCTTGCGAACTTCATCATCATTCCCGCCGGGGAATCGGTGTTCATGTTCGCGTTTTCGCGAGTGATGTCGTTGTTGCGGGTCTCGATGATTTCCAGAAACAAGTCGCGGGTCTTAGCACGGCGAGCAATAGAACGCTTGTCGCGGTACGCGATATAACGCTTCGCGACCTCTTTACGCTTGGACTTCATCAGCTCCATTTCCACGCGGTCCTGAATTTCCTCGACTGTCATACGTTCCTTTCCGGTCATCGCTATATGATCGGAAATTCGTTGGATGAGAGATTCATCCTCACCCTTCTCCGTGGTGAGCATTGCCTTGCGGATAGCGGCCTTGATTTTCTCTTCATTGAAACCCACGATCCGGCCATCCCGTTTTTCAACTACCTGTATCATAGAAGAATAAAAATGTTACAACATTACTTGAACGAGACATCACGAGGAAGCCTCAAAAACTGATGTGCAAATGTAGCAATAATTTCCGTTTTCCGACACTGACAGGCAAGAAAAAATATTGACAGTTTTCGGTTTTGGGAAACTTTTCAGCCACCACACAAATCCAATACACTGATAATCTGTATATTGAAATATTTTTCAGACAACTCCAACCGAGTGTGCGTATTCAAATCAGCTCACTGACAAGCATTTCTCATGCGTCAATAATACATCAAACAGCCGCCATGCAGATTGTGCAATCTATGTTAATGGCACACCGCAGAATCCGAACATTTTCAGCCCATATTTGTACTACAAGTGATAAAGGACAATACTATAATGACTGAAGTAACCAAGGAAATGGCGTTGCGGTATCACAATGAGCCGCACCCCGGTAAAATTGAAGTAGTACCGACCAAGGAACACGCTACGCAGCTCGCATTGTCGCTGGCCTATTCGCCTGGCGTTGCTTATCCATGCAAAGAAATAGAAAAGAACCCTGGCTTGGCATACGACTATACAGACAAGGGCAACCTCGTAGCTGTAATCAGCAACGGCACTGCCGTCCTCGGATTGGGAGACATCGGTGCTGACGCTGCAAAACCAGTCATGGAGGGCAAGGCATTGCTATTCAAGATATTTTCGGGTCTCGACGCTTTCGACATTGAAATCAACGAGAAAGACCCCGACAAGTTTGTTGACATCGTCAAAAGCCTTGCGCCGACATTCGGCGGCATCAACCTCGAAGACATAAAAGCTCCAGAATGTTTCACCATTGAGAGCCGTCTGCGCGAGGAGTGCAACATCCCCGTAATGCACGATGACCAGCACGGCACGGCGATAATATCATCAGCCGGGCTGCTCAATGCGCTTAAGATACAGGGCAAGAAAATTGATGAGATTCAGGTAGTGGTCAACGGCGCGGGTGCAGCAGCTATCAGCTGCACAAAACTGTTCTGCAAACTGGGCATGAAGATGGAAAACATCGTCATGTGCGACTCACACGGCGTAATCCGCAAGGACAACCCGACGCTCAATGAACACAAGCGCGAATTTGCCACTGACCGCGACCTGCATACGCTTGCAGAGGCCATAAAAGGAGCTGACCTTTTCCTGGGTCTGAGTGTCGCTGATGTTCTTACACCGGAAATGTTGTTAACTATGGCGCCACGCCCGATTGTGTTCGCTTTGGCAAACCCGAACCCGGAAATTGACTACCAGCTCGCGCATGCAACACGCAATGACATCATCGTTGCTACAGGCAGAAGCGACTATCCCAACCAGATAAACAACGTCCTGGGCTTCCCCTACATTTTCCGAGGCGCACTCGACTGCCACGCACGCGCAATCAATGATGAGATGAAGATTGCCGCAGTCCATGCCATTTCAGAACTCGCCCGCCGGCCTGTTCCCCAAGTCGTAGATGAAGCATACGGGGCAAAAAACATGGAATTCGGTCGAGATTACATTCTTCCTAAGCCGCTTGACCCGCGTCTGCTCACCACCGTAGCGCCAGCAGTGGCACGTGCCGCCGCAGAGTCAGGTGTTGCAGCGCGTCCTATCGAAGACTATGCAGCGTATGAAGCCCGGCTGAAACGGATTTCGGACAAAGACCGTCATCTGGAACAACTGCTGTCCTCGCTCAACGCTTATTGAACTGATTGGGTTTTAGAAATATAGAAAATTATGCAGGAGCGTTTTTGCCGCATCACTCGTCGGTGAAATCCTCCTGCATAACGTATGTATTGCGCAGCAGCCGCATCAGCATGAACATGCCGTGGTTGGTAGCAGATTCAATCACCTCATTCCGGTCTCCGTCGAAATGGATGCACTCGCTCACCACGCGGTCAAGGCATTTTGCCGCTATCCACACAGTCCCTACAGGCTTATATTTCGTCCCGCCATCGGGACCGGCTATGCCAGACGTGGCGATACCGCACTCGGTACGCATCAGGCGGCAGACACCTTTAACCATACCCTCGACCACCTGTTCGCTGACCGCGCCGTAATTATCTATGTCAGAGCGTGATACGCCCAACACGCCAGCCTTAACGTCATTGGCATAGCTGACGATGCTCCCGAGGAAATATGCCGAAGAGCCGGGAATTTGCACAATGCGGTGAGCTATATTGCCGCCAGTGCAACTCTCGGCACAAGCCACTGAAAGCTCACGCTCGGTGAGCAACTCTCCGAGAACCTGCGGCAACGTCTTGTCCTGCATCGAGATAACCTCCTCGCTGAAAATGTCAGCAAGCATCTGCTGGAAACGGTTCATCTTGAAGCGCAACAGCTCGACCTTGTTGTCAACACCTGTGAGTGTGATGCGTGAAACAAGGCTCTGCGTGCGTACTGTCATCTTCACATACTCCGGCAGGTGCAGCTTGAAATGCTTGATGACTTTCGTGAGTTCACGGCTCGTGTAGCCGTAAATCACCAAGTAGCGGATTTCGGTGTTCATCTCAGTGTGGGCTGAAGCGTTATTCTCAGACATAAGCAGAGGAGATTTGGGATTAAACATTATATGTCAACTCGCGCAAAGGGCGGTGCATCGAGCGGACAAAATTGCTTGCGCAGATACTTGTAATATCCGGCTATGGCAACCATTGCCGCGTTGTCTGTCGTGAACTTGCGAGGCGGAATCCAAGCAGTCTTGTGCTTACGTTTTCCAAGTTCAGCGACAGCCTCGCGAACAGCGGAATTGGCTGAAACACCTCCGGCAACTGCGATGTTCTGCACTTCGGGGTGTGCATCGATAGCCTTGCCGAACTTGTCAACGAGAATGTCAACTATTGTGTGCTGCAGCGATGCAGCAAGGTCACACTTGTTGTGGTCGATGAAATCAGCATCAGCCTTCAATCCGTCACGGACAGTGTACAGAAAAGAAGTTTTCAGCCCGGAAAATGAATAGTCCAGTCCCGCGATATGGGGTTTTGCCAACTTGAACTTCTTCGCGTCACCGTCTTGCGCCAGACGGTCGATATGCGGGCCGCCTGGATACGGCAGTCCTATCGTCTTGGCGCACTTGTCGAAAGCCTCTCCGGCAGCATCATCGATAGTCTGGCCGACAATTTCCATGTCAAACGGAGAACGCACCAGCACAATCTGCGAATTGCCGCCCGAAACAAGCAGGCATAGCATCGGAAATGACGGAACTGGAGTGTCGCTGTCGGTCTTGATAAAATGTGAGAGGATATGACCGTGCAGGTGGTTGACATCCACTGTCGGAATACCGAGAGATATGGCAAGAGCCTTTGCGAAACTAACCCCGACGAGAAGCGAACCGAGAAGACCCGGCCCGCGAGTGAAAGCTATGGCAGACAGCTGCCCAAGCGAGATACCGGCCTGACGGACAGCCTCACTCACCACAGGCAGGATATTCTGCTGATGCGCCCTTGATGCCAGCTCCGGCACCACACCGCCATACGCCTCGTGTACCTGCTGCGAGGCGATGACGTTGCTCAACAATACGCCGTCGGCTATTACAGCCGCCGACGTATCGTCGCAAGAGGATTCTATTCCGAGTATGATGTCACTCATATCTGATTAGTTTTGACCAGTGTCTCTCAATACTCGTCCCACGACTTGATTTTGATGTCGTCAAGCGATAGCGTGCAGAACGCGGTTATGAATGCCGAGGCAAGACGCGCATTGGTTATCAACGGGATATTGAGGTCAACTGCAGCACGCCGTACCATGTATCCGTTGCTCAACTCTTTCGGAGTCAAGTCCTTGGGTATATTTACCACCAAATCAATCTGACGGTTATGAAGCATCTCAATTATTTGCGGCTTCTGTTCCTCTGACGGCCAGTAAGCACGCAATGCAGGCACGCCGTTGTCATTGAGGAAACGTTGTGTACCCTCAGTTGCATATATGGTGTACCCTTTGCGGTGCAGCAGACGGGCAGAGTCGAGCAGCGACACCTTCTGCCGTGCAGAGCCAGACGACATCAGCACGCCATGGCGCGGAATGGTATAGCCCACAGAGAGCATCGATTTGAGTACAGCCTCCGACGTGTCGTCGCCAATGCAGCCCACCTCGCCGGTCGAGGACATATCCACGCCAAGCACCGGGTCTGCGCCCTGCAAACGTGAGAACGAGAACTGCGAGGCTTTGATGCCGACATAGTCGAGGTCGAATGCCGTTCCGCCAGCCTTCTCCACGTCAAGGCCGAGCATGACGCGAGTAGCAGCATCGATGAAGTTCTGCTTTGAAACCTTCGACACGAAGGGGAATGACCGCGATGCACGCAGGTTGCACTCTATCACCTTGATGTCATTGTTCTTCGCAAGGAACTGTATGTTGAACGGGCCGGAGATGTGCAATGCCTTGGCAATGCGTCCGGAAATCTTTTTGATGCGGCGCATAGTCTCCACATACAGCTTCTGCGCCGGGAACTGTATGGTCGCGTCACCCGAGTGAACACCGGCGAACTCAATATGCTCGCTTATGGCATACAGCTTGATTTGACCGTCCTGAGCCACTGCATCCATTTCTATTTCCTTTGCTTCTTGAATAAATTCGGACACAACAACAGGATGTTGCTTGGATACATCTGCCGCGAGTTTAAGGAAGCGCGTCAGCTCCTGCTCGTTGCTGCACACATTCATCGCTGCGCCGGAAAGGACATAGCTCGGACGCACAAGTATGGGGAAGCCCACTTTCTCGACAAAGCGGTCAATGGCATCCATTGATGTCAATTCGCTCCAACGCGGCTGGTCAACCCCGATACTGTCGCACAGCTGCGAGAACTTGTTGCGGTCCTCCGCATTGTCTATGTCGCGAGCCTGTGTGCCGAGTATGTTTACACCGCTTGCATCGAGACGCATGGCCAGGTTGTTGGGTATCTGTCCGCCGGTAGAGAGTATCACTCCGTGAGGCGTTTCCAGTTCCAGAATATCCATGACACGCTCGTATGTGAGTTCATCGAAATACAGACGCTCGCACATGTCATAGTCGGTCGAAACCGTTTCCGGATTATAGTTTATCATCACCGGACGCCACCCCTCCTTGGCTACTGTCAGCAGCGCGTTCACACCGCACCAGTCGAACTCTACGGAACTGCCGATGCGGTATGCGCCAGAGCCAAGAACAACAACGGAGCGGTGGTCATGCAAATACTGCACATCGTCACAGTCGCCGTTGTATGTCAGGTACAGGTAGTTGGTCTGTGCCGGGTATTCAGCGGCCAGCGTGTCTATCTGCTTGACAAAGGGGCGTATGCCTTTGGCGATGCGGTATGCACGAACGCTGTTGCTCAACGGCTCGCTCTCCTTGTGCATACGGTCGCCGTATATGGCACGACCTATCTGGAAGTCGCTGAAGCCCTGCTGTTTGGCAAGACGCAGCAAATCCTCGGGCAGAGCCTCGAGGCTGTCATACTTGTCGAGTTCGCGAGAAGTTACGACTATATTGTTCAACTTCTGGAGAAACCAGAGGTCGATTTTGGTCAGTTCATGTATGCGCTCAACGGAATACCCTCGATGCAGGGCCTGTGCTATGACAAATATGCGCTTGTCGGTCGGTTCAGCGAGAGCCTTGTCTATGTCTGCCACGTCGAGCTGCTTGTTCTCAACGAAACCGTGCATCCCCTGCCCTATCATACGCAGGCCCTTCTGTATAACCTCCTCGAAGGTGCGGCCTATCGCCATCACCTCGCCTACGGATTTCATCGACGAGCCGATCTCGCGAGCCACGTTGTGGAACTTGCCGAGATCCCAGCGCGGTATCTTGCAGACTATGTAGTCCAACGCCGGTTCGAAAAACGCAGACGTGCATTTGGTCACTGAGTTTTTAAGCTCAAACAGACCGTAGCCAAGTCCCAATTTGGCTGCGACAAAGGCCAAAGGATAGCCTGTTGCTTTTGATGCGAGAGCCGAGCTGCGCGACAAGCGAGCATTGACCTCGATGACACGGTAGTCCATTGACTGCGGGTCGTATGCATACTGCACGTTGCACTCGCCTATGATGCCGATGTGGCGTATGATTTTGATAGCGAGTTTGCGCAGTGCATGATAGTCCTCATTGCTCAATGTCTGCGACGGAGCAACGACAATGCTCTCGCCGGTATGGATGCCCAGCGGGTCGAAGTTCTCCATGTTGCAGACGGTGATGCAGTTGTCGTAACGGTCGCGCATTACCTCATACTCGACCTCCTTCCAGCCTTTCAGCGACTTCTCTATGAGTACCTGCGGCGAGAATGAGAGGGCTTTTTCAGCCAGGGCCACGAGTTGCTCGCGAGTGTCGCAGAAACCGCTGCCAAGTCCGCCGAGCGCGTATGCAGCGCGGACGATAATCGGGTAGCCGAGTTCCTCCGCAGCAGCGACTGCATCTTCCACAGTCGTCACAGCCTCGCTCTTGATAGTCTTGACATCTATCTCGTCGAGGCGGCGCACAAACATTTCACGGTCTTCCGTAGCAATGATTGCCTCTACCGGCGTGCCGAGTACGGAAATGCCAAACTCGTCAAATACCCCCTCATTATAGAGAGCCACACCGCAGTTGAGCGCAGTCTGTCCACCGAAAGCAAGCAGTATCCCGTCCGGGCGTTCCTTCTCGATGACCTTGCGCACGAAATACGGAGTTACCGGCAGGAAGTAGATTTTGTCTGCAAACCCTTCCGATGTCTGCACTGTAGCAATGTTCGGGTTGATGAGTATCGTTTCTATCCCCTCCTCTTTAAGGGCTTTGAGTGCCTGCGAGCCGCTGTAGTCAAACTCGCCGGCCTCGCCGATTTTCAATGCCCCTGAACCCAAGAGCAAGGCTTTCTTGATTTTCTGTTTGTCGTTTGCCATGATGGATGCTATGTGTCAGAGGAGGTTAATGAAATCATCGAAAATGAACTCTGTGTCCTTCGGCCCGGAGGAAGCCTCGGGGTGGAACTGTGCCGAGAAGAACGGCTTGGTCTTGTGGCGTATGCCCTCGTTTGAGCCGTCATTCATGTTGATGAACAACGGTTCCCACCCCTCGGGAATAGTATCGTTGTCAACCGCGAAGCCGTGGTTTTGCGACGTAATGAAGCATCTGTCCGTCCCAGTCATGCGTACAGGCTGGTTGTGGCTGCGGTGTCCGTATTTCAGCTTGTATATCTTTGCGCCCGCAGCGAGGCTCAACAGCTGGTTGCCCATGCAGATGCCGCATATCGGCTTGTCGCCCCGCATGGCGCGGCGCAGGTTGTCAACAGTGACAGTGGCAAATTCGGGAGAACCGGGGCCGTTGCTAATGAACAGGCCGTCATAGTCCATGGTGTTGAAGTCATAGTCCCACGGGACGAGCGTGACGCGCACGCCCCGGCGCGTCAGGCAGCGGATTATGTTCAGCTTCGTACCGCAGTCCACCAGCACCACATGTTTGTCGCCCTTGCCGAATGTCTGCACCTGCCGTGTTGAAACCTTGGCTATCAGGTTCTCGCTGTTCGGGTCATGCCAGTCGATGTCCGGAGCGTCCGGGAAAGTTATTTTGCCGAGCATGCTGCCGTTCTCGCGCAGCAGTTTGGTAAGGTGGCGCGTGTCGATGCCGAACAGCCCCGGGATTTTCTCCTCGATGAGCCAGTCGCTCAACGGACGCTGCGACAGCCAGTGTGACGGCGCGGAGGAATAGTCCTGGCAGATGATTGCCTCGCAGTGGATGCGCGACGACTCGAAATATTCTATCACCTTGTCGTCGCCGCTCACTTCTCGCGAGGGAACGCCGTAGTTGCCGAGTATCGGATAGGTGGTGACGAGTATCTGACCCTCGTATGACGGGTCGGTAAGGCTTTCGGGGTAGCCGGTCATTGCGGTGTTGAACACCACCTCCCCGGCGCACGGTTTCTCGTAGCCGAAGGAGTAGCCTTCGAATACATCGCCGTTCTGAAGGGTAAGGAACGCTTTGCGGTGCTTTTGCATGATAGGTTGTTCTGTTGTACGATGCAAAATTACTAAAAAACCATTAGGCATACAAGAGTTTCGGCTCTTGAGAATGTCGAAGTCACTGTACGGGCGGGTGTTGTTCTGCCGCCGTCACGGCTGATGTGGTGTCGGCGGCGACGGTGTCTCGCGGCATCAACGCCTTGTCGCGAGCCGCAATAAGCCGCTGTGTGAGCATATAGATAGTGTCGTTCTGGTCTTCTTCGAGTTCCATGTCTGTCGCCGGCGGAAACTTCATGTTGATTTCAGACAGCCGCTGGCCGTAGCGTTCCATCAATCCCGACACCGTAGCAGAATCAGTCGCTGCACGCATCGAGTCGGCATACGTCCGCGTCAGGGCGCACACCTGCCGGTACAGGTCGTCGCGCAGCCTGTTGTCGTCGCCTTGTGTCGGCTTGGCGCAGCCTGCCGCCAGCATCAGGGCAGAAGCCGGCAAGAGTAAAATTCTCATAATCTCTCCTCCAATGCTTGTTTCAGGTACCGTCCGGTATGCGACTGCGGCGACGCTGCCACCTGTTCGGGAGTCCCGGCTGCGACTACATTGCCGCCGTTCTCTCCACCTTCCGGCCCCATGTCGATGATATAGTCTGCACTCTTGATCATCTCCATGTTGTGTTCTATTATTATCACCGTGTGACCACGGTCTATCAAGTGACGCAGCGATTTCAGCAGCGTGGATATATCGTTGAAATGCAGACCGGTAGTTGGTTCGTCAAATATGAACATCGACGGCTGCTGGTTCTCGCGGCTCAGGAAATACGCCAGCTTGACGCGCTGGTTTTCGCCGCCAGACAGCGTTGACGACGACTGCCCCAGCTTGATGTAACCGAGGCCGACATCCATCAGCGGCTGCAACCGCTTGACAATGCGCTGTTCAGTAGCTGAATTTCCCTCGCCGAAGAACGTCATTGCGTCGGCAACAGTCATTTCCAGCACGTCATATATGCTCTTGCCCCGGTATTTCACATCGAGCACCTCCTTTTTGTACCGCTTGCCGTGACACTCCTCACACGGTATGACGATGTCTGCCATGAACTGCATCGGTATGCTCACCACACCGTCTCCCTTGCACGCTTCGCACCTGCCGCCCTCGGCATTGAACGAAAAATGCGCCGCCGTGAACCCCATTTGCACAGCTGCCTGTTGCTCGGCATACAGGCGGCGTATCTCGTCGAATGCCTTCAGATAAGTCGCAGCATTGCTGCGCGACGATGTGCCTATCGGGTTCTGGTCAACAAACTCGACGGCGGCGATGCTGTTGATGCTGCCTGCCAATCCGCGATGCGTCCCGGGCATATCCCCATTCTCTCCAATTTGGCGCAGCAACGCCTCGTACAATATGTCGCGCACGAGAGTGGACTTGCCCGAGCCGCTAACGCCTGTCACCACTGTCATGATGCCCAACGGGAAACGCACGTCGATATTCTTCAAGTTGTTGGCGCATGCGCCTTTTACCTCTATGTATTTTTTCCACGGACGACGGTGCTGCGGAGCCGGTATCGACAGGTTGCCGCGCAGGTAGTCCACCGTGTATGATTTCCCCTCGGGCAGCGGCGACTGCTCTATGTCCGCCACATCGCCGGTAAATACCACGTTGCCGCCCAGCGAACCCGCATCACGGCCGATGTCGATTATATAGTCGGCGGCTCGCATGATCTCCTCGTCATGCTCCACCACAACCACCGTATTGCCGATACGTTGAAGACCTCGCAACACCCCTATGAGCCGCTTCGTGTCGCGAGGATGCAGCCCGATGCTCGGCTCGTCGAGTATGTACAATGACCCCACAAGCGAAGACCCTAATGAAGTCGCGAGGTTGATGCGCTGGCTCTCGCCGCCCGACAGCGTGGCGCACGGACGCTCGAGTGTCAGATAGCCAAGCCCGACATCAGCCATAAACCGGAGCCGCGAACTGATTTCCGTCATCAGCCGCGCCGCTATCGCCTTGTCGTTGCCGTCCAGCTCCAGGTTGTCGAAAAACTCGCGCAGCCTTGTCAGCGGCATGCGCGACAGCTCTGTGATGGACTTGCCGCCCACCTTGACATATTCCACGTCAGGGCGCAGCCGGCTGCCGCCGCATTTGGGGCAAATGGTCTTGCCCGTGTAGCGAGCTTTCAACACGCGATACTGTATCTTGTATACATTCGCGTCTACCCAGCGGAAAAAGCCGTCTATCCCCTCCCATTCGCCGCCTCCGTGCCACAGGAACTTCCGCTGCTCCTCGGTCAGGTCGATATACGGCGTATGTATCGGGAATTTGTATTTGGGGGCAATATGCACGAGATGCTGCTTCCACTCCCCCATTTTCTCGCCACGGAAACACATCACGGCATCTTCGTATACCGACAGTGTCTTGTCCGGGATTACGAGGTCTTCGCTTATCCCCATCACCATGCCGAACCCTTCGCACGCCTCACACGCGCCGTAAGGGTTGTTGAAGTTGAACATCAGGTCGTCCGGCTCGCGAAATGTCATGCCGTCTGCGCTGAACGAGTTGGAGAAGGTGTGGGTCTTCACGCCGTCAGCCGTCCACGCGCATATCACACACTCGCTGTTGCCCTCGAAATAAGCCGTCTCTATCGAGTCTGCCAACCGAGCCCGCTCGTCATCGCCGCTGCCGACAGACAGGCGGTCGATGAGCAGCCGGTAATACTCCGAGCTTGCCGCACGGTTCTCGGCTATCAAGTCGGCAATGTCAATGAACTCCCCGTTCTGCTCCAGCCGCGAATAGCCTTCTTTCAGGTAGATGTCGAGCTGCTGGTCAAACGTGCGGACCTCGGGCAGGTATATGTTTGCCAATACCGCAATGCGCGTTCCTTCGGGATAAGACATCACTGTGTCTACGATGTCCGGAATGTCGTTCTTGCGCACCACCTCGCCGGAAACAGGCGAAATAGTCTTGCCGACACGAGCGAACAGCATACGCATATAATCATATATCTCCGTCGCCGTGCCTACGGTACTGCGTGGATTGCGCGTGTTCACCTTCTGCTCTATGGCTATAGCCGGCGGCAACCCCTTGATATAATCACACTCCGGCTTCGACATACGCCCGAGAAACTGCCGTGCATACGCCGACAGGCTCTCCACGTAACGACGCTGCCCCTCGGCATAGAGCGTGTCAAAGGCAAGCGACGACTTGCCAGAGCCGCTCACTCCCGTCACCACGGTAAAGCGGTTGAGCGGTATGTCCACGTCAATGCTCTTCAGGTTGTTGACACGTGCACCCCTAATGGAAATATATTTCTGACCCATATACGAATTAGCGAAACTTGGAGGCAGACAGCGCACGGCACAACCGCACACGTCTGCACTTCAACATATAACGCGCCACACCCATGAGATATTATACCTGATGACAATCGGGGACGCACCATAACGGCACATCCCCGACAACATCACATTCTATCTAATATTGCTGTAAACAATTCGCCAGCGTCAGAACGCCTTGAAATTGATGCGGAACGTCAAAGTCGGATAAATCCGCAATGCGTCCGCCACCTTGTTGAACGTGTTGTCATCCTCAACGAGCGACTTGTCAATCTCGCCATAGTCAGTGTACAGCTTCGGACGGTTCTGGAACTGCACACCCAGCTCTGTCGAGAAATTCACCAGCTTGCCCGGTATCATCCAGCCCCAGCCGATGCCGACATACGGACGGAAGTCATTCACCTTGAAGCCGCCGGAGATGTTGCCGTTCTCGTCAGCCGGTATCTTGTAATCACCGATAGCGAGCTGTGCATCCGGCGAAGCCAAGTCAGGGCTGTAACCGGTAATCTTCAGCAGCTTGCCGCCGCCGAAATACGCGCCAGCAGCCACATACAGCGGCACTTTCGGTATCGGGTAGACATTGAAAATCACCTGCCCCTGCACACGTCCGAGGTCGCCGCACAGGTCAACAGTACCCGTCTGCTGACGCATCACGCCGTCTGCGTCAGGAGCGTTGTAGGTGAAGTCCACGTCTGAGTGGAACTTGATGGAAGGCATCCACGAGAAGCCGGCACGCATCTGCACAAAATGCGTGATAGGCGTGGCAAGCTCCACCGAGACACCGGTAGTGCCCACGCCGACACCGCCTCCAAGGTGATTGAAAATGTAGTTGTCCTCTGCATGCGCCGGCATCAGGCCAGCAGCCAGCAACATAGCCGTTGCTGCAAATTTTCCTTTCATTGTAACTGATACAAATTTATACATTGGCAGGTGTCTCGCCGACACCTGCATTCATTTATAAACTGATGTAACTGGAATATATTGCATCATCGCGCCGCCGATCTTAAAAAGTTAAGCGATTCGCTTTCAAGAACAAGCCGATCTGGCTGGATAAAACCAGCCAGATCGGCTTAATAACGATTATGGTTGGGGGTTACTTGATTACCACCTTGTGGGTGCTTGCCTCGGCGGCAGTCGTGATGCGCACTACGTAGACACCCGGTGTCCATGCAGATGCGTCAATGCGGTCTGCTTGCGTAGATGCCATTTTCTGACCTGACACGGAGAACACTTCCATAGTTGCGCAGTCTGCGCCCTCGGTGCGGATTTCGTGGTCAGCCACCCACACCTTCACATTGTCGTTGCTGACAGATGCAATGCCGGAAAGGGCGTTGATTTTGAACGCAGGGGAGATCGTCTGGCACTGACGGTTGCCGGCCTTGTCGGTCATCTCGATGCGCAGGTCAAACCAGCCTGTACGACTCGGGCGGTCAACATTGGCGAGGTTGGTAGAGTAGCAGTCGCCGAAACCGGGCATAAAGAACAATTCGGGGATTGCGCTGACTTCGAGCGTGGTGAACGAGTCTTCGCCGTAAGGCGCGTACTCCACTTTCGGCTCTGCCTTCTCGTATGTGTAATAGAAGCGGTCGTCGCTGTGCCACTGGAAGTCGCCTCCCGAGAAGTACATTGTGCCGTCGGCAGCATTGTCGAAGCGGTCAATGACTTTGCCGTTGTTGTCCTTGAATATGAGCATCTGGAGCGTCGGTGCGGTAACGTCCTCGTTGCGCTCGTCATAGCTGACTTCGGTGACATTCTTGCCCTGAAGGCCGTCTACCATAATATTGTCGTTGCGGAATGTTATGTCGATTTTGCCGGGAGCGTGTCCGTCGGTTGACCAATTATACTGCCAGTCGGTGCCCAGATAGTCCGAACTGTTCGTGAGTTTTGCCTCGCCGTTGTATGAAAAATCAGTCTTGACACAAGCCAGGTCTGCGCCGCGAACTTCTCCAAGGCGACCGATGTATGCCGGCTCAACATAGATGATTGTTCCTTCTCCGTAAGCATTCTTTTGGATCATGACAGCATTAATGGGAGCTGAGTCTCCGTATGTCTGACCCTTGGTGGCTGTAGTGAAGGTATACGCCGGATGTCCCGGAAACTCCGTGACGTCTACGTCCTCCTCGGGGCATTGGAACGAAAAGTTGCCGCACTCGGAGTGGTTGTTATTGATGTACTCCCAACCATCCTGAACGCGCCTTACGGGCAGCCCCATGGTTGCTGCCATGGCATCATACTCGAAGCCTTCATCGTCCTTCATTATCTTGTGGAACTCGTAGTTTCCGACTGTGACAACAGTCTGTATGCGCACTTCCGCGTCAGTGTCTGGAGTACCCGCAGAGAGCCATATTTCAGGGTTTTCGTATGTGAGGTCCATCCCCCCTCCGCCGATGCCAACTTCGTTTATCCAACTGGCGCATTTTACATGGCTTTTGTACTTTTCGCAGCCGATTTCGTCATGGATAGGAGAGTGCACGAAATCATCCTGATACATCACGAATGGAGCTTCATTGCGGATTGTGGTTTTCTCGGTGCCTGTCCCCGTGATTTCAAGCACATAGCACTTATTATCGGCTTCTACAAGTGCTGTGGTGCAGACGATGTAGCTGTTGCTGAACGGCGAAACCCTTCTGCGGTATATGGACGAGGCTTGCTCTTCGGTGAATGCGAAGTTTGCCACGCTTACTCCCATGGATATGGAACCTACGCCCTTGCGGTAAAAATCGGACGAACATACCACTAAGTTGGCAGTTGCATTGCTGTAGTCGATTTCAAAATTATCCGGGTCTGTGACTAATCCTACAGTGACTTTTCTTCCGTCGGGGAAGTAGCCGTCAGAGGTGTACATGATAGTAGCCGCGTCTGTAGAGAAGTGGATTTCCGTGTCGCCGGAGATGGTGATGCCCTCTTTGAATGTGGTTATCACGTTGCCGTTGTCATCCCAACATTCGCCGCAGAGGTCGTATGTGCCGGCGGGTACTTCAAATACGCCCGCGTTTTCTTCAGGGTACATTTCGTCGTAGACGTTCTCATTATAAATGGCATAGTATGGTGAGAACTCGCCCTCCTTGAAGTCGAACACCACGTTCACCTTGAAGAGCTGGCCGTCGGCCTTGGAGGGCTTGTGCATGCGGGCATTCCCGGGTTTGAACTGCGAGTGCTTCAACTCGCTCCGCTTCGGCTGCTTGTCAGCAGTGCGGTTTGCCGGCGTGTATGCACCCATCATCGTGGTGGAGGCAAACGCCATTAGAACACTAAGTAAGATTTTCGTCATAACGTATTGTATTAGGGTGTGGTTGATTATGTCGGTGTAAAGTTAATGATAATTCCTCGTCCACGCAATCACCCCCCCGATTTTATCACCGAATAACATAAATTACTATACGTTTATTACAGTATCACCGCTTTTAAATCAGATTACACCCGAAAGAGGTGCGCAGCGCGTGATTATCGGGGATTTTTACTACCTTTGCAACATATATAATCGTAATACACTCTACTGACATGAAAAGTATCAAGAGATTACTCGTGCTGATGCTGGTGGCTCTCGCTGTTGCCGGCAGCGCAAATGCACAGTTCCGTTTCGGTGTGAAAGCCGGACTCAACCTCAACAGCCTGCACGTTGACAACCTCGGCGACAATTTTTCGTCTGACAATGGCTGCGGCTTCACCGGCGGCGCAATGGTTGAGTTCACCGTCCCCGTCATTGGCCTCGGCTTTGACGCCTCGCTGATGTACACCCGCATGAACGCTGAATTGTTCAACGCTTCAATTGGCGAGAACGGCAAAATCGTTGACAACGGCAACTCCAAGGATTTCTTCGAAATTCCAATCAACCTCAAGTACAAATTCAGCATCCCCGCTGTTGGCAACGTGATTTCGCCGTACCTGTTCACCGGTCCGTCATTCGCTTTCAAACTCGGTGGCGACGACAATGTGTTCGCTACAAAGAAGTTCCAATGCGCATGGAACATCGGAGTCGGTGTTGAACTCATCAATCACCTGCAGATTTCAGGCAGCTACGGCTTCGGTATGAACAACATCGCCAAAGAATTTGGCGTAACAACTGTAGATGACTACAAGGTAAAGAACAACTATTGGACAGTGACAGCTGCTTGGCTGTTCTGATGCCAGACGATGCAACGATAATCTGACAATCAACTGAATGATTAAGAAGATATTACTCGGGGTGGTGATGTGCCTGACGGCCATCACCGCCTCTGCCGAATGGCGCTGGGGACCGGTGGCGGGAGCCAACTTCACCTCCTACCGCTTCAAACAGCATATCGCTGATGTGAAAATGTCCACAGGCTTTCAGACCGGACTCATGGGCGAGCTGATGTTCCCCGGCATCGGCTTTGGCGTAGATTTCGGGCTGAACTACAGTATGCACGGCTCGAAAATCAATTTCGGGGAAAAGAAGGTATGGGCATCGGACGGTTTCGGCAACGAGCAGGTTTGGCTACATACCATTCAGGTGCCGCTGCACCTGCGCTTCAAGTACACCCGACTTTCGGGGCTGGAACGCTATTTCGCGCCGTTTGCCTTCGCCGGCCCGGTCTTCACTTTCCATGTGGATGACAACGATGTCAAGGCGTTGGAGTACCCTGGAGCGACCGTCGCCATCCAGTTCGGCCTTGGTGCGGAGATTTGCGAGCGGTGGCAGATTTTCGGGTCGTATGACCTTGGCGTTTCCTACGAGATGCGCACTGTCAAGCTCGACAATTATTCGGCGCGTCCCTCCACTTGGTCTGTCGGCGTGACCTACCTGTTCTGACCTCGTCACTTGTAACCCTTCGCCCTGATGTCCCTGTTTGCAGATGTTATACTGCCGTTGCCGCTGCCGGATGCGTTTACCTACGCGATACCGCCGGAAATGGAAGATGCCATTGCAATCGGGTCAAGGGTCTATGTGCAGTTCGGCAAAAGCAACAGGAAGTGCTATACAGCCGTTGTAGTCGCGCTGCATGACAATGCCCCGACAGAATATGAGGTAAAAGAGATACTACAGCTGCTTGACAGCGACAGCATCATCCGCTATCCGCAGCTGAAGCTGTGGAAGTGGATTTCCGACTATTACCTTTGCACACTCGGTGATGTATACAAGGCCGCGCTCCCAGTCGGACTGAAAATCGAGAGCGAGACCATGGTCTGCCTTAATGCCGACTTTGAGGCATCTGAACCGAAGCATCTCACGGAGAAACAAGCTCTTATCGTAGCGACACTGCAACACGAGGAGCGGCTGAGCCTACATCAGCTGGCAGACAAATGCGGCATACAGACCATTTCGCCCATAGTCGCGAGGCTGCTCGACATTGGCATAGTCGAAATCGACGAGCGTACTGTAGACCGCTACCGACCGGTTAAGAAAACTCTTGTCAGACTGACTTGCAGTCGTGAGGACGACAACGCTCTGCATGAGATTTTGGTATCCTTTCCCAAGAATGCTCGAGCCTGGGAGAGACTTTTGCTTACTTACCTCAATTTGAGTAGGTGGCAGCAACGCGATATGCCATTGAAGGAGGTTGAACGAAAAGAACTTGCCGATGCTGCCACTGTCAATTCCAGTGTCATGAAAAAATTGACAGAGAAGGGTATATTTGAAGTCTATACCAGAGTTGTCAACCGCTTCAACCGAGGGTCGGAGCAAAATCAGACAATCCCTCTCTCGCCGTTGTCGCCGCTTCAAACAGAGGCGTTAGACAGCATCCGCTCTCAGTTTCGTGAACATAATGTTGTGCTGTTACGAGGCGTGACGGGAAGCGGCAAGACCGAAATATACACCCACCTGATACAGCAGACGCTCAATCAGGGCAATCAGGTGCTGTATCTCGTCCCGGAGATTTCGCTTACGACACAGCTTACCGACAGGCTTCGCCGCTTCTTCGGCGACAAGCTCGTGGTTTATCACAGCAAGTTTTCTGACAATGAGCGCGTTGACCTGTGGCGACGTATTTTGTCGAGCCATGAGCCTATAGTCGCTCTCGGCGCACGCTCTGCCGTGTTCCTCCCCTTTGCGCACCTCGGACTTGTCATCGTCGATGAGGAGCATGAGAGTTCTTTCAAGCAGTATGACCCTGCGCCGCGATATAATGGGCGTGACACAGCAATAGTCCTTGCGTCCATGCATGGCGCGAAGACGTTGCTCGGCTCTGCCACCCCCTCTGTGGAAACATACTGCAAGGCAAAGACTGGCAAATATGGGCTTGTGGAGCTGACAGTGCGTTTTTCCGGGGCGGTGATGCCAGATGTGGAAGTGATAGACATGCGCAAGCAGCGCAAGCAAAAAACAGTCTACGGCTCTCTCTCCTTCCCTCTCATTCAGGCTGTTGGCAGCAGCATTGGCAGCCGCCGTCAGGCTATTCTGTTCCAGAACCGCCGAGGCTTTGCCCCGATGGTGGAGTGCGGAGAGTGCGGCTGGAAGCCCAAATGCCAGAACTGCGATGTGTCAATGGTTTATCACAAGGCAATCAACCAGTTACGCTGTCATTATTGCGGATATTCGATACAGCTGCCCACTGTCTGCCCCGCGTGCGGACTGCCCGGCATTGAGATATACGGCTACGGCACGGAGCGTATCGCAGAGGAAGTGCACGACAAGTTTCCCGATGCACGTGTCAGCCGCATGGACCTCGACACAACACGCAATAAGAATGCCTATCAGGATATCATAGAAAAATTCGCTTCACACCAGACTGATATACTTATTGGCACTCAAATGGTATCAAAGGGGCTTGATTTTGAAAAGGTTGACACAGTGGGTGTCGTCAGTGCCGATACGTTGCTCAACTTCCCCGATTTCCGCAGCGACGAGCGAGCATTCAATATGCTGGAACAGGTTGCAGGACGTGCCGGCAGACGTGCCGACAAAGGTAAGGTGATGATACAGACTACAAGCCCGGACAACCCGGTGCTGCGCTATGTCTGCGCCCATGACTACGAGGGCTTCTATAATGCAGCCATCGCTGACCGGCAGCGTTTCGGCTACCCTCCGTTTACCAAGGTCATTATCATCTATATGAAGCACCGCGACCGTGACACGCTCAACCAGCTTGCTGTGGCATACACCAAGATGCTAATGCAAGTGTTCGGCAACAGGGTTCTCGGCCCCGAGCCGCCGCTGATACCTCGTGTCGCCAACAGATACATACAGACAGTGATGCTGAAAGTCGAGGCACAGGCATCTATGGCGAAGGTCAAGAAGATACTCCGCGACATTTATGTGCAGCTTGCAGCAGACCCTCGTATGCGCCAGCTTGTTCTGTATTACGACGTAGACCCCTCCTGAAATTTGTGTGGTTGCGCAGATTTTATTAACTTTGCGGTGAAGACCACGAAAGTAGTTTTTGCCGATGGACAAAAGGAAGATTGTTATCCGTGCTTTGAGCGGAGCCGTTTATGTGGCGATAGTAGTGTCACTGATATTTCTCGGAAGTGTCGGTGTCTTCCCGTTGGCTATTCTTTTTGCGATTTTAGCCACCATTGAGTTTGACAGGATAAGCTTCAAGGGACGCAAGTCTGCCTCAGCGATAGCCTGTGATGCTGTTGCCAACGGTCTTATGGCTTCGTTTGTAGGAGCATTGTGTGTTCCAGTTGTTCTTGGCATCCGTTTCCTGATACAGCTGTATTCCAAGTCGAATCGCGAAAACACCGTTTCATCGCTATCCTCTTCGATTATGTCAGTCGTTTACATCGGCCTGCCGATGATGTCACTGGCATTGCTCTCTTATATTTTCGGCGTATATAACGGCTTCATCGAGTGGATAGCCAGCGGATGTACCTCTTTGCCGAAACTGGGTTGCGCGACGCTTGTCCTCGCCATGTTCATATTGATATGGCTCAATGACACAGGAGCTTATCTGATAGGCTGTATGTGCGGGCGGCACAAGCTGTTTGAACGAATTTCGCCGAAAAAGACATGGGAAGGCTTCTTCGGGGGCATGGCTTTTTGCCTCATCGGAGCGGCGGTATTCTATTGTTTCAATGGCTTTTTCTTCCCCGGCGACAATGTGCCGTTTGCCGTATGGCTTGTCTACGGCGTACTGGTCGCAGTTTTCGCCACATGGGGTGATTTGATAGAATCAATGATAAAGCGGAACGCCGGCGTGAAGGACAGCGGCAACGTCATGCCCGGTCACGGCGGAATACTCGACAGGATCGACTCGTTGCTTGCAGTAGCGCCAATGTCGCTGATATACTGGTATCTCATAGTAACGGCTGTTATGTCCTTAAATTTATAGTAGAAACACAATCGAAAATGCTTATCATAGGTATAGCGGGCGGCACCGGCTCGGGTAAATCAACGGTGGTGCGGAAACTTCAACAGGCACTCCCGAAAGAAGGCATGGCGGTCATACCGCAGGATTGCTATTACCGTTCCAACCCGCACATCCCGCTCGAGGAGCGGCTCAAGATGAATTACGATGAACCGGCATCCATAGAATGGACACTGCTCACGGAGCATCTTCGCCAGCTGAAAGCCGGCAACGCTATCGATATGCCGACCTACGACTTCATTACCTGCTCGCGTCTGAAGGAGACCGTGCACATCGAGCCGCAGGAGGTAATATTAGTGGAAGGCATACTCGTATTGTGTGACAAGGAGTTGCGCGAAATGCTTGACGTGAAAGTATTTGTTGACGCAGAGCCAGATGAACGCCTTATCCGCGTAATTCACCGTGACTGCATAGAGCGTAACCGTACTCCGCAAATGGTGATAGACCGCTATCAGGAAACACTGAAGCCTATGCATGAGCTGTATATCGAACCATCGAAACGCTATGCAGACCTCATAATCCCGCAGGGAGGTCATAACAATGTGGCAATCAAGCTGCTTACAGACTATATACACTCCCTCCTGCCGTGAATTGACCATGGAATGTAAGAAATTTTTCTCCCGGTTCAAGCCGGGCAAACGCAACCCAAAGTCTGCTGGCAATGCTGCCGCACCTGCCATTTCTGACGAAAAGTTGGCAGAGGATGCGAATATCGTCGAAGCAGATGCATCTGTTGCTGATGCCGAGACTACAGACGATGACACTCAGTGGCGGGAGGGTACTTTGCGCACCGAACTGCTCGTGAAAAAATACGGCAAGCGCACGGTTGTCAACAATGTTTCCATTGATGTCACCCAGGGTGAGATTGTCGGATTGCTGGGTCCCAACGGTGCCGGAAAGACCACGACATTCTACATGACAGTCGGGCTGATAACACCCAATGCAGGGCAGATATTCCTCGATTACAACAATATAACATCCTACCCTATATACAAGCGGGCTCGCCTCGGCATCGGCTACCTGGCGCAGGAAGCATCAGTTTTCCGCAAAATGAACGTGGAAGACAACATACGTGCTGTCCTCGAGATGACCGGCAAGCCCAAGGAGTATCAGAAGGAGAAACTCGAGAGCCTGATAGAGGAGTTCCATTTGCAAAAGGTTCGCAAGAACTACGGCGACCGGCTTTCCGGCGGCGAGCGCAGACGTACAGAGATAGCACGGTGTCTCGCCATTGACCCGAAATTCATAATGCTCGATGAGCCGTTTGCCGGTGTCGACCCTATCAATGTCGAGGAAATTCAGTCGATAGTCTACCGCTTGAAGGAAAAGAATATCGGCATCCTCATCACTGACCACAATGCCCCGGAGACCCTCTCGATTACAGACAGGGCATACCTGCTGTTCGAAGGCAAAATCCTGTTCCAGGGCACAAGTGAACAGTTGGCAGAAAATCAGATCGTACGCGAGAAATACCTCGGACGTAATTTCGTGTTCCGCAGAAAACAATTTGATTGATGAGTACTCCTCTTCGCGCCGAATCCAAAATGCCGATATTTGCCAATGCAAGCACAGGCACGCAGATAGCCGTCCTGTTCACGGCGTTTTTCTTGCTTATATCAGTCACAACATTCATCGCACAGGTCATAGGAGTGACCGCCCCTGGAGCTTCGCGCTCTATGATACTCGTGGGCAATGTGCTGCAATGCCTGCTCGCATTCTGTTTGCCGGCTGCCATTACTGCATACCTGTGCAGCCCGTCACCGCTGCGGTGGATAGGCGTAGGCGTTTCCGCGCCAGTAAGGCCATACGTCGGCATGATATTGCTGCTTGCCCTCTCGATACCGGCATTGAACCAGATTATCTACTGGAATGAGCAGATGACATTTCCAGACAGCCTCCATGATCTCGAAACGTCCTTGCGGCAGTTCGAGGATGCAGCGGCAGCATCCTCGCAGACGCTTCTGACGGGGACATCAGTGTGGACTCTCATTTCAGGTGTGCTTATAATAGGTTGTTTGACGGGCTTTTCCGAAGAAATTTTTTTCAGAGGGGCTTTGCAGAGCATTCTCTCGCGTTCCATGTCACGGCATGCTGCCGTATGGATAAGCGCGTTCATCTTCAGCTTCATACACTTTCAGTTCTTCGGATTTGTCCCGAGGCTGCTGCTCGGCGCGTTCTTCGGATACCTGTTTGCCTCGACCGGCAGCATCTGGCTTAATGCGACAGCCCATGCGGTAAACAACTCGATCGTAGTTGTCACCTATTGGATTGCGCAACGCAGCGGAACGGACATTTCGTCGTCGATGTGGGGTGTGGCAGAAGACGGTTTCCCATGGCTCGCCCTTGGCAGCGCATTGCTGGTAGCAGCTGTGATAGTTTTGTTTAGAAAAAGATTATTCCCTGACAAGTCATGGCAAAGAAAGCAGACGGCTCATTCCGCGAAATAATGACAGCCATACGCGCCGGCAAGTTCTCTCCTATCTATATTCTGATGGGAGAGGAAGCGTATTATATAGATGCTATTGTCAAAGCTCTTGAGCAGAGCGTTGTGAGCGAGGACGAGAAGGACTTCAACTGCAATATCTTCTACGGCAATGATGCTGACTTAGACATGGTAATGACTGCCGCCAAGCAATTCCCGATGATGGCACAGCGACGGCTCGTGGTGCTTAAGGAGGCGCAGTCAGTGCCAGGCAACAAGACTTCGCTCGACCGCCTCGAACCATATATGAGCCGACCGAACCCCTCGTGCGTCTTCGTACTCGCGTTCAAAGGGGGTGTGCTGAATGTGACTTCCAAGCTGCTGAAAGCTGCCAAGGCATCAAATGCAGTCGTGTTTTCCAGCCCCAAATTACGAGACTATGAAGTGCCGAACCACATACGCGACTATTGCACCTCCCTGCGCATCAACATTGACGAGAAGGCGTTGGGCATGCTCACCGAGACAGTCGGCACATCTGTCAGCAAAATCGTAGGCGAAATAGACAAGCTCGTCCTCGCCTCCGGCAATGCCGTCAACCTGCGCATAACTCCCGAAATGGTAGAACGCAACATCGGCGTCAGCAAAGACTTCAACTCATTTGAGCTGGTCAATGCCCTGTCAACGCGCAACTATGCCAAGGCTATGCGCATCGTCGATTCATTTGCCAAGAATCCTCGTCAGAACCCAACGGAAAAGGTATGCCCAGCGATATTCTCATTCTATCAAAACATGGTGCTGGCGACTTTTCAGAAAGACAAGTCAGACGCATCACTTATGAAAGCCCTCGGCCTGAAAAACACATTTGCCCTGCGCGACATCAAGAGCGGCATGCAGCATATCGATGCCCACAAAGCGGTAATGTGCGTAGACGCGATACGCCGCTTTGACGCCATGACCAAAGGCATCGGCTCGATGCAGAACAGCCACCAGCTACTCAAAGAGCTAATCTTCAAGCTATTCACCCTCCGCTGACTGCTTGGTTGAATCAATCAGTCGATCTGATATTTTTATCGTGCCTTTATGCCTGGTAGCTCTAAAAATATTACTGTCCGCTAAACATTTCAGGGAGGCGGCAAGGAAAAAGGGCTGATTCCA